>NZ_PHUE01000001.1:3108447-3419292 GCF_002813295.1 Flavobacterium sp. 5
TTACGCCTTCTTTATGGCTAGTTTCTAAGTGATATTTTACACAATCATCACATCTTAAAACTGCTGAAGCTACTAGTCCTAGTAACTCTTTTGTTTTTACATCTAAGGCACCTGCAGCATAAGCATTGGTGTCTAGATTAAAAATACGTTTTACTATTTTATTATTGTCTGCCAATAATTTTTCATTCATTTTAGAACGGTAATCATTGAATTCTTCTACTATATTAGACATTAGCTTTCTTTTTATTTAATACTACAATTTTTGAAATTAAGATACTTACTTCGTAAATAAGTAACATTGGAATAGCAACAATAGTTTGACTCACAACATCTGGCGGAGTAACAATTGCAGCTACAATTAAGATTATTACAACAGCATATTTCCAATATTTTCTTAAAAATTCAGGCGTTACTAAATCTAATTTTGTTAAGAAATAAATAATTATAGGAAGTTCAAAGAACAATCCGCTGGCTAGGATACTGGTTTTTACCATCCCAATGTAAGAGTCCAATGTAAATTGGTTTTTAACAACATCACTCACTGTAAAAGTTGCGACAAAATTGACCGACATCGGAATGACAACAAAATAGCCAAATAATACTCCTAAAAAGAAAAGCAAAGATGAAGTGAATATAAATACTCTCGCGTTTTTCTTTTCTTTTTCATACAAAGCAGGACCAATAAATTTCCATACTTCCCATAAAATATATGGGAAACTTAAAATAAAACCTGCTAAAATACACATCCAGACAAAAATATTAACCTGACCCTCCATCTCTGTGTTCTGAATGATAAAAGGCATTTCTGTAATACAAATGCTGTCAGCAAATCCTAATTGATGGGATAATTCACAAAAATAACGATAGGTAAAAAAGGTTGGTCTCGTTGGTCCAAATATAATGGTGTCAAACAAGTAATCACTTATAAAATAGGTAACAAAAGCCATAATAATTACAGCCGTTGTACTTCTAACTAAAAGCCATCTTAATTCTTCAAGATGATCTAAAAAGGACATTTCGCCTAGATTTTTCTTTGCCATTATACAATCCCCTCTTTTAAAATGTCATGTAAATGCAATACGCCTTTATACTCTCCATTGTCTACTACTATTAATTGTGTGATGGAAAAATCTTCCATAATGTTAAAAGCATCTACAACCATAGCTGTAGATTGTACTGTTTTTGGACTTTTAGTCATAATGTCTTTAGCGGTTAAATCAGCAAAAGTATCTCTATCGTTTAGCATTCTTCGAATATCACCATCAGTTATTATTCCAATGACTTTGTTGTTTTCTACAACTGCTGTTACTCCCAAACGTTTCTCTGAAATTTCGAAAATTGCTTTTTTAACAGGTGTGTCAGGAGTTACTTCTGGTTTTAAAGTGTGTTCAAGCATGTCTTTTACTCGCAGTAATAATTTTTTACCTAAAGCACCACCGGGATGATATATTGCAAAATCTTCAGCCTTGAAGTCTCTCATTTCCATAAGGCAAACAACTATGGCGTCTCCCATAACTAATTGTGCTGTCGTGCTATTGGTAGGAGCCAAGTTTAACGGACAAGCTTCAGCATCAACTGTTGTGTTTAAAATATAATCAGAGCCTTTGGCTAAAAAGGAAGTAGTATTTCCTGTCATACCAATTAATTTATTGCCAAAACGTGTCAAAAGAGGAACCAATGCTTTAATTTCTGGGCTATTACCACTTTTGGAGATACAAATAACAACATCGTCTTTTTGTAGCATTCCTAAATCGCCATGTATCGCTTCTGAAGCATGTAAAAACAAAGAAGGGGTGCCTGTTGAATTAAATGAGGCTACCATTTTTTGAGCAATAATAGCACTTTTTCCAATTCCGGTTACGATTAATCTTCCTTTGGAATTGTAGATACATTGTACTGCTTCCGCGAATGTATCATCAATGAAATTAATTAATTTGGCTATAGATTGGCTTTCGGATTCAATAGTTTTTTTAGCGTTAGCTACTATGTTTTCTTTTGTAATCAAAACGGATAATTTAAAATTTGTATGTGTAAAAGAAAATTGTATCTTTATGTGCCACAAATTTATATAAAATACCACATATTAAAGAATGAATTCAAACGAAATTGACATAGACAAAGAATTAAAGAAGTATTTTGGCTTTAGCAAGTTCAAAGGCCTACAGGAAAATGTTATAAAAACGTTGCTTAATAAGCAGAATACGTTTGTCATTATGCCTACTGGTGGAGGAAAATCACTTTGCTACCAATTACCAGCTTTAGTTCAAGAAGGGACTGCAATTGTTGTATCTCCTTTAATAGCATTAATGAAGAATCAAGTTGATGCCATTAGAAGTCTTTCTTCCGAAAATGGGATTGCCCATGTTTTAAATTCCTCACTGACCAAGACAGAAATTACACAAGTTAAATCCGATATTACTGCGGGTATAACCAAGTTGTTATATGTAGCACCTGAATCTTTGACCAAAGAGGAATATGTAACGTTTCTTCAAACTGTACCTATTTCATTTGTTGCTATTGATGAAGCGCACTGCATTTCAGAATGGGGGCATGATTTTAGACCAGAATATAGAAATCTGAAAAATATCATTAAGCAATTAGGTGAAGTTCCTATTATTGGGCTTACTGCTACTGCAACTCCAAAAGTTCAAGAAGATATCCTGAAAAATTTGGAGATGTCTAATGCTACAACTTTTAAGGCTTCGTTTAATAGAGCCAATTTATTTTATGAAGTACGTACTAAAACAAAGAATGTTGAATCGGATATCATTCGGTTTATAAAACAACACAAAGGCAAGTCGGGGATTATTTATTGTTTGAGTCGTAAAAAAGTAGAATCAATAGCCGAAGTTTTACAAGTAAACGGAATAAGCGCCGTTCCGTATCATGCAGGTTTGGATGCTAAAACACGAGCCAAACATCAGGACATGTTTTTGATGGAAGATGTAGAGGTTGTTGTTGCGACCATCGCTTTCGGTATGGGAATTGATAAACCCGATGTGCGTTTTGTAATTCATCATGATATTCCAAAATCGTTAGAAAGTTATTATCAGGAAACGGGTAGAGCTGGACGAGATGGAGGAGAAGGACATTGTTTAGCATATTACTCTTATAAAGACGTAGAAAAATTAGAAAAGTTCCTTTCTGGGAAACCAGTTGCCGAACAAGAAATAGGTTTTGCTTTACTACAAGAAGTGGTGGCTTATGCTGAAACTTCTATGTCAAGGCGAAAATTTTTACTTCATTATTTTGGTGAAGAATTTGACAGCGAAACAGGAGAAGGTGCGGATATGGACGATAATGTTCGCAATCCAAAAACAAAAGTCGAAGCCAAAGACGAAGTGCTTAAGTTGTTGGAAGTTGTCAAAAAAACCAAACATATTTATAAATCAAAAGAGATTGTCTTTACATTAATTGGTCGTGTAAATGCAGTTATCAATGCACATAAAACAGATTCTCAGTCATTTTTTGGTTCAGGTTCCAAGCATGATGAAAAATTTTGGATGGCATTATTGCGACAAGTTCTTGTAGCAGGTTTGTTGTCAAAAGATATTGAAACCTACGGCATTATAGAGATTACCAAAGAAGGTTTGGCTTTTATGAAAAACCCAGAATCTTTTATGATGTCTGAAGACCATGAATACAATGAAACTGAAGATGAGGCTATCGTAACTGCTGCAAAATCATCAGGAACTGCTGATGAATTGTTAATGTCAATGTTGCGTGAATTAAGAAAGAAAGTTGCCAAAAAACTTGGAGTTCCTCCATTTGTAGTTTTTCAGGATCCTTCTTTGGAAGACATGGCCTTGAAATATCCAATTTCTCAAGCTGAATTAATTAATATTCATGGAGTTGGTGAAGGAAAAGCTAAGAAATACGGTAAAGAATTTATTGAATTAATAAATCGTTATGTAGAAGAAAATGATATTATTCGCCCTGATGATTTGGTTGTGAAATCTACTGGAGTTAACTCTGTCAATAAATTGTATATTATTCAAAACATTGATAGAAAGTTAGCCTTAACAGATATCGCTTCCGCAAAAGGGTTAAAAATGGACGATTTGATAAAGGAAATGGAACAAATCGTTTATTCGGGAACCAAATTAAATATCAAATATTGGATAGACGAAATGTTAGACGACGATCAACAAGAAGAAATCCATGAATATTTTATGGAATCAGAATCGGATAATATAGAAAAAGCCCTCAAAGAATTTGACGGTGATTATGATTTGGATGAATTGCGATTAATGCGTATCAAATTTATTAGCGAAGTGGCTAATTAGATTTCAGATTTTTCTATGTCCTGTTTAGGTTGACACAAAAGTTAAGATAGTTTATTATTGTAATAATAAATGTAGGGTAATAATATTGGTAAAATAAATTTAGGTTTTGAGAACTACTGGATTAATAATCAGCTTTTTTCAAGACCTTTTTTATTGTTTTTCACTTTTTAAATGTTTTGTGCGAAGTCTGCTCAAAAATTCTGGGGTAATTCCGAGATAAGAAGCGATATAATGTTGTGGAACTCTTTTGATAATTAACGGATAACGATTTACAAATTCAACATATTGATCCATTGCAGGTGTTGATATTTTCTTAAATAATCGTTTTTGCACTTTAGACAAATGTCTTTGAATCATTAAACGAAACATTCGTTCTAATTGCGGAATCTCATGAAGAAGTTTATCTTTTGCTTCACGACTAAGTATCATTAACTCACAATCTTCTAATACTTCAATGTTTCTGTCGCTTGGTGTCTGATCTTCAAAACTAACAATGTCACTTACCCACCAATCTTCAGAAGCAAATTGCAATGTGATGTCTTCTCCATCACCATTAATAAAATATTCTCGAATAATTCCTTTGTTTATATAGGCTTCAAAATTACAAATATCACCTGCACGCAATAAAATAGTCTTTTTAGGAACTTTTCTAAATTCAAGATTATTTTCGAAAAGCGTAAGCTCTTCTGCTGAAAGGTTTGTAAATCTCGAAAGATATCCCTGAATTTTTTGATACATTTTAAACTGATTTTATTTTCTGAAAAAGTAAATATATGATGATTTTATTTAACTCGTTACAGGCAATTATTTTTAAGACATAGAAACATAGTTTATAAAGTTCAAAAAAGGCACTTCATTTAAAATAAATCATATAAGACTATTTGAAAAAAATATTATTTTCTTAAAACTTAATGTTTCTATTTGTTAAAAATAATTGCTTCTAACGGGTTTTATTTAATATTAACCTTGATCTAGTTTAAGAAATTTCTAAAAAGAAATTTTAATCTTTGAAATCTTGAATAATTTAAAAATTTTAAAAAATGGAAAACCTGACACTAGATGTTCAGATTGAAGTGGCACTCTCAAAAATTGAAGGTTTAATTACTGAATATATGTTAGTAGAAGAAGATCTGCGAATTTCTAACGGAAATGTTGCAATATGCATTATCACTCCAGATGGAAATATTTACGGAAAAATGTATGGAAACGATAAGCCACGTTTACGTAATTCATACAGAATTGCTTGGACAAAGGCGAGTCAAGTTTGGCTTACGGGAATTAAAACTGGAGATTATGAAAAACTAGTATTCAATAATGTTGTAGATGAAAATTCGCACGGAATCGAAGCTCCAGATCTTATTGGATGGCAAGGAGGACAACCAATATTTCTTAAGGATGATACCTGTCTATCGATTGGGTTTAGTGGTTTTAGAGGAGTTACCGATTTAGATATAGTGACAAGAGCTTTTGAAAATTTATAAAATATAAAAACATGAATTACTTACCAGATACAAAGCGTTATCAAAAAATGGATTACCGTCGTTGCGGAAAAAGTGGTTTACTATTGCCAGCGCTTTCTCTCGGATTGTGGCATAACTTTGGTGCAATCGACAAGATTGAAAACGCTCGTAATATAATGCACACCGCTTTTGATAATGGTATAACTCATTTTGATTTAGCCAATAATTATGGTCCGCCTCCTGGATCGGCAGAAATAACTTTTGGACAGTTATTTAAAGAAGATTTCAAATCATATAGAGATGAACTTTTAATTTCAACTAAAGCTGGATGGCAAATGTGGGATGGACCTTATGGAGATTGGGGGTCTAAAAAATATTTGGTTGCTAGTCTTGACCAAAGTCTTAAACGAATGGGATTAGATTATGTCGATATTTATTACCACCATAGACCTGATCCAAATACGCCTCTTGAAGAAACGATGGGAGCGCTTGACTTAATTGTTCGCCAAGGAAAAGCATTGTATGTAGGTATCTCTAGTTATAGTCCGAGTGAAACTCAAAAAGCAATTAAAATATTGAAAGATTTAGGTACACCTTGTCTTATTCATCAACCAAGATATTCAATGTTTGACAGATGGGTTGAAGATGGGTTATTAGATGTTTTGCAGGAGAATGGAGTGGGTAGCATTGCTTTTTCTCCTCTTGCACAAGGGCTTTTAACTAATAAATATTTAAACGGAATTCCACAAGATTCAAGAGCCGCATCTCATAGAGGGAATGGAGCGATAGAAGAAGATGTTTTAACTCCTGAGAATATAGCTAAGGCAAGAAGTCTAAATGAAATTGCTGAAAATCGTGGTCAAAGTTTGGCTCAAATGGCTTTATCGTGGATTCTGAAAGACAATCGTATATCATCCGTTTTGATTGGAGCAAGTAAACCTGAGCAAGTAATCGATTCTGTTGGTGCTCTTCAAAATAGTACCTTTACTACTGATGAACTTCAGGCGATTGAAAATATTCTTAATAAAAACGGGAATTAATTTTTTAGATATGAATAAAAACAACATCAAAATGTTTACTGTAGCATTTCTCTTTTTTTCTGTAACGTCAAATATAATGGCACAGAAAGCAGCTGTAAATCCTCTAGCGGGAAAAACAGCTAAAGTGTATGTTACAGCCAAAAACACAGAAAAGAAACTTACAGAAACCGAAACGCTACAGTTTATTGATAAACCTCAAACAACTGAAAAAGAGATTGCGGTTTTTGTAGATCCATCAAAAACTTTTCAGACGATGTTGGGAATTGGTGGTGCGATTACAGATGCCTCTGCTGAAGTTTTTTATCAACTTTCTAAAGAGAAACAACAAGAAATCCTGACAGCTTATTATGACAAAGACAAAGGAATTGGTTACTCTTTGGCAAGAACGAACATGCAGAGTTGTGATTTTTCGAGTGATACTTACAGTTATATTGCTGAAAACGATAAAGAACTTAAAACCTTTGATATCAGTCATGATCAAAAATACCGAATTCCATTAATTAAAGAAGTGATTGCAAAATCAGGAGGGAAATTGACTTTATATGCATCGCCATGGAGTCCTCCAGCTTGGATGAAAACCAATAATGATGTTTTACATGGAGGTTCTTTAAAACCTGAATTTCGTCAGAGTTGGGCAAACTTTTTTGTAAAATTTATTACTATTTACGAAAAGGAAGGAATTCCGATTTGGGGGTATACAGTACAAAACGAACCTATGGCTGTACAACGTTGGGAATCATGCATATTTACTGCGGAAGAAGAACGTGATTTTATAAAAGATTATCTTGGACCAACAATGAATAAAGCGGGATATTCTAAAAAGAAATTAATCATGTGGGATCATAACCGTGATTTAATGTATCAACGTGTAAGTACGGTTTTGGAAGATAAAGATGCTGCCAAGTATGTTTGGGGAATTGGATATCATTGGTATGAAGACTGGATGAAAGCAGGAATGAATTTTGAAGCTGAAGGTCGTGTTGCACAAGCTTTTCCAGATAAGGCACTAGTATTAACTGAAGGCTGTGCAGCAGATTTTGATCAAAAACTACTAACTGATTGGAGTTTTGGTGAAAAATACGGAATGTCTATGATTAATGATTTTAATATTGGAACTGTTGCTTGGACAGATTGGAATATTTTGTTAGACGAAAAAGGCGGACCAAATCATGTACAGAATTTTTGTATGTCGCCAATTCATGCCGATCTAAAAAACGGAAATCTAATTTATACTAACGGATATTATTATTTAGGTCATTTTTCTAAATTTATTCGACCTGGAGCAAAACGTATTGCTTGTTCATCAAGTAGCAACAAACTTTTATCTACTGCTTTTGTCAATCCAGACGGAAAAACGGAAATCATTGTAATGAACCAAACTGATGCTGATATTGAGTATTTTCTTTGGATAAAAGGAAAAGCAGCAAAAACAACAAGTCTTGCTCATTCTATTGCAACTGTAGAAATTCGTTAAATAAAAAATAGTAGAACTATGAAAATCTGGAAAATGTTAATTTATGGAATTGCGCTAATAAGTCTCGTTTCTTTTAAAAATCCATTTTTAATTGGAAATCCTTGGCAAGGAAAAATACAACAAATTCCAGGTAAAGTTGAATGTGAGTTTTATGATGAAGGCGGAGAGGGGATTGCTTATCACGATATTGATATCGATAATAACGGAAGTGGAAAATTAAATCCTATTAATGGTAATCCGCTTAACGAGTTTAGAATAAAAGAAAGTGTTGATATTTCATATACTAAAGATGGAGACGTAGATAATAGCCAATATAATAAAACCAAAAGGAGCATAGGTCAGTTTTATTTAGGCTGGACTCAACCTTCTGAATGGATTAATTATACTGTTCAAGTTGCTAAATCAGGAAATTATCACATTGGGGCACTTTATACTTCAAACGGTGACGGGTCTATTTCTATTGATGTAAATGGTAAAGATGCAACAGGAATAATTAAAATTGAAACTACCCACGATGATCGTGATACAATAGATTGGAGACAATGGCATCATTGGAATGAATCAAAATCTTTGGGAATAATCAAACTCAAAAAGGGGAAACAATTACTTACAGTCCACATTGTGAAGAACGGTAATATGAATCTAGATTATTTGAGTTTTAACCCTTACTGAATATTTTTTTGAAGTTAAAACGCGATTATAAAAGTATAATCTTTCACATACTATTCAAACACTTCTCCACGATGCGGTTTCAAAGCATCACGTACTTGAATCATATTTTCTTCGGTTACAACCATAAAAGCGGTAGCATGCATATCGTTTGCAATTTCAAAACCTGTAATATTAAGAGGAAGTTTTTCGATAGCAATATATTCTTTCAAATGAATTTCATGATGTTCAGCTGTCTTAGCAGATGCTGGACCACGAAAGTCCCAAATCAATTTTATTTGTCTAGGCATTATTTTTTGGAGTAAAGTTTTAAAGGAGCAAAGTTACAAAGTCTATTTTTTAAAATGGATTTTTATATTAAAGAACTAGTTTCAGTTCAAAAGACTATTTTTGCATGTTCTTTTCATAGAAAGAAAAGCTAAAAGCATAAATAATATACAATGCCACAAGAACTTTTATTACAAGTTACTCCGGAAACAGCTTCAAATGATTTGTTGCTAAAAGACCATTTGTCTAAGCAAATTAAAGTTTCGACAAACGAGATTCAACATGTTGCTATTTTAAAAAGATCTATTGATGCACGTCAAAAAGCAATCAAAATCAATTTGAAAGTAGCAATATATTTAAAAGGTGAATCTTTTAAAGAACTTAAAATAGAACTTCCCGATTATAAAAATGTTTCCACAGCGCAAGAAGTAATTGTTGTAGGCGCAGGACCTGCTGGTCTTTTTGCTGCTTTACAATTAATTGAATTAGGTTTGAAACCTATCGTTATAGAACGTGGAAAAGATGTTCGTGGACGACGTCGTGATTTGAAAGCTATAAATGTTGATCATATTGTTGATGAAGATTCTAATTATTGTTTTGGAGAAGGAGGAGCAGGAACCTACTCGGATGGAAAATTATATACTCGTTCCAAAAAACGTGGTGATGTTACCCGAATATTAGAGTTGTTGGTAGCTTTTGGTGCATCGGGAGATATACTTATAGATGCGCATCCGCACATTGGAACTAATAAATTACCTCAAATTATTCAGGATATTCGAGAAAAAATTATCGAATGTGGTGGACAAGTTTTGTTTGAAACACGTTTGACTGATATTCTTGTAAAAAACAATGAAGTACAAGGAATTGTAACCCAAAGTGGAGATACAATTTTAGCAAATAAAATAATTCTGGCAACAGGACATTCTGCTAGGGATATATTTGAATTATTAGACAAAAAGAAAATTTTAATTGAAGCTAAACCTTTTGCCTTGGGTGTAAGAGCAGAGCATCCACAATCCTTAATTGATAGTATTCAGTATAGTTGTGATTATCGCGGAGAGCATTTACCACCAGCACCTTATTCGATTGTGAAGCAGGTAAATGGACGTGGAATGTATTCTTTTTGTATGTGTCCAGGAGGTGTTATTGCGCCTTGTGCTACTAGTCCGGGAGAAGTGGTTACTAATGGTTGGTCACCATCTAAAAGAGATCAAGCTACAGCTAATTCTGGAATTGTAATCGAATTGAAATTGGAAGATTTTAAGCCTTTTGCCAAATTTGGGGCTTTAGCTGGAATGGAATTCCAAAAAAGTATCGAACAAAAAGCGTGGCATTTGGCAGGACAAACTCAAAAAGTTCCAGCACAGCGTATGATTGATTTTACACAAAATAAAGTTTCTGAAAGTATTCCTAAAACGTCTTATGTGCCAGGAACTACTTCGGTAGAAATGGGACAAGTTTTTCCGGGATTTTTATCTCAAATTTTGAGAGAAGGATTCAAGGAATTTGGTAAATCTATGAAAGGATATTTGACAGACGAAGCCATTTTACATGCGCCAGAAAGTAGAACTTCATCTCCAGTTCGTATTCCGAGAGACGGAATCTCCTATGAACACTTGCAAATAAAAGGATTGTATCCTTGTGGAGAAGGAGCAGGTTATGCGGGCGGAATTATATCAGCGGCTATTGATGGTGAAAAATGTGCTTTGATGATTGCTGAAGCTTTAAAATAAAACTAATAAAAAAAACCGCTTCAAAAGCTACCATCTGGACATAAGTATAAAATCAACCATAAATTTCACAAATTAGCACAAATTTGAATATACTAAATCAACCCAATAACTATTTTCACTATACCGATTTGCGCTAATTTGTGAAATTTGTGGTTAAAAAGTAATATTTACTATTTGTGTCCACACGGTAGCTTCAAAAGCGGTTTTTTTTATTGATCAATTTTTAAGGAATTAAAATTATTTTTCCTGTACTTTTTCGGCTTTCCAAATAATCGTGTGCTAGTTTTCCTTCTGATAGTTTGAAAGAAGTTGGAGGAGCAAGCGTAATTTTCCCTTCTATAATCCAATCAAATAATTGGTTGGCTCTTTTAATTCTTTCTTCTTTCGAATTTAAATAACTCCATAAATCTCCGCCTGTTAAGGTTTTTGAAGTGTCCATTAGCATTCTTGGGTTAATAAATTCAGGATCTCCGCCTGCCATTCCAAAGAAAACAACCTGACCACATTCTTTGGTAACTTCAAAACTTTCCATTAAAGTGCTTCCGATACTGTCATAAACTACATCAACACCATTTGGAACCGTTTTGAAAATATCCGATTTCCAATCTTCGTTATATAGAAATACATGGTCAGCGCCTTGTTCAAGAGCTATTTTTGCTTTGCCTGATGATGAGGTTAAACCAATAACTTTGGCGCCTAAAAGTTTGCTAATTTGTGTCAAAAATTGACCAACTCCACCAGCAACTGCATGAATTAAAACAGTTTCACCTTTTAAGGTCTTATGACTGTCTGTTGCTAAGTAATGTGCCGTTAAACCTTGTAATAATATAGATGCAGCAGTTTCAAATGAAATGGCTTCGGGTAAAGGAAGAACATGGTTTATATTAACAGCAACCAATTCAGCATTTGCAAAAGGAACATCAGCGAAAGCGATACGATCGCCAACTTTGAATTCTGAATTATTATTGGCGTTAACAACAATTCCAGCGCCTTCGTAACCAGCAATAAATGGCGGATTTCCTTTGAGGTGATAATTTCCTTTTCGTCTGTAAACATCGGCAAAGTTTAATCCGATGGCTTTCATCTCTACTAAAATTTCATCTGATTTTAATGTTGGAGAAGGAATTTCTATATATTCAAGTACATCTGAGTCTCCAAATGCAGAGAAGGTAAGTGCTTTCATTTTCATTTTTATTTTGAGAATGCAAAGGAAAGTAATTTTATCAGTTAATTAAAAATTAATGATCGTAGCTAATCATTCTTGAGATTTTCCATTCATTATTAACCTTTTTCCAAATAGCAAGAAACTTAAAAGTTCCTATTTCTTCTTTCCCATTTTCCATATGTTTAAATTGATGAACACCAATTTCTATAGCTCCAAAGTCTTTTATAGGATGTACTTCAAGACTTCCTTTTACCAACTGTCGAGTGAGTTTGTTTTCGTTTTTGAACATTTTTTCAAAATTAGAAAAAACAGTTTCATAGGAAAGTAATCCTCCATTGTCCTGATACCATTCTAAATCTTCGAGAAACAAAGGTTTAAATTTTGCCATGTCTTTAGCATTAAATGCATCAAAGAGAACGGTGTCCATTGCTGAAATTTCATTGTATAATTCTTGCGAAGTTGGAGCTACTTTTTTTTCTTGCGCTTGTGCAAAATGTAGACCGACTAAAAATGTAAAAAATAGCAAGAATGCGTTTTTATTAAGAAATTTTGGTGTCATGTTAGTTTTGTTTAAAATGCATTAAAATTTTAATTTACTCATTTTTAGTTTTTTACAACTCTAAAGATAGAAAAGTATATTTAATTTTTAGTGCTCTAAATGAAGAAGTAATTTTGTACGGTTTAAATCGAATGCTTGGTTTTGTGATATTTCCAGGAAATACTCTAATTGCCAATTCTGTGTTTTTTGAGCTTGTTTACTAGTTGTAATGTCCCAAGGCGGATAAACACGAATAGCACGTTTCCCTTCTTTTTTATCCGAAACTATTTCTTTATCAATAAGAATGGCTTTTGGAAAAATAAACAGACCAAAGTGATTTTCTTTTCTAACGCTAATAATGAATAAATCTATAGGGTCAGTATTGTCAAAAGGTTGAATAGGTCCTTTGTTTATTCTTTTCCAAAGTGTCACAAATTGTCCTGTTTTAGTAGGTGTGATTTTAGCGGTTCGAAATCGAATGTTTGAATTGTTTAGGACAAAAGTACAAGCTCCATATTCAATGCTTTCCAATTCAATAATCGGTTGGCTAATTTTTATATTATCAATTTCAGAAAATATTTTTTTTATGTTTAGGAACTCTTCGGGTAATTCTTTACTTGTAATTTTTGGATTTTGAATACTCATTGAATTTGATTGGTTGGGAGTAATTAGTTTTTTAGCAAAATAAATAAAAAAAATCCTTCAAATGTATTTTTGAAGGATTCTGTTTTTAGTATTTTTAATTACTGTTGATTAATGACTCTTTGTTTTGAGTTTATCTTTAAAAACTTTTTCAAATTTTTCAAGCTTGGGTTGAATAACCATTTGACAATAAGGCTGATTTTTGTTATTGGCATAATAGTTTTGATGGTAATCTTCGGCTTTATAAAATTTAGTAAAAGGTTCTATAGTAGTAACAATTGGATTTTCATAAACTTTTGCTTTTTGTAGCTCAGCAATAATGGATTTTGCTTCTTGTTTTTGTTCTTCGTTATTATAAAAAATTACAGAACGGTATTGCGTTCCTCTATCCGCACCTTGTCGATTAAGAGTTGTTGGATCGTGTACCGTGAAGAATACTTTGAAAATCTCATCAAGATTAGTTATATTTTTATCAAATGTAATTTGGACAACTTCGGCATGTCCAGTTGTACCAGAACAAACTTCTTCATAGCTTGGGTTAGCAATTTTTCCTCCCGAAAATCCAGAGACTACTGATTTTACTCCTTTCAAGTTTTCATATACAGCCTCTACGCACCAGTAGCAGCCACCACCAAGAGTTATGGTTTCAAAATTAGATTGTGTCATTTTTTTAGTTGAACTGTTGTTTTGAGAGAATAGTGCTCCGCTAAATAATAAGCAGAACAAAAATATTGTTTTCGTTTTCATCAGAATATTTTTTAGTTTTTATTTAGCATCTGGTACAAAATCAAGGGCGATAGAATTCATGCAATATCTTTTCCCTGTCGGAGCTGGGCCATCATCAAATAAATGACCTAAATGACCGCCACATCTACCACAAAGCGCTTCTATTCGTTCCATACCTAGAGAATTATCATTTTTATAGACAACACTTTTTTTGTTTTCTTGTTCAAAAAAACTTGGCCAGCCACAACTACTAGCAAATTTAGCTCCTGACCGAAAAAGAAGATTACCACAAGCGGCACAATAATAAGTTCCCTTTACATCAGTATTCCAATATTTACCTGTAAATGGTCTTTCAGTATCTGCTTTACGAGAAACTAAATAAACATCTTCTGGAAGGATTTTTTTCCACTCGGCATCAGTTAAATTCAGTTTTGTAGTATCGGTATGCGAATAATAAGGATTTTTAGGTTTGCTTGGGTTGGTTTCAACCGAAGCCATTTCAGTACTCTTAGCTTCTTTGTTTTGTCCACAAGCTTGAAAAACAAATAAAGGGAGTAGTAGTAGTACAATGCAAAAAAAAGATTTTGTTTTCATGGTGATGATTTTTTATATCTCAAAAGTAATAGAAGAATAACGATGGAAATGTCGCGTATTTTACAATTCACTTCTATTTATGTAATTTTTAACTATTAGTAGTTACGTTAAAAATGTTATTTTGGTTTTGAAGAGTAATAGAAGGAATAACTTTTATAGGTATTATAGATTAAATTTGGTCTCTCAAATATACAAAAAAATAAGGACTAGAATTTATAAGGTTTAGGTTCTAAAGTAGTACAAGGATATGATTTTAGTAAAAAGCAAAAGAATGTTTACCCTTTTATAAAGGTATCTTTTTTGTACTTTTGTTTTATCAATACAGTATATGGAAGAAGAAAAAGTAATATTAGTAAATGAATTAGATCAGCAAATTGGTTTGATGCCGAAATTAGAAGCACATGAAAAAGCTATTTTGCATCGTGCTTTTTCTGTTTTTGTTTTAAATAATCAAAATGAGATTATGCTTCAGCAAAGAGCGCATCAAAAGTACCATTCTCCTTTACTATGGACAAATACTTGTTGTAGCCATCAGCGAGAAGGGGAGTCAAATATTGTAGCCGGCAATCGTAGATTGTATGAAGAAATGGGGTTCAATACCGATTTGAAAGAACTTTTCCATTTTATTTACAAAGCCCCTTTTGATAATGGTTTGACGGAACATGAACTTGATCATGTAATGATTGGTTATTATGATGGAGAGCCTTTGATTAATTCAGAAGAGGTTGAAGCTTGGAAATGGATGAAAATTGAAGATGTAAAAAATGATATGCTTTTGAATCCAGAAATTTATACTGTTTGGTTTAAAATCATTTTTGATGAATTTTATCACTTTTTAGAAGAACACGCTTTAGAGCAAAAGAACTAATCGTGGATTTACTAAATTTAAATTCTTAAACCCCATATGAGAGTAACTATATCTAGAAAAGCCCATTTTAATGCAGCTCATCGTTTGTATCGAAAAGATTGGTCTTTTGAGCAAAACGATGCAGTTTTTGGTAAATGTAATAATCCCAATTTTCACGGGCATAACTACGAATTAATTGTAAGTGTTACTGGAGAGATAGACAAAGAAACAGGCTATGTTTTGGATGTAAAATTTTTAACTGATATTATTAAAGAAGAAGTAGAGGATAAATTTGATCATAAAAATTTGAATCTGGATGTTCCTGAATTTCAAGATTTGAATCCAACCGCAGAGAATATTGTAGTTGTGATTTGGAACAAAATCCGAAGAAAGGTAAAGCCTGAACTAGATTTAGAAGTTGTTCTTTATGAAACGCCACGTAATTTTGTAACCTATAAAGGAGAATAATGGAACTTAAAGTAGGAGATAAAATTCCAAATTTTACAGCCAAAGATACTAATGGTAATGATTTTAATAGTCAAGATCTAATAGGTAAAAAGCCATTGGTTATTTATTTCTACCCGAAAGATAATACTCCAGGATGTACAACTCAAGCCTGTAGTTTTAGGGATCAATATGAAGATTTTAAAGATTTTGGTGCTGAAGTTATTGGAATAAGTAGTGATAGTGTAGCTTCTCATCAAAAGTTTACTCAACAATTTAAATTACCTTTTATTCTTTTATCAGATTCAGATAAGAAAATTAGAACTCTTTTTGGGGTTCCTTCAAATTTGTTTGGATTATTGTCAGGCAGAGTGACTTATGTTGCAGATAATACAGGAACAGTTATTATGATATTTGATAGTATGAAAGCAAAAAATCATATTCCTAAAGCTCTTGATGCAATTAGAGGATTACAGTAATAGAATGACAAAATAATATTACTGTTTGAAAGCAAAAAGATAGAAATTTGTAAATAAAAATTATGAACTCAAAAAAATATCCATTACAGTTTAATGCTATCCTAAAAGAACGAATTTGGGGCGGAGAGAAATTAAAAACAATTTTAAACAAACCAATTACTTCCAGTATTACTGGCGAAAGTTGGGAATTGTCTACTGTAGAGGGGGATGTAAGTGTTGTCGCAAATGGTGAGTATAAAGGAAAACTTTTGACGGAGTTAATTAATGAATATCCAAATGAAATTCTAGGGACAATAGTTCATGAAAGATTTGGAAAACAGTTTCCACTGCTTTTTAAATACTTGGATGCGCGTGAAGATCTATCCATTCAGGTACATCCTAATGATGAATTAGCAAAAAAACGTCACAATTCTTTTGGTAAAACCGAAATGTGGTATGTTACACAAGCTGATAAAGATGCTAGGATTATTGTAGGTTTTAAAGAGGATTCCAGCCCAGAAGAATATATAGAGCATTTAAATAATAAAACCCTAACAGATATTCTTGATGATGTAAAAGCAAAACCCGGAGATGTATTTTTCTTAGAAACGGGAACTGTTCATGCTATTGGAGCAGGATTAGTTGTTGCCGAAATACAGCAAACTTCAGATATTACGTATCGTTTGTATGATTTTGATAGAAAGGATGCTCAAGGGAATACTAGAGAACTTCATGTTGATTTAGCATTGGACGCTATCAATTATAAAAAAGTAGATACTTATAAAAAATATACTAAAGACACAGATAAGTCAAATGTAGTGGTGGATTGCCCTTATTTTACAACTAATTTTATTCCATTGGAGAAAGCAAAAGCAGTTGAAAATTCAGGATCGTCTTTTACCGTATATATGTGTATAGAAGGCTCTTTTGAACTGGATTATGATGGTGTAATATACCAATATATAAAAGGAGATACAGTACTTGTTCCTGCAGCAATGAAGTCTTATAATCTTAAGGGAAAAGCTTCAATTTTAGAAATTTACATTTCATAGTTGGGAATAGAAAGATTATGTGTACTTTTGCAAACGCAAATTAAATAAAAAATAAAATGGCAAACGTTAAGAATTTAAAGAAAGACATCAACTACGTTTTAGGTGATATTATTGAAGCAGTTTACTTGTTTGAAATTTCTACAACAGGAAAACCTACAGATGAAACGAATGCATTAATTGACGAAGCTATCGCTGCTTTTGATGTTTTAATCACTAAAGTGAACGCTAAAAATGTTGAAAATAAAAAAGCACATTTCAAACAGATAAATGTAGAATTGGAACAAACTGCTAATCAATTGATTGCTAAAATCAACGATTTGTAGTAAAAAAAAGGGCAAAAAAAGTTTGAATTTATTTTGGAAAAACGAAATACAGACTTATATTTGCACCCGTAATGAGTCGCCAGCGTAGCTCAGTTGGCTAGAGCAGCTGATTTGTAATCAGCAGGTCGTGGGTTCGAGTCCCTCCGCCGGCTCAAAGAAAACCATCTATTCATTTAGATGGTTTTTTATTAAAGTCGAAAAGATCATTACAAAACATATTGAGTCGCCAGCGTAGCTCAGTTGGCTAGAGCAGCTGATTTGTAATCAGCAGGTCGTGGGTTCGAGTCCCTCCGCCGGCTCAAGTAAAACCATCTAACTTTTGTTAGGTGGTTTTTTGTTTTAGAAAGGTTTGAGAATATATTTCTTCAAACAAATAGAATATTTATTGATCCCTATTGGCTCGCGAGACGGATAGAAGCAAGCTACCGAAGTAGCTCGTATAGCCCGACCCCAATCTTATAAAAGAGCGTATATTCGCAAAGTGAGTTTGCTCTTTTATAAGGTTGGGGTCTCGCCCAAAAGAGTCTTAGCTATCTGAATAAGCAAATACTTTTAAGCAAAAAAAACCGCCAATGTAATAAAGGCGGTTTTGTATTTAAAGTGAAGAAATTATTTTGCCTCACTTTTTTTGATGTCATTCACATACTTGGTCAATTTTTTACCATAAAGAGAGTTGGCAACTTTTGGAGTCATCGATTTTTGTATGGTATCTAAGTATTTAATATTGATATCATAAATTTCGGCCAAAGCGATATATGGTGATACTTCGTGATCTTTGTGGTTTACAGCAAAATTGGTTGCATAAAGATATTTACGTTTGATGTTGCTCTCTTGTGCTGCAGAAATGCTATCAATTGCTTTTGCATTTTTACTTTTTAGAGCTTTGAATCTTTGCTCAATCAGAGTTAGATTTTCATCGGTGAAACGAGAGTTTATTTTTTTGTATTCTTCGTATAATTCTTGATTTTTTGATCCTGTGATTTTTGCACTTGAAATGAATGAATCTAAGTCAGTATCGATATTGATTGTTCCAGGTTCTGCAAAAAATGTGATGTTATTGTCAAGAGAGTTGGTTACTCCTCTATCAAGATATAAGTATAACATTTCGGGTGATTTTAAATCAAGATTACTTTCAAATGTTGACTTTCCATCAATCTTAATAGTGTCGATTGCAATAAGAACAGTATCATTATATTTTTGAATGTATAAGGTGCCTTCTTTTAATCCTTTGATATTTCCTGTGATATGCAGATTCTTATTGGATTCATTTTTGTTACACGCAACCAAAAGAAGTAGAGAGGCAAAAGCAATAATAGAATTTTTCATGTGTAAATTAATTTGTTTTTTGGGAACATAAAACGTAATTCTTCTGTAATGAAGAATACCAATTTTAGGTTTGTTTATTTTTGGCGCAAAATAAAGAAAATTGTTGAAATGAATGGTTTTAAGGAGACTGAATTTCAAAAAAAATCCCAATCTAGTTTTAGATTGGGATTTTTTATTGGGTTGTTAGGATTATCCTTTCAACCAAGCTTCTCTTAATGTTGCTTTTGATGCATCTGTAGCTTCAAGTCCTTCTGTGTCTACGTAAGGGAATTTTACGTTTCCTTTCAGTATTTCTTCTTTACCATCTCTTTTAATTTTGATAGAAATTGGATCGTTTTCTTTCCATTTTTGACTATCGGTAATCATATCATAGATGTTGTCAAGATTATAGGGTTTGTCATTAATAGCAAGGATAATGTCTCCGCCTTTTAGACCTAATGTAGTATAGAAAATGTGTAACTCTTTGTTCGGAGCAACAAAAATTTCTTTATTTTCTTTGTTTACACCAACGTAAGGAACTTGACCTTGTAGAAATATTCCATCAGGTGTTTTTTTGGTGTTTTTTGTAACCCCTACTTTTGCTAGATAGTCATAATAAGGAATAGGTGTTGGGCCAGAAACGTATTTGGTTAAAAATTCGCCAACTTCTGGATACGTTAATGAAGTTATTTTGGTAAATAAATCGGCGTCATTGAATGGTTTTGAAACTCCGTATTCGTTAGAAAGCTGATGCATTAAATCTAGGATTCCTTTTTTACCATTACTCTTCTCTCTAATTTGGATATCTATACACATTCCGATTAAGGCTCCTTTTTGATACACATTTAGATATTGATCTTTATAAGGCTCTGTCAAGACATTTGCGCTCATTGTAGTAAAAGGCATGGTGTCGTTCATTGCATTCGCGCTTTGTATTTTTTCAGCTATACGAGAATAGAATTCATCTTCATTAATTAATCCTTGATTGATTTGGAATAAATTAGCAAAATATTCTGTTACTCCTTCGTACATCCATAAATGTTGAGACATTTTTGGTGCGTTATAATCAAAATACTGAATCTCTTTTGAGTGAATAGTCAAAGGAGTTACAATGTGAAAGAATTCATGAGAAACAACATCTTTCATTTGTTTTACCAATTCGTCTTTCGGCATTACTTCTGGCATTACAACTGTTGTTGCTGTAGGGTGTTCCAATGCGCCAAAACCTTTGGCATCTGTTGGAGACATTGTAGAAAGATATAGTATAACTGTATATTTTTTTGTAGAATTGATTTTTCCTAAAAATGTTTTTTGAGCAGTCATCATTGTTTTCATTTCGGGAGTAATACTCTCGGCAGTAAATTTTCCAGATGGTGAGTAAACTGCAATTTGAATATCCATTCCATCTACATTAAAAGTAGTGTAGTCTGCTTTAGAATACATGATTGGATTTTCTAATAATTCAGAATAAAGTGGCATATCAAAAACATCTGTTGTAGATGATCCATCTTTATCAATCATTGATGTAGCTCCCCAAAGTGTAGCGGGATGAGTTATAGTAACTTTATAAGGTACTTCTTTTTTATCTTGAAAATAGCCTACAAAACCATGTAAGTTTAACATGAAATTTTTATTGACATCAATATTAGTACCAGCTGGAGAGAAAACATCATCTTGACCAAAACCATTTCCTTTTTCGGTATCGTATGTGTCATTTACCAAGTAAGTAATTTTTACTAATGATTTTGCTTTTTTGATAGACCATGTATTGTTATCCGCTTTCGTAACAGTTAATAAATTCCCTTTGCTGTCATACGCTTTAAAATCGGCAACATATTTTCCGTAATCATCTACGGAGTAAGTTCCCGGGACAGTTTTAGGAAGGCTATATGTGATGTCGTCTGTTTTAATTTTTGGAGCTTTTACAGTAACCAAAACTTGATCATCTTTTACATCAACAAGATTAATGTTGACTTCAATTCCTTCTTTTTTTGAATCTACAGGCTTTGTAGTACTCGCTTTACTTGTCCAGATTAATGAAGTGAAAGCAAGAGTGAAAATTATTTTTTTCATTATTGTTTATGTTTGTTTTGTCAATTAGTATTTCAAATTCTAAAAAAGTTACAAAAATGTATTAATAAAAGGATTTAAGTTAAAAATCAATTGAAAATAAAAAAACTCCTGAGTACAGGAGTTTGAATTTTGGTTAATCTAATTTATTTTTTATGTAATATTTACCATCTAAGTCTTCATCAAAATCATCGATTTTTAAAGGCTTCGGTTTAGGTTTACTTGCTATTGCTTTCTTTTTCCACATTTCATATTTTTCAGTCGGCATTTTCTTTTTCATAATTTCAAGAACCTCCTTCTCGGCTAATCCAAATTCTTTATGTATAATTTCAAATGGATTTCTCTCTTCTTGGGCCAATGCAATCAGTCTTTCTGTTTGTTCCCAGTTTAATTCTTTACGGTTACTCTTTTTCATCACGTGAAAATTAATTCAATTTGGTTTAATGATTAATAAATTTGATTTTAAATCTTGTACCAATATTAATAAAAATTATAATTACTTTTTATTTTAAGTCAAAAAAAATTGATTTTTTTTACGATTTTAAATTAGTGATATTTTTAACAAAGAAAATTGAGCATTCTTTTATTTAATCACTCTAAAAGTAAGATTTATTCTTGGGCTTATTGATTTTGCAGTTTTAGGTACTTGATGTTTCCAAAAATGTTGTGTCGTACCTTTCATTAATAACAAACTACCATTCTCTAGAATGATATTCTTTTTTTGAGTAGGGTCTTTATTGTGTTTTAACTGAAAGTTTCGTTCTGCACCTAAGCTTAATGATGCAATTACTGGATTCACTCCTAATTCTTTTTCATTGTCGGCATGCCAGCCATTGCCATCATTGCCGTCTCTGTAATAATTGAGTAAAACAGTTGTAAAATTAGTTTCAGAAACCCTCTCAATACGTAATTTAATTTCTTGCAGTGGCAAAGTCCAATGATGAGGTTGCATCACTATATTCGAATAGGAGTAGGGCATCCCTTCATTCCCGTATAAAGCAGTCAATCGGGGTTGTAAATGTTTTTTGCCATAAACAGTAATTTCATCCTGTTGCCACGGAATGTTTTTCTGCAATTCATAAAAAAGAGAATTCACCTCTTCCTCCGATAGAAAAGACGGAAAGTAGATGATTTCGGCATCTGGCAGATCAAAATATATAGGCTCGGATTGAAATAGTGAATTCATTATACAAAAGTAAAGAGAAAAACAAAACCCTCGATTTCGTTTTTCTCTTTACGCTATTTTATAAAACTATATAATGCTAATTGTTGCTATGCTTCAGAATGATCTTGCAATAAAGTTTTGTAGATAAAGCCAGCTACAATAGCTCCCAAAATTGGCGCTACCCAAAACAACCAAAGTTGTGATAATGGCTCTCCACCAACAAAAATAGCTTGTGATAATGATCTTGCAGGATTAACAGATGTATTTGTAATAGGAATACTTATTAAGTGAATCAGCGTCAAGCCAAGTCCAATAGCGACTCCAGCAAATTTTCCGTTTGCAAATTTATCTGTAGCACCAAGTATAATTAAAAGGAAAAATAAAGTCAGTACAAATTCTGCAATAAACGCGGCTTGCATAGAATACCCATCAGGAGAAAAAGCACCATAACCATTAGATGCAAAAGCACCGGCCTTTGTGTTATCAATCATAAAACCAGCTTTTCCCGAAGCAATTGTAAACAATGTTCCAGCTGCAGCAACAGCTCCTACACATTGAGCTATAATATAAGGAAGTAAATCTTTGGCCGAAAATCTTCCGCCTGCCCATAATCCTAAAGATACTGCAGGATTAAAATGACCTCCGGAGATATGTCCAACAGCATACGCCATGGTCAAAACCGTAAGTCCAAAAGCTAATGAAACCCCAACAAATCCAATTCCTAAATCAGGTATACCCGCAGCAAAAAGTGCACTACCACAACCTCCAAAAACCAACCAATACGTTCCGAAAAATTCTGCAAAAAGTTTTTTCATGATAAAAAAATTAAGTTAATAGCTTATTAGTAAAAATTAATCAATCTCTATTCCGAATACATTCCTTCTAATTTAATAAGAATTGAATGGATTACGAATTTATAAAAAAATTAACACATAATTACTATAGTTTTAATCTTTTAATATTGATAATCAGTACTATTACTGTTTCTTGAAGTTTACATTCATTATAACTATAGCCAATATAATAAGGAGTATTCCAATCCATTGTATCAAGACAACTTCTTCGTGAAGAAGAAAATAAGCCATTAAAACAGAAACAGGAAGTTCCAATGCCGAAACGATACTTCCCAGTCCAATACCCGTAAGCGGAAAACCAGCATTCATTAACATTGGCGGAATAATAGTTCCAAAAAGAGATAATATAATTCCCCATTTCAGCAATATTTCAAAATGGAATGCAGTGTTTAGAGTAACAATTGCAAAAGCCAAAACAATTACAGCTCCTCCAAAAAGCATATACAAGCTACGTTGAGCCGACGATATTCCCAAAGCCACTCGATTGGCAGTAAACATAGTCATGGTAAAAGAACATGCCGCCAACATCCCCAACAAAAGGCCTCGCCAATCTAGCTGAATCTCATTCTGAAAAATGTTTGTCGCCAAAAGAGTCCCTAATAATACCACAAGCGCAGCAACAATTTTTTGTCCAGAAGGGATCTTCTTTTCCAAAATCATTTCCAGCAACAAACCAATCCATACCGTTTGCATTAATAAAATGATAGCAATAGAGACAGGAATGTACTTTACAGCCAGGTAATAAAACACACTTGTCAACCCCGTAGAAGTACCAGCAAGCATCAACTGAAATATGTTTTTTGGGGTAGCCTTAATGACTTCATTCTCGCTTTTAGCTTTTTGAAACGCATTAATAATAAGAATGCCAACAATACCCAATATAAATTGTGAGATAGTAACTTCAGCCGTAGAGTACCCTTCGCTGTAAGCCATTTTTACAAACGTAGCCAGCATTCCGTAGCTAGTCGCGCCAATTCCTACTAGAAAAACTCCTTTAAGTGTGTTGTTTTTAAACATTGATAAGTATATGAGTATTAATAAGTGTAAAAACTATTTAGATTCAATAGTAGGAAGCTGTTCTTTTTCAATACCTATATGCGTCAAATCGCTCAAATGCAAACGCAGAGCATCAACCGAAATATTGATTTCCCAAAAACAAAGCGCCAAAGAAATTAATAAAGCAAGCAAACTAAAGCCAAACAAATATATACCAGTCAATTGATAATCTAAAAACAATACAAGCATCGTAAACACAGATAAAAACAAACTCAGTACACCAGCCATTTGCATAAACCGAATAATAGTCAGTCTTAAATTAAGGTTTTTAATCTCCAACAAAATCACTCGATTCTCTTTCTCTTTGTATGCCTTTTTTAAACCACGAATAATAGTGGCAAGCGTCAAAAACCGATTAGTATAGGCCAACAATATCAAAGAAGTAGCCGAAAACAATAAAGCAGGAGTTTCAATATGAAGTGTCATTCGTGTATTTTTAGATTGCAAAGGTCGTACTTTTTAAGGATTATTAAAAAACAACCAAAGTAATACTAGCAATAATCAGGAGCTATTTCCTGCTATCCGTTCCAATCTTGTGGGCCGAACCCCGGCCCACAAGGATTTCCACTACTATCAGGGCTAGGGTATGAGGTTTCATAAGAGAGATTTGTTTTTTTTAGATATGCCTATTATATATGTATAGCATCTTTTTGATGCAAGCCCCCCATATTCTGAACCCTTCAGAATAACAACCCAACCATATTTTAGATTAAAAAGCAACCACCGCATCTAAAACCAATGATATTATACGTTTTATATATAACATTTATATAAAACGTATAAATGATTTGTATAAAGGGTATAATTGTTTTATACGAAAGGTATAATTGTTTTATACGAAAAGTATAATTGATTTATACAAAAAGTATAATTGTTTTATATGAAAAGTATAATTGATTTATACAAAAAGTATAAATGTTTTATATGAAAAGTATAAATGTTTTATATGAAAAGTATAAATGTTATATACAAAAAGTACATTATATAGTAAGAGCGGCCAAAAACGATACTTCTATGTGCTTAAAACAATAAAAATTTAGAATCACCACTCAGTACCTATATATAGTATAGCGAATAAACCACGTATTATTCCCAAAGAAACCTCCAAAACCCTAGCAAAACCGATAAAACACCCCAAAATCCAATACCCAAATTCAAAAATCATCAAAAAGTATTTTTGTAACCCGCCTTAAACCAGTGTATTAAAAAATAAACAAAAAATAGTTATGAAAAGGCATTGTTTAAACGAATAAACGTGGTACTTTTGCACCCGCAACAGCGAATAAGTTCTTAGAAAATCTGGCAAGTAATTCAAAATCAAAACGAAAATTTATTTTCAAAAAAGATTCGAAAAAGCTTGTGAGAAATAAAAGAGTTAGTTACTTTTGCACCCCGCTAAATTAGCAACGATCTTTGAAATACTGATAAGAAAACGAGAAGCAAACGAAAAAGAAATTTTTTCTAAAAAAACTTCAAAAAGTTCTTGCCAGTTAAAAAGAAAATGCTACTTTTGCACCCGCTTTGAGAAACAAGCGAAATACAAAAAGACACGTTCCTAGACATATTGAATTGACAGCCGTCTTATCCAAAAGATAAGACAAATAAAATAAGAGTAATAGAATCGTATAGATTTGAATAAACACCGATAGAAACTGAGTCGAATAACAATAGTCTTGAAGCAATTCAAGACGTATAATATACGATGAAGAGTTTGATCCTGGCTCAGGATGAACGCTAGCGGCAGGCTTAACACATGCAAGTCGAGGGGTATAGTTCTTCGGAATTAGAGACCGGCGCACGGGTGCGTAACGCGTATGCAATCTACCTTTTACAGAGGGATAGCCCAGAGAAATTTGGATTAATACCTCATAGTATTATGAAATGGCATCATTTTATAATTAAAGTCACAACGGTAAAAGATGAGCATGCGTCCCATTAGCTAGTTGGTAAGGTAACGGCTTACCAAGGCTACGATGGGTAGGGGTCCTGAGAGGGAGATCCCCCACACTGGTACTGAGACACGGACCAGACTCCTACGGGAGGCAGCAGTGAGGAATATTGGACAATGGGCGCAAGCCTGATCCAGCCATGCCGCGTGCAGGATGACGGTCCTATGGATTGTAAACTGCTTTTGCACAGGAAGAAACAACATTACGTGTAATGTCTTGACGGTACTGTGAGAATAAGGATCGGCTAACTCCGTGCCAGCAGCCGCGGTAATACGGAGGATCCAAGCGTTATCCGGAATCATTGGGTTTAAAGGGTCCGTAGGCGGTTTGGTAAGTCAGTGGTGAAAGCCCATCGCTCAACGGTGGAACGGCCATTGATACTGCTAAACTTGAATTATTAGGAAGTAACTAGAATATGTAGTGTAGCGGTGAAATGCTTAGAGATTACATGGAATACCAATTGCGAAGGCAGGTTACTACTAATGGATTGACGCTGATGGACGAAAGCGTGGGTAGCGAACAGGATTAGATACCCTGGTAGTCCACGCCGTAAACGATGGATACTAGCTGTTGGGAGCAATCTCAGTGGCTAAGCGAAAGTGATAAGTATCCCACCTGGGGAGTACGTTCGCAAGAATGAAACTCAAAGGAATTGACGGGGGCCCGCACAAGCGGTGGAGCATGTGGTTTAATTCGATGATACGCGAGGAACCTTACCAAGGCTTAAATGTAGATTGACCGGTTTGGAAACAGACTTTTCGCAAGACAATTTACAAGGTGCTGCATGGTTGTCGTCAGCTCGTGCCGTGAGGTGTCAGGTTAAGTCCTATAACGAGCGCAACCCCTGTTGTTAGTTGCCAGCGAGTCATGTCGGGAACTCTAACGAGACTGCCAGTGCAAACTGTGAGGAAGGTGGGGATGACGTCAAATCATCACGGCCCTTACGCCTTGGGCTACACACGTGCTACAATGGCCGGTACAGAGAGCAGCCACTGGGCGACCAGGAGCGAATCTACAAAACCGGTCACAGTTCGGATCGGAGTCTGCAACTCGACTCCGTGAAGCTGGAATCGCTAGTAATCGGATATCAGCCATGATCCGGTGAATACGTTCCCGGGCCTTGTACACACCGCCCGTCAAGCCATGGAAGCTGGGGGTGCCTGAAGTCGGTGACCGCAAGGAGCTGCCTAGGGTAAAACTGGTAACTAGGGCTAAGTCGTAACAAGGTAGCCGTACCGGAAGGTGCGGCTGGAACACCTCCTTTCTAGAGCCTTAGTTGTTAGCAATTTATTGCACGCTAGGGAAAGAAGACGAAGAATTTATAGGTTACAAATTAAAGATTATATTACTCTTGCTGTTAATTTAAAAAAATAAAGAATAAAAGTAGAGGCGTTGCAGTGCAACGACTAATACAATTTAAGAATAAAGAGTGTCTCGTAGCTCAGCTGGTTAGAGTACTACACTGATAATGTAGGGGTCGACAGTTCGAGTCTGTCCGAGACAACTATTTTAAGAGTTATAAGTCATAAGTTATGAGTTATAAGTTTAAAAGAATTGAAATTCTTAAAAAAAGGAAATTTTAGAAGTTGAGCGTTTATGAGCAAATTCATAACTCATAATTCATAACTCATCATTTAAAAATGGGGGATTAGCTCAGCTGGCTAGAGCGCCTGCCTTGCACGCAGGAGGTCAACGGTTCGACTCCGTTATTCTCCACAATCCGGTAGAGACGTTGCATTGCAACGTCTCTACTAAGGAAAAAGTTCATTGACATATTGAGATAAGAAATAATAAAAAGTAGAAAGCGTTTTTTACTATTTATAGTAAAAGACAAAAAAAAACGGTCTTAATTAATTTTAAGATTGGTACAATAAGCAAAATAAGGGCGTATGGGGGATGCCTTGGCTCTCAGAGGCGATGAAAGGCGTGATAAGCTGCGAAAAGTTACGGGGACGAGCACACATCGATTGATCCGTAAATACCTGAATGGGGCAACCCACTATGTTGAAGACATAGTACACCGATAGGTGGGCAAACCCGCTGAACTGAAACATCTAAGTAGGCGGAGGAGAAGAAAACAAAAGTGATTCCGTAAGTAGTGGCGAGCGAACGCGGATTAGCCCAAACCAATGTTGTTACGGCAATGTTGGGGTTGTAGGACCACGACATTTCTTGCATAAAGAATTAGAATCTACTGGAAAGTAGAGCCAAAGAAGGTGATAGCCCTGTATAAGTAATGAATGTAAAGGATAGTGGTATCCTGAGTAGGGCGGGGCACGTGAAACCCTGTCTGAATTTGGCGGGACCATCCGCTAAGGCTAAATACTCCTGAGAGACCGATAGTGAACCAGTACCGTGAGGGAAAGGTGAAAAGAACCGTGAATAACGGAGTGAAATAGATCCTGAAACCATACGCTTACAAGCGGTCGGAGCCCTTTTGTGGGGTGACGGCGTGCCTTTTGCATAATGAGCCTACGAGTTAACGTTGCTGGCAAGGATAAATGGTTAAGCCATGGATCCGTAGCGAAAGCGAGTCTGAATAGGGCGCTTTAGTCAGTAGTGTTAGACGCGAAACCGTGTGATCTACCCATGGGCAGGATGAAGCGCTGGTAACACAGTGTGGAGGTCCGAACCGGTTGACGTTGAAAAGTCTTCGGATGACCTGTGGGTAGGGGTGAAAGGCCAATCAAACTCGGAAATAGCTCGTACTCCCCGAAATGCATTTAGGTGCAGCGCACGGCGTAAAGTTATATAGAGGTAGAGCTACTGATTGGATGCGGGGGCTTCACCGCCTACCAATTCCTGACAAACTCCGAATGCTATATAATGTTTCCGTGCAGTGAGGGCTTGGGTGCTAAGGTCCAAGTCCGAGAGGGAAAGAACCCAGACCATCAGCTAAGGTCCCCAAATATATGTTAAGTTGAAAGAACGAGGTTTGTCTGCCCAGACAGCTAGGATGTTGGCTTGGAAGCAGCCATTCATTTAAAGAGTGCGTAACAGCTCACTAGTCGAGCGGACGAGCATGGATAATAATCGGGCATAAACATATTACCGAAGCTATGGATTTGTAATTTATTACAAGTGGTAGGGGAGCATTCTAACAGGGTTGAAGGTGTGTTGTAAAGCATGCTGGACTGGTTAGAAAAGAAAATGTAGGCATAAGTAACGATAATGCGGGCGAGAAACCCGCACACCGAAAGACTAAGGTTTCCACAGCTATGCTAATCAGCTGTGGGTTAGTCGGGACCTAAGGCGAACCCGAAAGGGACAGTCGATGGACCACGGGTTAATATTCCCGTACTACTAATTACTGTGATGGGGTGACGGAGTGATGAAAGCGCCGCGAACTGACGGAATAGTTCGTTGAAGTACCTACCTATAAGCTGCGCAGGCAAATCCACGCGGCTTGGGGAAATACGATAGTACTCGGAGTCTTCGGACAAAGAGATAGTGCGCCTAAGGGCTTCCAAGAAAAACCTCTAAACTTCAGGTAATTAGTACCCGTACCGCAAACCGACACAGGTAGTCGAGGAGAGAATCCTAAGGTGCTCGAGAGATTCATGGCTAAGGAATTAGGCAAAATAGACCCGTAACTTCGGGAGAAGGGTCGCCCCGAGTAATCGGGGCCGCAGTGAAGAGGTCCAGGCGACTGTTTATCAAAAACACAGGGCTCTGCAAAATCGTAAGATGAAGTATAGGGCCTGACACCTGCCCGGTGCTGGAAGGTTAAGAGGAGATGTTATCTTCGGAGAAGCATTGAATTGAAGCCCCAGTAAACGGCGGCCGTAACTATAACGGTCCTAAGGTAGCGAAATTCCTTGTCGGGTAAGTTCCGACCTGCACGAATGGTGTAACGATCTGGACACTGTCTCAGCCATGAGCTCGGTGAAATTGTAGTAACGGTGAAGATGCCGTTTACCCGCAGTGGGACGAAAAGACCCTGTGCACCTTTACTATAGCTTAGTATTGACCTTGGATAAATGATGTGTAGGATAGGTTGGAGACTGTGAAGTGGCGTCGCTAGGCGTTGTGGAGTCATTGTTGAAATACAACCCTTTGTTTATCTGAGGCCTAACCCCGCTTTGCGGGGGACATTGCTTGGTGGGTAGTTTGACTGGGGTGGTCGCCTCCAAAAGAGTAACGGAGGCTTCTAAAGGTTCCCTCAGTACGCTTGGTAACCGTGCGTAGAGTGCAATGGCATAAGGGAGCTTGACTGAGAGACATACAGGTCGATCAGGTACGAAAGTAGAGCATAGTGATCCGGTGGTTCCGCATGGAAGGGCCATCGCTCAAAGGATAAAAGGTACGCCGGGGATAACAGGCTGATCTCCCCCAAGAGCTCATATCGACGGGGGGGTTTGGCACCTCGATGTCGGCTCGTCACATCCTGGGGCTGGAGAAGGTCCCAAGGGTTGGGCTGTTCGCCCATTAAAGTGGCACGCGAGCTGGGTTCAGAACGTCGTGAGACAGTTCGGTCTCTATCTACTGTGGGCGCAAGAAATTTGAGTGGATCTGATTCTAGTACGAGAGGACCGAATTGGACAAACCTCTAGTGTATCTGTTGTCCCGCCAGGGGCACCGCAGAGTAGCTACGTTTGGAAGGGATAAGCGCTGAAAGCATATAAGCGCGAAACCCACCACAAGATGAGATTTCTTTTAAGGGTCGTGGGAGATGACCACGTTGATAGGCTATAGATGTAAAGGCAGTAATGTCATAGTCGAGTAGTACTAATAACCCGTAAGCTTATGTACACCCTTTTCCCGAGTCGCAAGACTCGGGAAGAAACTTTCTAATACACTTTTTATATTCTTTATCTCAGTATGTTAAGATATTGTTGCAATGCACGAGTTCTAAATTAGGAATTACGACTTGCAAGATGATTGTCCAAAGCAATTATAACTTCTTAAGGTGGTTATTGCGGCGGGGCTCACCTCTTCCCATCCCGAACAGAGTAGTTAAGCCCGCCTGCGCAGATGGTACTGCAGTTATGTGGGAGAGTATGTCGCTGCCTTTTTTTATAAAAACCCTGTTTCGATAAGAAACAGGGTTTTTTGTTTTACAAAAAACTCAGTTTATATAAAAAACGGACTATGGTATATTGCCCCAAACAGTTACTGAATTACCATAGAGGTGGATATATCGTTTTCGTGGAGTTAAAATAGCACTTATATTAGAGAATGTAGTTGTGTTTTTATAGGAATTATGAGACTACTTTAGCTATAGAAATAATTACTAATTTAAAACGCAGTATCATGAAAACGATTTTAAAATTCAGTTTAGTAGTATTAGTAGCAATGACTACAATGAGTACTTATGCAATCAATGGTGATTTTTTACTTAATGTAAAAAAGGGAGAGGGTAAAGAAATTAGTTTTTCGGTAAATGAGATTCAGAAAGCTACTGTAACAATCTATGATGAGTCCCATAATGTGATTTATAATGAAACAGTAACGGGTAAAGGTGGAATAACAAGAGTGTATAGTCTTGAGGAGTTTCCAGAGGGGGTTTACTTTTTGGAGGTAGAAACTAATTTAAAAAAGGTAACCCATGAGATTGTAGTTGCTAATACAGCCACTACCTTATCCAGAAAAGCAATCGCTGAAGTCTATAAAGGCGACTTGAAAATTAAAAATGAAAATGTGGCTACGGTAAATTAAAGATTTAGGATTTTTTGAAACTACTTACTTCGAATGTTAAGAAACAGCTCTTTGGGGGCTGTTTTTTTTTGTTTTAAAGCCCTTTAAAGTCTCAATACTCTCTTGAAGCTGAATTTGCATGAGGGATGGAAATGGCATCCTTTTGTTTTGCTTCTTTAGCAAAATAAAAGATAGAATGGACAGCTCGACCCTTGCGGGCATGCACAAATAATAAAAAAGGTAAGGTTTGTTAATTTTTAGCCTCTTCTAGTTTTCTATGCAAGTAATCGGAATAGTAACCCGCAGCTATTAAGGCTATTACAGTGGCCAATCCAAAAAATGGATTAATGTTGATCAATGAATCTTGAGAATTGACAACTACAAATGAACCATATCCCAGGTACCCATATATTGAAGATAAAAGGGCAAACATTGATGCTAGGATAGATACTCCTCTAATTCTAAAACGAAATGTAGCCCATAACAATATTAGAATAAATAAAAATTGATCATTTGGATGATCAAAAGCAACTAATACACAGACAAAGATTGTTGCTAATCCTAGTGAAATAGCTTCAAAAAGTGATGTTAAAATAATTTTTATGTGATGGAGATGTAACCATGAAAGTAAAAAAGGAGTTATAAGTATAGTACCTATTAAATCACCTTGCCAAAGCGTTGTCCAATTTGAAATAAAATGATTTGGTGTGCTTAATTCCCAAAATGAAATAGCTGATACACATAAGAAAGAGCATATACCACAATATAATATGCTAATACCTAAAAAAGAAATTACTGAAAATCCTGTTTTTAATGGATATTCACCTTTGTTGATTAAATTAATTAAATAAGCACTAATAGTAACACCAATTGCTACTCCTGTAGCTACAGAAGCTGAAGAGAGTATGGTTTCGAGTAGAGATTTATCCAACATCTTGCAAACATCCCAAAAGGAAAACATATTTGCGACAAATGAGCCTAGCCAAACTCCGGCAATAGCTTTACGCCCTATGATTAATACTGCTGCAAGTGCGAACCCAACATCAGGGAAAATTGGAGAAAGATTGTCTGGAGAAACGGTTATTCTGAAACTCAAAAAGGCAAGTGCGTTGAAAACAAATGCAACCAATATAATTTTAAAAAGTGAAGATTTTAAAAAAAATGGAGTGTAATAATCGTTTAGATCTAACTTGTACATAATGAGTCATTTTTAATGTTATTCTTTGAGAAAACCTGAGAATTTCTTTAACAAATTTAATATTTAAATTTTAATAGTTATTTTTTTTGAGGTTTAATTTATTCGATAATATGCTTTTTTTTAACTTTGCTTTTAAAAAATAAACATTCATTTATATGTTTCTTATATTGCATAAAAAAAAGAGACAGCTTAAAACTGTCTCTTTTTTTCTTGTTACTCTTTCAAAGGAAATAAATTTTATATTTTAACCTCCTTAAATAATTTTCAATAGTACTTCCTGATTGAATGCTAAAGCAGTTTCATGTTCAAAGAAAATAACTTTTCTATCAAAAGCCCCTTTTATTAAAAAACGACTTCCTTTAAAAAAAGATTCTTTTACTACTGCTTTTATAGAGCCATTTGGATCTATTTTTAATTGATGCGGATATAATAAAACAATTTCATCTTCTCCATCAATTGGCATTAACTGCGATAATTTTAGTTCATTCACTTCGCCAAAAAGAGAAGCAACATATTTATTCAAAGGATAATTATACACATCTGCAGATGGTCCTTTTTCCATAATTCTGCCTTGATACAAAACAATGGTCTCGTCTGAGAAAGAAAGTGCATCGGTACTATCATGAGTAGCAATAAAACAAGTGATTTGTTTTTTCTTTAAATACGCAAAAAGGTTTCTTCTAAGTGCATTTTTTCTAAAATTATCAATATGACTAAATGGTTCATCCAATAACAACACCTCTGGTTCCAAGGCCAAAACTCTGGCTAAGGCAACACGTTGTTGTTGTCCTCCACTTAATAATTTTGCTTTAACATTGGCAAATTCAGTCATTTCTACCATTTCTAATAATTCCTGAATACGCAACTTTTTTAGTGGTAAAAAACCATTAGAAAGAAACTTACCTACATTTTCGGCAACCGTTTCATAAGGCATCAAATCAAAATCCTGAGCCAAATATTTCATAAATGGCATGCCTGGAATTAAATTGTATTTAGGCCCCCGAATCTCAGTTTCATTGTATATAATACGACCTTGATTTAAGTCATACATCCCATAAATCAGTTTTAAAAGCGTACTTTTTCCACAGCCGCTTTCGCCAATAAGTGCAATATTTTGTCCTTTGGCAACGGTGAAGTCAACATTTTGAATAATGATTTTTTCGGTATAGCCGAATGAAATATTTTGAACTTGAAGCATTCTGTACTATTAAAATTTTAGGATAACAAAGATAGTTTCTTTAGCAAAAAAAATATGTTTATAATTCATTTATATCCAAAAAAAAACTGCTTTATTATAAAGCAGTTTTTAATTTATGAAATGACTGGTATTTATTTACCATTTTTGGCGTCTTGAACCATTTTATCATTTGCAGTAATAGCAAATTCTACACGACGGTTTTTACTTTGTCCTTCTTTGGTATCATTACTGGCAATTGGATCAGCAATTCCATGACCAGATGTTTTGAAACGGCTGGCTGCTAAACCTTTTGAGATTAAATATGTTTTTACAGATTCGGCTCTTTTTTGCGAAAGCGTTAAATTGTAATCTGCTTTTCCTGTAGAATCTGTATAACCAAATATTTCAATATTGGTATCGGCATACGAATTAAATACTGGAACTAATTTATCTAAATTTGCTTTTGCCATTGATGTTAATGTAGCTTTATTGACATCAAATCGAACAGAGTTTTCATTCAAAGTCAATTTAATTCCTTCTCCAACTCTTTCTACATCTGCTCCAGGTAAAGCCTGATCGATTTCACGAGCTTGTTTATCCATTTTGTTACCAATAAGGGCTCCTGTTCCTCCACCGATTGCAGCTCCTATCGCCGCACCTCCTGCAGTACCAATCCCTGTATTGTTTCCTATAATTGCTCCAATAACCCCTCCTGCAACTGCACCGATTCCGGCACCTTTTTGAGTATTATTAGCGTTTTTTGTAGCCTCACATCCTGTAAAAAGCATACTCAACATAAATAAACTACTTATCCCTATAATTGCTGATTTTCTCATCTTTATCATCTTATGTATTAGTTAACTTTTTGAAATTTGTAAACAACATCTGTTGGATTATTACCTACACTTATTTTATCGATCAATTCAAATGAAGTTTCTGATTGATTTCTTACTGCCAGAACAAAACCTGTTTTAACATTTTTAGATTTTAATCCTTCATCTAATATTTTTAGAACAAATTGTCCTTCTTTATTAATGTACCAAGTAATTGCCGAAGTAAAGGCTGTACAATTTGGACTATTCAAAGTCATAGTTCCTTTATTGTTGTTTGAAATAAAATGCCAAGTACTTCCAATAAAACATTTTGAATCTGCAAGATTAAAAGAATTCACTTTGATATACTCAGAACCTGGATAGCTAACGCTAGCAATCTGCCAATCTCCTTTTATTCCAACTTGAGAAGTCTTGTCTAATTTTGCAGTCGGGGCATTAGAAACTGGTTCTGGTGTAGTAGGTGTAGTAGATGTCGGTTTACAAGCAAAAACCAAAAGGGCAATAGCGCTTATTAAAAGAATTTTTCTCATTTCTATCAGTTTTTAAATTAATGTCAGAACAAAGATACGTATGAATTTCATTCAAAATTATTTTTTTCCTTATATAATTTACTTACGTCAATTAAAAATAAAATGGTAGTTCTATAACAATTAGTGTTTTATTTGAAAGATAATCCTCATTTATAACAATAAAGGATAAGCTAACATTCTCATCTATAAATAGTATTTTTTTTTAAACCATATAATGGCGTCTAAGGACATTTAAATCTTTGTTTTAATCTTTCGGTGCCACTTGTATGAGCTTATATGCCTTATATGGGGAACCTAAGCTTGTAAGTGTTTAAGATTTTGGACAAAAAAAGCACCGTCAATGCGGTGCCTTTCTTTTCTGAAAATGATATTTTTAAACGGCAGGTAGTGTAGCAACTTCTGGAGCTTCGCTATTTATCGTGTTATAAATAACATAATCATTGTACTTAGCCACATCACTGGTTTCCCATATACTAAGTCCCATTGTCGTATATTTTACCAAAATATGGTAGATATTATTACCCGCTTCTACACGGTCTTCCTGAGCTATATCGCGTTCCCCAATTTTTATTTTAAGATCTATTATCAGGTTTTCAAATTCATTGCAAAGTGTGGTAATGGCAGTTAGCATAGCAACAGTCAATCCATTTGCAGTAAGAGTTGGTAAAAATTCGGTACCCACTCGCACCACTCTTTTTCCAGTAATCAGTAAATCAGAATCCGATTGTTGTGAGAGTGCCTCTGTACCAAATTTTCTATACACAGCATTACTGGTACCATACTTTAATTCGACACGCGCCATAACGGTTCTGATGGCTACACGCAATTGGTCGGCTTTAGCATCTTTGCTGGCAGTAACCCCAGTTTGGTTACTGACCGCCTCGATATCAGTAATGGTGTTCGAAAAAGTATTGATAGCTGTTTCCAGACTGCTCAATAATGCTGCACTAATACCAAAAGGCGTAAAAGCGGCAGCATCTCTGCGCATAAAAGCAATTTTCTCTTTTCCTGTGGTTACTAATGTCGCATCCGAAAATTTATACAATCGGGAAACTAATGGTTTTTTCATAATTATTATTTTTAAATTAAAGTTAATACTTACAAATGTATTTAAATTATAATATGAAGCATCGTTTTATATAAAAAAAATACTACTTTTTTATATTTTAAAATATTCAGTACCAATTATCAAGTTGTCAGATGAGTTTAAAAACCGATCCGAAGTAGACGGATGCTTGTTCGAAGCATGTATCAGGCTGACGGAAGTATTCAACAGAGAGGCGGAAGCTAATGAAATGCAGACGGAAGTGTACAACAGGGAGACGGAAGCTTGTTCCAGAGTCACGGAAGTATGCAACAGGCTGACGGAAGACCGTATCAGGGAGACGGAAGCTCGCATCAGGGCATTCTTTTTTCTACGGAAGCCCTATTTTACTGGGCGGAGTGCAAAAACAGTAGAAATGAGTAAAAAACACAGATAGCGGTTTGTAATTTTAAATTTCTATATTTGAAAGTAAAGAATAAAACAAATTAAGTTCAATTTTATGAGGCAGTTTTCAAGCATACAAACTAAAATAACAGCAAAGAATATTCATTTTTATGCAGCTATTGGTCTCACCTCTGTTCGTTTCGCAGAGTTAGAAAGTCTAATATTTCATATTATTGAAAAATTAATAAACTCTGACGACAAAATTATAAGCAGTACGCTTATTGAAAAAAATAGCTTAGAATCAAATCTTAATTTATTACTTAAAATAAATCGCAGTCGACAATATAAAGAAGAGAAACTCTATAAAATAGTCACAGAAATTAGACCACTAAAGGATAAAAGAAATCTTTTTATTCACGGTGTTTGGAGTGATGTAATTGTTGAAGCCAATGTAGAGTATATGTGCTGCTCAAATCATAAACACATTTATAAAAAATTACCTGATGGTAGAGAATGGAGAAGGTATGCAGGAGAAAGATTTACACTTGAAGAATTAGAAGAAATTACAATTAAAATAAATCCAATTTTACTTGATTTATTATCAATACTTGAAGAATTAGAAGAAAAAGATTTTCATTAAAACAACTAAATATGTTAGTAGAATGTGATAATTGTAGCGCACTAGTAGAAGCGCAAGTTATTGGAGCTTATGTTCAAGAAATGGAATACGATTGGATGTGTAATTTAAAGCTTTCACTTTGCAAATGTTCCCAATGTGCATCACCTATCTTGGTTGAACAAGAGTATGAATTTGATCACGAAGAAAATTTTGACTGGGGAATTCCTAAAAGAATTTATCCAGGTAATTTATTTCACATCAACCCAATAATACCAGACAAACTCAAAATTGGTTTGACAGAATGCATCAAATGTTTCAAAGGAAATGCTTATACAGCGACTGCAATAATGTGTCGAAGAACACTTGAAGGATTCTGTTTGATAAAAGGAGCAAAAGGAAAAAATTTAGCAGTATCTATTAAAAAACTCAAAGAAGACGGAATAATAAATGACCAACTTTATGATTGGGCAGACGAATTAAGATTAGCAGGAAACGAAGCTGCACATAATATTGATAATGACATTGACCCATTAGTCGCTAAAGATATTTTAGATTTTACTATTGCCATTTTGGATTTCACGTATTCATTTAAAGATAAATTTGATAAATTCAAGAATAGAGAAAAAAAGAAATAAAGTAGCTGCCCCTAGCCAGCGCGAGCATTAGTTACCACTTAGCTAGTGCGAGCTTCTAGCTCGTACCCACAATAAAGAGCAGACAAAACAAACTACAACCCTAAAAAAGTTGTAGCTTTTTTTTGTAGGAATATTTATATTTACATTAAAAGATAAATGAGTAGAAAATATAAATTTCACGAAAAACAAGGAGCCTATTTTGTAAGTTTCGCTACAGTCAATTGGATAGACGTTTTTACAAGAGACCTATATTTTACAATTATAACCGAATCATTAGACCATTGCAGAAAAAACAAGGGTATGGAAATTTATGGCTATTGTATTATGCCAAGTCATATACATTTGATTTTTAGGTCTGCACTAGGCGACCCATCTGGATTAATGCGAGATTTAAAAGGCTTTACATCAAGAAAAATAATCAAAACAATTCAAGACAATCCACAAGAAAGTAGACGCGAATGGATGTTATGGATGTTTGAAAGAGCTGGAATAAAAAACAGCAATGTAAAGGATAAACAGTTTTGGCAACAAAACAACCAGCCAATAGAAATTTGGAGTTTGAAAGTATTTGAACAAAAATTAAACTACATTCATAACAATCCTGTAGTATCTGGTTTTGTAACCGATCCTATAGATTGGAAATATAGTTCGGCTAGAAACTATGGAAATAATGATAATACAGTTTTAGAGATAGATTTGAATTGAATCTGTTTGTGGGTACGAGCTGGAAGCTCGCACTAGCGTGAGTTTTAGAGATAGATTTGAATTGAATTTGTTTGTGTGTACGAGCTGGAAGCTCGCACTAGCGTGAACAAAAATCCTGAGCTAGTGCGAGCTTCCAGCTCGTACCATTCAACCTTACCAAACCTTAAACCGTTTCAACTTACTTTCTCTACGACAATTTGTCACACCGATACTAATTGGTACTCTATTTGAAAGTTATATTTTTCGATTGTAAAACCATTAAATAATTAAAAAATATGACAACAGGTAAAATTAATGTTTCGGTTGAAAACATCTTTCCCTTAATCAAGAAATTCTTATACAGTGATCACGAAATCTTTTTGCGTGAATTAATTTCTAACGGAACCGATGCAACTTTAAAATTAAAACATCTAACCAGTATTGGAGAAGCCAATGTTGAATATGGTAATCCAATTATTGAAATTAAAATTGACAAAGAAGGCAAAAAAATCCACATCATTGACCAAGGATTAGGAATGACTGCTGATGAAGTTGAAAAATACATCAATCAGGTTGCTTTTTCTGGTGCTGAAGAATTTTTAGACAAATACAAAGATTCTGCAAAAGATTCTGGTATTATTGGTCACTTTGGACTTGGTTTCTATTCGGCTTTTATGGTTGCTGAAAAAGTAGAAATCATCACCAAATCATACAAAGACGAACCAGCTGCACACTGGACATGTGACGGAAGCCCAGAATTCACATTAGAACCAGCTGACAAAACGACTAGAGGAACTGAAATCATTTTGCACGTTGCTGAAGATTCATTAGAGTTCTTAGAAGATTATAAAATCTCTGGTTTATTGAGCAAGTACAATAAGTTCATGCCTATTCCAATTAAATTTGGAACAAAAACTGAAACGCTTCCAAAACCAGAAGATGCTCCAGAAGATTACACTGCAGAAACTGTTGAAGTAGATAATATTGTAAACAATCCTAATCCAGCCTGGACAAAACAACCAACAGATTTATCGGATGCTGATTACAAAGATTTCTACCGTGAAATGTATCCAATGCAGTTCGAAGAGCCATTGTTTCATATTCACTTAAATGTAGATTATCCTTTCAACTTAACAGGTATTTTGTATTTCCCTAAATTGGGTTCTGACATGCAAATTCAGAAAGACAAAATTCAATTGTACCAAAATCAAGTATATGTAACGGATAACGTAGAAGGAATTGTTCCTGAGTTCTTGATGATGCTTCGCGGTGTTGTTGATTCTCCAGATATTCCTTTGAATGTTTCTCGTTCTGGACTTCAGGCTGATGGTGCAGTTAAGAAAATTTCAAACTACATCACTCGTAAAGTAGCTGATAAATTGAAATCTTTATTCAACGAAAACAGAGCAGATTTCGAAGCAAAATGGAATGACATCAAAATCGTTCTTGAATACGGAATGCTTTCTGAGGATAAATTCTACGAAAAAGCGGGTGCATTTGTATTATACCCAACGGTTGATAATACATACTTCACTTTAGAAGAATTAAAAGAAAAAATCAAAGAAAAACAAACTGATAAAGACGGAAAACTAGTTGTTTTATATGCTGGAAATAAAGAGGCTCAACACTCTTATATCGAAATAGCAAAAGACAAAGGGTACGAAGTTTTATTATTGGATTCACCAATCATTTCACATTTAATTCAAAAAATTGAAGGTGACAATAGCGGTATGCATTTTGTTCGTGTCGATTCTGACCATATTGATAACTTAATCAAAAAAGAAGAAAATTCAATTTCTAAATTATCTGAAGAAGAACAAACAAGTTTAAAAACAGTTCTTGAGACTATTGTTCCTAAACAAACCTATACTGTTCAATTAGAAGCTTTAGATAGTGAAGCTGCTCCATTCATTATCACGCAACCAGAATTTATGCGTAGAATGAAAGAAATGAGTCAATCTGGTGGTGGCGGAATGTTCGGAATGGGTAATATGCCAGAAATGTACAATTTGGTTGTAAATACTAACTCCGAATTGGCTACAAGTATCTTAAATAACAAAGACCAATCAGCTCAAGAAAACTTGGTAAAACAAGCATTAGATTTGGCTAAATTATCTCAAAACTTATTAAAAGGAGAAGCATTAACTGCTTTCGTAAAAAGAAGTTTTGAACTAATAAAATAATTCTAAGAATACCACTTAGAGTTTAGTTACAAATGACCCTGCAAATACTAATTTGCAGGGTTTTTTATTTTTAGATTAATAGAATTTTTCAACAGTAAATAAAAAAATTAACAACCATATTACTGAAAAAATAGACACTTCCCTTTACTTTATATCCATTTTTTGATTAATTTTAAGAATTAGAAAATGAATTAATTTGATTATTTTACCAGAAATCAAACTCATCATTACCCATTTTTACGATCAGAAATTTAAAAATACCCTATTAGTTGCTCTTTTTCTTTATGAACCACAATTCAAAAATTAAGATTAAAGACCAATTTATTACTGATTTGATTTAGACCTAATTTAAACCTAACAAATATGGCAAATAACGAAATCAAAAGTCAAAATGAAACGGAATTAGAGATAGAAAAAAACACAGGAAAAGAAGCTGAAACTTCAGTTCTATTAACATTATACTTAGGCCTTTTTTTAGGAATGGTCCCTGTTATTGGTTTCCCAGTTACAATTCACGAAATGGGAAGTACCATTCTTTTTATTGGGATTATCCTGGGCATTACATCTTTGGTAAGTTTTTATTTCGTTGGAACGCTCTTTGGTATGCCCAAACGAAACAACAAGAAAAAAATTGATTCTTCACTAAACAATGGCCTATTTGAAATTGCCGATTGGCTAACCAAAATAATCATAGGGCTCACATTAATTAATCTAAAAGAAATTCCAAACTATTTCATTTCATTAGGAGAATATGTAAGATCTTCTTCAAAATACGACAGTCAACTTGTAAACATATACAGCATTGGAATTGTAATTTACTTTGGCTTTTTAGGGCTGTATATCGGGTATAATTATATGCGGCTTGTTTTATCTAATAAATACAAATATGCTGATGATAATTTTATCAGAAAAGAACTAGAAACTGCTAATGAAAAAATTCTCGAAGCAAAGGAAGAAGATAAGCAAAAAGAAAGGAAGATCATCCAAATTCAAAGTCTGATTCAGGAAAAAGAACAACTCACAAAATCACTAATCACTAAGTTAAACGGAGCATCTATGTCTGACACTGATTTTGAAACGGTTCTTAAAAAAGAAATGAATTCAGACGAAATCAAAAAAAGAAAAGAAAATATAAAATCAGATTTAGATAAAATGATAGATGAAGCCAAATTAAAACTCCATAAAGGCTTAATGCTAAATCATGAAGACCCTCAAAAAGGACAATGGAAATTAAAAGCGATAGACAACGAACGAGAATTAAAAGCAAATGTTATTGAAGAAACTAAAGGATTATATAAAATAACGTTACAGGTAGTATCTACAAATCCAAAAAACAATCCATTAAAAAATGGAGACTATATATTATTTGCTTTACATAACAGGTTTGGTAATCTACCTTTTAAACTCATAAAAGTAGACAAACAAATTGCAGAACTCAATTTTTACAGTGATGGTTCATTTACCATTGGAGTGTTTGCAGATAATGGCAGTACAGAATTAGAATTGGATTTAGCTGAATTACCAGATATTTCGAGCCATTTCAAATTTCATTAAAAAAACTTATAATTGCCCTCTAAACAAAAAAACACTTCTAAAAATATGTAAGATTTATAATTTAATATATACAAATAAATTCATTTCTTAAATATTTAACAGTTTTATCAATTATTAATTCACTTAAAATAATATATTTGGCTACCCAAAGAAAAAAAACTTAACCTAAATTTTAATTTTATGAAGAACAGTTCTTTACTATTATCCACTTTTGCTCTTATCCTTTTTTCATTTATTTCATGCACCAAAGAAGATTCTTTGACGGCAACAGACAATGGCCCCGTTGTTGCATCAGTATCTATTGATTTAATTAATGAATTAGATATTAAAATAGGAAATGAAATATCATTTGAAAATTCAACTGCTAAAAAAACTGGTAAATCATTAACAAGTTCTTGTGCAATTATAGCAATGAATCCTGTAACGTCAAATTTTCCTAAAACATTCGATGTCGATTTTGGAACTGGTTGTACCATAAATGGTATTATAAGAAAAGGAAAACTAAAAATTACTTTTTCAAACTATGTTACAGAAACTGGAAGCACTATGACAATTGAAAGAGAAAACTACTATGTAAATGGTAATAAAGTAGAAGGGAAAATTGAATATAAAAATACGACTACAACTCCAAGCATCCCTCAATGGACAAGAACAGTAACCAATGGAATATTTACTAACACTAAAGGTGAAGTATATACAAACACAGGAACTCATACCATAAAACAAACGAAAGGTGTTGAAACACTTACATTAGATGACAACACTTACGAAATGATAGATGGAACTCATATAGTTACCAAACAAAATGGAGCTAAAATTACCTTAACAGTTTTAGAATCATTAGTAAAAAGTTACAGTTGCAATTATGTGTCAAAAGGAAAGCTAAAAGTAGAAAGCCCACTTTTAAACGGTATAATCGACTACGGTAATGGAGATTGTGATAACAATGCAACTTACACACAAAACGGAATAATTTTCCCTTTTACTATGTAAATAATTTTCAATAAAATAAAAAAGAGACAGTCTATTTTAAGACTGTCTCTTTTTTTGTTTAACGAAAGTTTGGATTTCGATTTTAGTTTTTCAAATACTTTTCCAGAAACTGATCTTGCTCCCAAAGTAAATGCAAAATATTTTCTTTGGCTACATATCCATGAGCTTCTTTTGGTAATATTACCATTCTCACTGGTGCTCCCAATCCTTTTAGAGCTTGAAAGTAACGTTCTGTTTGTAATGTAAAAGTTCCCGGATTATTATCGGCTTCTCCATGAACTAAAAGCAATGGTGTTTTCATTTTATCTGCATTCATAAAAGGAGACATTGTATTGTACACTTCTGGAACTTCCCAGTAATTGCGTTGTTCACTTTGAAAACCAAACGGAGTCAGCGTTCTATTGTAAGCACCACTTCTGGCAATTCCACAGGCAAATAGATTGGAATGTGTTAATAAATTGGCAGTCATAAAAGCACCATAAGAGTGTCCGCCAACAGCTACTTTCTTGGTATTGATATATCCTAAAGCATCAACGGCATTTATTGCGGCTTCGGCATCGTCTACCAATTGTGTGATAAAAGTATCATTAGGCTCTGTAGTTCCTTCGCCAATAATAGGAAACGAAGCATCATCTAGAACAACATACCCTTTTGTAGCCCAATATATAAAGGATCTATAAGAAGGAAAGGTAAATTCATTTGGGTTTTTATCATTTTGTCCAGCACTGTTTTTGTCTTTGTATTCAGCCGGATAAGCCCAAATTAACAATGGAAGTTTTTCTTTTTTGACTTTGTCATACCCTTCTGGTAAGTATAACGTTCCAGATAATTCTACTCCATCTTTTCGTTTGTACTTGATTACTTCTTTACTTAAGTTTTTGATACTTTCAAATGGATTTTTGAAGGCAGTAATAGCAGTCAGACTATTTTTTTGTTTGATGTTTCTGAAATAATAATTTGGATATTCATTTTTTGATTGAATCTGAACCAATACTTTTCCAGTTTTAAAATCTTCAATTTCTAATAAATCTTCTTTTTTGTCTTTGTAAAGTGAGGTGTACAATCGTTTTGATTGTAATGTTTTTAAATTGAATTCATCAATAAACGGAAATTGACCATCTTTGGTAAACCCATCTCCAATAAGGAAAGCATTACCGTTTTCTATAGCTAATACCTGTCTGTTGTATTGATTTTTTCTAGTTTCAAAATTTCCTGGATCAGCATAAATATCTTGAGAATTTCTATCAGAGATTACTTTCGCTTTCTGATTTGAATCGGATGGATTGATCAAATAGGTTTTGATATTTCGAGTGTCATACCATTCATCAACAAGAATGGCGGTATTTTCATTTCCCCAAATTATATCGTTGATACGTTGCGGAGTTTTTGCCATAGTAATTGGATTTGCAGTAAATGGAGCATCCCATAGAAAAATCTCGTCTCTAAAATCGACTTTATTTGCTGGATCACCTCCGTCTAAAGCTTCTACATAAAATAAGGTAGCAGGTTTATCGTTTCTCCAGCCCATTTCTCTTTTTCCTTTGCGCACTGCCATAAAGCCTTTTGGCATAATTTCATTTAATGCAACTTCATTTACCGTTTTTATTTCAACTCCATTTTTGTCATAAACGATACTTTTTGAAGGGAAACGATTAATTGGTACAATGTATGAAAATGGCTTTTGTATGGTAGTTATCATTATAAAGTTTCCATCTGGCGAAATTCTTTCTCCTGCAAACATAGCCGCATTTTTAAATAGTGTTGCTTTTCCGTCCAGAGTCACTTTATACAATTCGGATGTAATGATGTTCTCAAAATTGATTTCATCATTTTTGTTTTTCAACATATCAGGGTAGGTTCTGTTTTGTGATTTTGTACCCTCCGAATTGGAAATAATTGGACCTGTAGGTAGATCTTTTTTAGAGTCTAATAATGCAGCTCTGTTTTTTGGTAACATTTTTACCAAAATAGTTTCACTGTCATTGAACCAACTATAAGGAGTGCCAAGATTAGCGTTTAGATTTGCCTCGGTTAATTTTGTTGCTTTAGCAGAAGCGACGTCCAAAATCCATAATTCAACTCCGGTACTAACCGTGTTAGAAAATAATATCTTTTTGTCATTAGGTGACCATGTAATATTACTGATACGAGGATTGGCGGGTAAATTACTAATCTGCGTTTCGTTTTTGTCTGATACTTTCCGTAAGGTGATGTTGTTGATGTAGGTTACCGTACTCGAAATATTGGTTACAGGATTAATTCGTAACCCTCCTAAACGCAATTCTTCCTGATTTAAATCATCTAATGTTTTATAGGTAGCTGTATAACTCAACAGTATATACTCTTTTTTGGTATCCATAGAAACCGAAGGCGCTTTTTGATAATCTGCCAGATCCAAAATAGATTTGGATGGTTTTTGGTAGTTTACGTTTTCTTGTGCAATAGCTGATAAACCCATGCATAGAAATAGAAATAAGGAAACTTTTAATTTCATAATTTTAAATTATTTTGGTTGATTTAGGGCAACTGGTGTTAGTAATATGTCGTAATAATTCAATTTTGTTACATTTACGAAAACAGTTCGAAAAATAATAATAATTTGGATATTGCTAAAAAAAGAGTAATTTGTAATCAATTATTTTAAAAGATATTTAAATTTGCAACCTTGATTTTAATAAAACAATAAAATATGTACCATTCAAAAATAACAGGATTAGGATATTATGTTCCGGATAATGTAGTGACTAATGATGATTTGTCTAAAATTATAGATACAAATGACGAATGGATTCAAGAAAGAACAGGGATTCAGGAAAGAAGGCACATCATTCGTGGCGAAGATACCACTACGTCAATGGGAGTTAAAGCTGCCAAAATTGCAATTGAACGTTCTGGTGTTGCTAAAGAAGATATCGATTTTGTGGTTTTTGCAACATTAAGCCCTGATTATTATTTTCCTGGACCAGGTGTTGCAGTGCAACGTGATTTGGGATTAAGAACTGTTGGAGCATTAGATGTAAGAAATCAATGTTCTGGTTTTGTTTATGCTATTTCGGTTGCTGATCAATATATCAAGACAGGAATGTATAAAAACATTTTGGTTATTGGTTCCGAAGTACATTCTACAGGTTTGGATATGACAAGTCGCGGAAGAGGGGTTTCAGTAATTTTTGGAGATGGGGCAGGAGCAGCAGTTTTGAGCAGAGAAGAAGATGTAACCAAAGGAATTTTATCTACACATTTACATTCTGAAGGATTGCACGCTGAGGAATTGGCTTTGAAGGCACCAGGGATGGGAGCGCGTTGGGTTACTGATATCATTGCTGATAATGATCCAAACGATGAAAGTTATTATCCATATATGAATGGACAATTTGTATTTAAAAATGCAGTTGTTCGTTTTGCCGAAGTTATCAATGAAGGATTAGAAGCAAATAATTTACAGGTTTCGGATATTGATATGCTGATTCCGCATCAGGCTAACTTGAGAATTTCTCAATTTATTCAAAGTAAATTTAAACTTTCAGACGATCAGGTCTATAATAATATCCAAAAATACGGAAACACAACAGCTGCGTCTATTCCGATTGCTTTAACTGAAGCTTGGGAGAAGGGAAAAATCAAATCTGGTGATACTGTAGTTTTAGCTGCTTTTGGTAGCGGATTTACTTGGGCAAGTGCTATTATTAAATGGTAATATTGTTTTAGATACTATTTAATCGAATAAAAAGTTTCACTATATAATATAAGAAACCCCAGAGTTGGCATTCTCTGGGGTTTCTTGCTTTTGTAACCTGATTATTAAAACTAATTTTTAGAAACCACCACTTTTTTGGGTTTCGTTTTTATCTCTTTCTTTTCTGTTAATTGCTTTGTTTTTTCCAGTTCCAAAACGGTAATTGAATCCTACATAAGCCGTTTGACTTTCCCAATGGAATTCTCCAGTTTGGGTTTTTGGTCTTGTTGCCTCAAATCCATAATGCATAGTATTAAATACATCACTAACACGGGCAGTTACCGTAGCACTTCCTTTAAGGATGGTTAGACTTGATCCCAAATCTATTTTCCACATTGGTTTTCTTAGGAATTGTAAGTTTAAATCTTCACCACGATACATCCCTGTTAATTGAAAGCGTAAATTTTTTGATGCTTTGAATGTGTTGCTCATACGAGTGTTAAAAGTTGTAACGTTCACTTCTACATATTCTAATTCTCCAGAAGCTATTTCTACATAGCCTTTAGTTTTTTTGTTGTATAAATCAAAACTAATATTTGCAGTATACCATTTTGTAAAATCTAAATTTCCAGAAAGTTCTACTCCAAAGGCATTATTGTCACCCAAATTGGCATACGATAAAATTTGTTTTTCAGAATTTGGTTCTGACGAAAGAGTTCTCGAAATTTCGTCATTGATTTGGCGGTAAAAAACACCCGAAGTTATAGAACCTATTTTAGTTTTACGAGTGTAATTCAATTCAACTGAATTGGTAAATTGAGGTAATAATTCAGGATTTCCTTCAGAGTCGATTAGAGGAGTACTCCATTCTCGAATAGGGTTTACCTGATCGATACTTGGTCTGTCTACACGTTTTGAAACGCTAAGGTTAAAGGAATCATTATCATTTGGTGCATAATTTAAAAATCCAGATGGGTACACAGTGAATAGATCATCATTAAAAGTACCATCGGCTTCGTTTATTTTTTTAAATAACGCATCGGCTGTATATTTTTCAAAACGGGCACCAACCTGAGCATTCCATTTTTTCCATTGTTTTGAAATAGTAGTATAGGCAGAATAAATATGTCTTTCGTAATTAAAATTAGAATTATAAGCACCATCCACAAGGAAATTATTTTTAGTATTTTCGATTCGGGTTTCTAATCCTGCTTCCAGTTTGATGGTTTCTGTTAAAGGATTAGTATAATCCAAATTAAGTAATACGTTTTCACCTTTATTATTTACGTCATTGGTTTTAGGATCATTGTATATACTATTTTCAGTATTATCATTATTGCTGTAATTACCCTCGAATTCAAGCGTGTGCCCTTCTTTTTTGAATTTTTTCTTGTAATCTAAATTATAGGTTTGGGTATAATTGTCGTTCTTACTATCTATTAATTGAAATATACTAGGACTCGAATTTGTATAATCTACATTTGTCTGAGACTTTCCTTTATCATCACTAATGTTCTGTGTTGTATAAACAGAAATAGTGTTGGTATCATTCAAATAAAAGTCAAGACCAATTTTAGCTAAGTGTGCGGTATTATCATTTGTAAATTCAAAATTTTGAGTGTTCTCTAAATTAAGATTAGAATCAAGCGTTTTTACATGACCATAATTATTATGTTTCCCAGTAGTTAACCCGTAATTGCCATAGAAATTAACTTTTCCATTGCGGTAATTCATGTCAAAAGAAGAATTGGTTTTTGGAGTATCGCCAAAAGTTACACCACTATTTACACTTCCGTTAAAGCCAATTTTTGCATTTTTGTTCAATACGATATTGATAATACCACTCATTCCTTCAGGGTTATATTTGGCCGATGGATTGGTTATTAATTCAATTTGTTTAATAGAAGTAGATGGAATTTGTTGCAATAACTGAGCAGCATCTACTGTAGTTGGCTTCCCATCAACAAATACTCTAACATTAGAATTTCCTCTAAGGCTTACCGCATTAGTTTGCGGATCTACACTTACAGAGGGAATGTTATTCATAATCTCAGCAGCTGTTGCTCCAGCGCTTAGTAAATCCTTACCTACATTGATTATTTTTCTATCCGTTTTTTGTTCGATTAATGAATGTTCTTTAACAATATCTACCGATTGAAGTTCTGTTATATCTTCATCAAGAGATACTTCTATCTTGGAGTTTTTTTGAGCAGTACTTAATTCAAAAGAAGTAGTGTATTTTTTGTATCCAATAAATTCTACTTCTAAAGTGTATTTTTTTAATTCTAAATTTTTAATTAAAAATTCTCCTTTGTCATCTGCTACAATTCCGTTTATTATTTTTTCTCCATCTTTTATAACAATAGAAGCATATGGAATTGGCTGTTTTGTAGTTTTGTTTATTATTTTCCCTGAAATGATTCCAGCGTTTTCTGCTTGTGCTATTCCTATAAAACTCAATAGGAATATTACTAATAGTTTAGTCTTCATAGTTTAATTTTTGATTGATGATTTTGATTGATGATTGCTAATAAGACTATTTTATCTTCTTTTTGTAACAACATTTTAAATAAAAAATTGATGTTTTTTAAAAATGATCTTTTGAGACTTTGATTTTTAGAGCTTTGTATTTGATTATTTTTTGAGGAAAAAGAATTTTTTTCATGTGTTTTAAAAAATATTCTTACTTTTTTTGATATTGTTCTAGTTAATTATAATGTAGAATAAGATAATTTTGTTGTCGAAAAGTGACAATCCAATAAAACATTGAATTTTCTAAATAATCGATAATAGAATGTTTTTTTTCACTTTCTATATTTGGCGAATAAGCCTTATATTTGCACACTTAAAAAAAACAAGTATACATGTCATTATCCAATATTCTTACCCCATCTATAGAAAAAGCTATTCAAACTTTGTTTGATGTAACGATTGATAAAGTAGAGTTTCAAACGACCAGAAAAGAGTTTGAAGGAGATATTACGATGGTTATTTTTCCATTATTGAAATTGGTAAAAAGTAATCCAGTAGAATTAGGGAATAAAATTGGAAATTATCTGGTAGAAAATGTTTCTGAAGTAGCTCGTTTTAACGTTGTTTCAGGGTTTCTGAATATTGTAATTGCAGATAGTTATTATCTAGATTTCTTCAACGGAATCAGAGGCGGTGATAAATTTGGATTTGTAACGCCTTCGGCAAATGACAAAGCGGTAATGGTAGAATATTCTTCGCCAAATACTAATAAACCATTGCATTTAGGTCACGTTCGTAATAATCTTTTAGGATATTCGGTTGCTGAAATTATCAAAGCTTCGGGTAAAAAAGTCTATAAAACTCAAATCATCAACGATAGAGGAATTCATATTTGTAAGTCGATGTTGGCTTGGCAAAAATTTGGAAATGGAGAAACTCCAGAATCTACAGGATTGAAAGGCGATAAATTAGTAGGTAACTATTATGTTGCTTTTGATAAAGCTTATAAAGGTGAAATTACTGAGTTAATAAATGCTGGTAAAACGGAAGAAGAAGCAAAAAAACTAGCTCCGATTATTCTTGAAGCACAACAAATGCTTTTGGATTGGGAGAATGGAAAACCTGAAGTAATTGCACTTTGGAAAACCATGAACCAATGGGTTTATGATGGTTTTGCAATAAGTTATAAAAATTTAGGAGTCAACTTTGATAGTTTTTATTATGAAAGTAATACCTATTTATTAGGTAAAGATGTAGTTCAAGTTGGTTTAGAAAAAGGTGTTTTCGAAAAAGATCCAGATGGTTCTGTTTGGATTGATTTGACTGATGAAGGATTGGATAGAAAAATCGTGTTGCGTTCTGATGGAACAGCGGTATATATGACGCAAGATATTGGAACTGCTATTCAGCGTGTAAAAGATATGCCAGACGTTGGTGGAATGGTTTATACAGTGGGTAACGAGCAAGATTATCACTTCAAAGTATTATTTTTAATCTTGAAAAAATTAGGTTTTGACTGGGCTTCTAATCTGTTTCATTTGTCTTATGGAATGGTAGATTTACCTTCTGGAAAAATGAAAAGCCGTGAGGGAACTGTCGTTGATGCCGATGATTTAATGCAGGAAATGACCGATACAGCTCAAAAAATTGCTGAGGATTTAGGAAAATTAGATTCTTATTCGATAGAGGAGAAATCAAAACTATACAATACGATAGGTCTTGGAGCACTTAAATATTATATCTTAAAAGTAGATCCTAAAAAACGAATCTTGTTTAATCCAGAAGAATCTGTTGATTTTGCAGGAAACACAGGGCCGTTTATTCAATACACATACGCAAGAATTCAATCAATTATTCGCAAAGCAGATTTTGATTTTGTTTCGAATGCAGAAATAACTGAACTCCACGAAAAAGAAAAGGAATTAGTAAAACAATTGGAGTTGTTTCCAGAGGTAATTCAAAATGCTGCACATAATCATAGTCCGGCTTTAATTGCGAACTTCACTTATGAGTTAGTTCGTGAGTACAATTCTTTTTACCAAGCCGTTTCTATATTGGGAGAAACAGATTTGAATAAAAAAATATTCAGAGTACAATTATCCAAAAAAGTAGCCGATGTAATTGCTGATGCTTTTAGTTTGTTGGGAATAAATGTGCCTGAGAGAATGTAATTTTCTCTCGAATTAATTATAAAAAAAAATCCGAATCATTACGTTCGGATTTTTTTATGTGCTATTTCTAAATCAATCAATTGGAGATGATTTGGTAATTAATCTCTATGGGTTTTAGAATCTTATATTGACTAGTGCAATCTACCAAAAAACGTAATTCTTCCAGTTCCTTTCTGTTTAGCAAAATGATAAAATTAGATTGTAAAGTAGGAATTGGAATTTTCTTTTCATAAATAGAATGTTTGTATTCGGTTTCCCAGTAATCAATGTCAATTTGTTCCAAATAATTAGAAAAACTAGTCATTTCAATACTACTCAAATCAAAGGTCAGATTATTAAACAGTAATTGATACATATCCCTGTGCTGGCAATGTAATAAGATTCCATTTGATGTTCTGTTTAATACTTTTAGATTACACATAATTGTAAGTGTTTATTATTTGATTACAAAAGAATCAATGATAGCATCAACTTCTGCCTGGGTTGCCGTTGGTTTTAAATCGTATAACACTGAGAAAAGCGATTTTTTATTTACTTTATTCTGCAAGGCTAAATCTTTATTACTGCCATATACTTTCTCCCATTTACTTCTTACTTTCACCCAAAGTTCTTTGTTGTTTTTCCACCAATTTTGAGCCAATAAGCATTTGTTATTATCTACTTTGGTGTAAATATCTAATCCTTTTTCTTCGGCTAATAAAGTATCTTTTCCATCAGTATCTCTGATTATTTTTTTATTGTCTTGTTCGTGATTCCAGCCTGTTGCTGTAATTTCATGAATGTTTCTTCTGTTTAAAACGTTGTAATCATTTCTTTTAGTATGTTCTCTTCTTGGCAATGGTGCATCTGCTGTGTTCAGCCAATAATTTTTTCCGTCTAAATGAACCCAGCTTGAGGAACCTTCATATCGAGGACTATCATCTACTTGAAAAACTTTTTGTGTCCACTGTCCTTTTACATCTTTAGCTGATAAATTTTTAAATTTCCACGAGTTGTCTTTGTAAAAGGAATATAAATTGGTGTTTTCATAAAGCCAATCCTGTCTCCAGTGTTTTACAATGTCATTTTCGCCAGTTCCAACAATTAATAAATGTTGTAATACTAGTTTATTTGGTTTGTCTTCTACTAATTCTATCCATTCCAAACCCGTATCATGTTTTGTTTCTGATGGTTTGTAGTTAACTGAATCCTTAGAATATTTAAAAGTTTCAGTAAAATTGAATTTTACTTCATAACAGCCACACATAGATTTAATTGCCTTGAGGTCTTCTTTTTTTGACTCTTGACAAAAACCAATTAGGGTTGTAATAGCCATTAAGGCAGATAAATAGGTCTTTTTTGTAATCATAATTAAGTTTTTATTTAAAAAATATTTTGACAAATATATTAATTTTATTTAGAATAAATAAAAATAACTATATATTTGCAATAGATTATTAAGACTAAATAAAAATAATGAACTATAGAATTACTCTTTTTATTGCCTTCTTTTTTTGTCAAATTTCTTTTGCTCAAAAAATTGAAAAAGATAGCATCCAGCAGAATGAGTTGTTAGAAGTTATGGTTGTTACCGGGACAAGAACCGAAAGAGTACTTTCTTCATTGCCATTGCCAATGACAATTATTACCTCTGAAACAATTGCAAAAACTGGTGTTACAAGGTTAAACGAAATTTTAAACGAACAAACAGGAATTATTTTAATTCCTGATGAAAGTGGGTTTGAGGGCGTGCAAATGCAAGGCTTAGATGCAGCTTATACAATGATTTTAATTGATGGTCTTCCTCTTGTAGGTAGAAGTTCAGGAGTTTTAGATTTATCAAGAGTATCTGTTGGAAATATAGAAAGAATTGAGATTGTAAAAGGGGCTTCTTCCGCTTTATATGGTTCAGAAGCAATGGGTGGCGTGATTAATGTAATTACAAAAAAGCCTAAAAAAGATATGTTTTCAGGAAATCTTTCATATAGATATGCAACCTTTAATACTAATGACATTAACGCTAATATTCTTTGGAAAAAGAAGAAATTTTCAGCTAATTTATTTACTAATTTTTATTCCTCAGATGGCTATGATTTAGACAAAACAACAGCTCTGAAAAATGTCGAGCAATTTTATAATTACACAATTCAGCCCAAATTATATTATGATTTCTCAGAAAATCTAAAACTAATTGTAAGCAATCGTTTCTACAATCAGAAGATGGATAATGTAGCAATAATTAGTTCTGAAAATTATAATGGGAATGCAAAAGAGAACGAATGGAATTCGCAAATTAAATTGGAACATAAGTGGAATTCTAAATTATATTTTGAATATGAATTTTATGCAACCAATTATAAAAACGATTCATTTTTAAATGATGAAAATAATTTGCTTTATGATAAAACCTATTACAATCAATGGCTTTTTAGACCAGAAGTAAGAACGACTTTGTCTATAAATAATGACAAGTTAACAGCTGGAATAGGATTGAATTATGAAACCTTGGATAGAACCTATTTTGAGACTAATGTAAGTTTTAATTCTCACTATATTTTTATTCAATATGATTGTAATCCAACTGAAAAATGGAATATTCTAGCTGGATTCAGATTTGATAATCACAGTGAATACACATCGCAGTTAAGTCCAAAATTAGCAGTTAATTATAAAATAAATGGGAATTTTTCTTTAAAGGGATCAGTTGGTTATGGTTATAAGGCTCCAGATTTCCGTCAGTTGTATTTTGACTTTAGCAATCCGTCGGTTGGATATACGGTTTTAGGTTATAATGTTGCCGAAAATGGTTTAAATGCATTAGAAGCAGAAGGTCAAATTTTAAAACGAATACCAGGAATAAGTTTTGAAGATCCATTGGATGCTGAAAGTGCTGTGAATTTTAATCTTGGAACTTTTTATAAAAAAAATAAGTTCAAATTAGATATAAATACTTTTTATAATTCAATTGCTAATTTGATTGATACACGAGTAGTTGCTCAAAAAACGAATAGCCAGAATGTTTTTAGTTACTTTAATACAGGCGAAGTTTTTACTTATGGTGTTGAGTTTAATACGGTTTATAATTTTACCAAAGAATTTACGGTTTCATTAGGGTATCAATATTTAGAAGCCAAAGACAAATCGGTTGTTGACAATTTTGAGGATTATCAATACATACGAAATGCAGAACTTCAAACGATTAAAATTAATAAATCGGATTATTTCGGATTGTATAATCGCTCAAAACATACTGCCAATTTAAAATTCGCATGCACCATTCCAAAAATAAAAACGGACATTAACTTACGTGTTTTGTACCGAAGCAAGTACGGACTTTATGACACCAATGGAAATCAAATTCTAGATAAATACGACACGTTTGTAAGTGATTATTTTATTACAAATTTAGCAGCTTCAAAAGATATTACGGATAAATTAGTTTTTCAAGTTGGAGCTAATAATTTACTTGATTATACAGACCCAAGTCAAATTCCAAATCTTTCAGGAAGACAACTTTTTGCACGAATTCAATATAATTTTTAATAACCAATTATTTAAACACTTTTACAATGAAAACAAATTTTTTAAAAATCTCAATTTTAGCATTAGTTCTTTTTACAGCATCTTGTAGCAATGATGATGATAAAAATGAGGAAGTAATTCCAGCAGTTGTTACTCAAAAATTTTCTAATCTTTATGCGCCACAAACAGGTGGTGGACAATCAGGTACTCCAGTTGGTGGCGAATTTATAAAATTTAGTTTTTCAGAAAATAAAATCGTAACCAATGATAATTGGGATATTGCTTTCCGTGGAACGACAATTATTGTAAATGGAGGAGTCAAAGTCAGTGCAGACGACGCAGACGAGCCAGCAAGAACAGGAAGTGGAGCAGTAAGTGCTGTTTCTGGTGCATTTGCTAGTGTAACTACTTTTCCTTTAGCAACAACATTTACTCAAGATGCAGCTACAATCTATGCTTTTTCAGGAGATAATGTATGGTATAATTATGATGGTGTGACTCATATTATTTCGTCTAAAGCTGGAAAAATATTTGTTGTAAAAACACACGATGGTAAATATGCGAAATTCGAAATCTTAAGTTATTATAAGGATGCTCCAGCAACTCCAGAAGCGACTTCTGAATCAAGATATTTTACATTCAATTTTGCTTATCAAGCTAATAGTACAACAACGTTCTAATAAATAGAGCTTTGAATGAATTAATATAATAAGTAAGTATACAATATAGTAGTTAGTTAGGTTTTTTTTGAAGAAGGGAGGTTGTCGTAAAAGGCAACCTTTTTTCATATATAATTGCGTCAACTTGAAATTGATGATTTGGTAAAGTATTTAGTAATTTGAAAAGTCGATTTTGTTCTAAATTAAGAGGTTTTTCATTGAAATAGAGTTTTATTTAGAATTTTTACATTTTATTTTAAAAACAATTGATTTTTTATTTCTAATACTATTTAAACTTCAATATCAAATCATTAAATTTGCGCCTTAATAAAAGAGAAATACAATTATGTTCGATAATTTAAGCGATAAACTAGACAAAGCCTTTCATATATTAAAAGGACACGGAAAAATCACTGAGGTAAACGTAGCTGAAACTTTGAAAGAAGTTCGTCGTGCGTTACTAGATGCCGATGTCAATTTTAAAATTGCTAAAGATTTTACAACCAAAGTAAAAGAAAAAGCAATTGGTCAGGATGTGTTAACTACATTACAGCCAGGACAATTATTGGTAAAGTTAGTCAAAGATGAGCTTACTGAATTAATGGGCGGCGATGTTGCAGGAGTTAATCTTTCTGGAAATCCATCGATAATATTGATGTCAGGTTTACAAGGGTCAGGAAAAACAACTTTCTCTGGTAAATTGGCCAATTTTCTTCAAACAAAAAAGAATAAAAAACCCCTTTTGGTAGCTTGTGATATTTACCGTCCAGCGGCAATTCAACAATTGTATGTTGTTGGTGATTCGATAGGAGTTGAGGTTTACTCTGAGCCTGAAAATAAAAATCCAGTTGAGATTGCACAAAACGCAATCAAACACGCAAAAGCAAACGGATTCAATGTTGTAATTGTCGATACAGCAGGTCGTTTGGCTGTTGATAAAGAAATGATGGATGAAATTGCGAAAGTGCATCAAGCGATTCAACCACAAGAAACTTTATTTGTTGTAGATGCTATGACAGGTCAGGATGCTGTAAATACTGCAAAAGCATTCAACGATATTTTGAATTTTGATGGGGTTATTTTAACCAAATTAGATGGTGATACTCGTGGTGGAGCTGCAATTTCTATTAAATCTGTAGTCAACAAACCGATTAAGTTTGTTGGTACTGGTGAAAAAATGGATGCGATTGATGTTTTCTATCCAAATCGTATGGCTGAGCGTATCCTAGGTATGGGAGATGTTGTGTCTTTGGTAGAAAGAGCACAAGAGCAATATGATGAAGACGAAGCAAGAAAAATCCAAAAGAAAATTGCTAAAAATGAATTTGGTTTTGATGATTTCTTGTCACAAATTCAGCAAGTAAAGAAAATGGGTAATATGAAAGACTTGGTTGGAATGATACCAGGTGCTTCAAAAGCCATGAAAGATATTGAGATTGAAGACGATGCTTTCAAGCATATTGAAGCTATTATTCATTCAATGACTCCAATTGAAAGAAGTAAGCCTGCCATAATTGATGTAAAGAGAAAAGCAAGAATTGCTAAAGGATCTGGGACAAAAGTTGAACAAGTGAATCAATTGATGAAGCAGTTTGAGCAAATGAGCAAGATGATGAAGATGATGCAAGGTCCGGGTGGAAAAAACCTAATGAAAATGATGGGTGGTATGAAAGGCGGAATGCCTGGAGGTATGCCAGGAATGAGATAAGAATGTTTAAGGTTTAAAGTTTCAAGTAGAAATTTTAGACCTTAAATTTTTTAAATTAAGTAAAGAATAATTATATAATTTGAGTTTCACCTTTTTTAAATATGAAACTTTAAACTTTTGAAAAAATGCAAATACTAGACGGAAAAAAAACATCAGAAGATATTAAAAGCGAAATTGCTGCCGTAGTACAAAAGATGAAAGATGATGGACAGAAAGTTCCTCATTTAGCTGCAGTTATCGTTGGTAACAACGGAGCTAGTTTGACATACGTTGGAAGTAAAGTAAAATCTTGTCAGCAAATTGGTTTTGAATCCACCTTAGTAGCTTTGCCAGAAACAATTACAGAATCAGATTTATTAACAAAAATAAAGGAGTTAAACGAAGATGATAATTTAGATGGTTATATCGTTCAATTGCCTTTGCCAAAACATATTGACGAACAAAAAATATTGATGGCTATTGATCCCGATAAAGATGTAGATGGATTTCATCCTGCAAATTTTGGAAAAATGGCTTTGGATATGGAAACTTTTTTACCAGCAACTCCATTTGGAATAATGGAATTATTGGAACGCTATAAAGTAGAAACAGCAGGGAAACATACTGTAGTTATTGGACGTAGCCACATCGTGGGAAGACCAATGAGTATTTTAATGAGCCGTAAAGGGAATCCAGGGGATTCAACTGTGACCTTAACGCATAGTCGTACTAAAAACCTAGAGGAATTTACAAGAAATGCTGATATTATTATAACTGCTTTAGGTGTTCCTGAATTTTTGAAAGCCGATATGGTAAAAGATGGAGTGGTAGTAATTGATGTTGGTATTACTCGTGTTGATGATACATCTAATCCAAAAGGATACAAGATTACTGGAGATGTTGATTTTGATGGTGTAAGTAAAAAAGCATCTTTTATCACCCCGGTTCCTGGTGGAGTTGGTCCAATGACCATTGCAATGTTGTTAAAAAACACACTTTTAGCAAGAGAGATGAGAATGCAAAAATAAATTTTGTCACAATTCACAAAAAAACCTCAAACGTAAGTTTGAGGTTTTTTTTGTGAATTATTCATTGATATTTGAATATTGATTATTTTTTATAGCATTAAATCTTTGTTTCGTGACATTTTTATGTTAATTATGTTAAAAATGGTTATTTTTGTGTTGAAGAAAATAAAATTTAAATACCAAAAATCTCCTAAAAATCAGCAAATTGGAAAATCAAAAAAAATCACTGACACTAAATGTCATTATGGTTTCGTTTTGTTTTTTAGCTCTTTTATCATCTGGAATTTTGTACTATTCTAGCGGAATGAGTAATATAACAGAGTCGATTAAACCAGATGCAAAGAAAAATGAGCTCGAAAAAGAATCAATTTTGCGAGAACTCAATGACCTGAAAAATAATTATGATGATATTATTTTGGAAAATAAAACGATGTCACTTGAGTTAATTCAAGAAAGAGATAAGGTTGTTAAATTAATATCTGATTTAGTTATATTTAATGGGAATCAATACGATTTGATGAAATACAAGAAAGAAGTAAAGTCTTTGAAAGTAAAATTAAAAATTTTGACAATTGAAAATGCAGTACTTGAAAGAAAAAATGTATTGATCTCAGTACAACGTGATAGTACTAAAGTAGTTTTGCAAGACTCTGAAAAGCACAATGATGATTTAAAACGCGATTTAGAAAATACAGTCGAAAAATTTTCAAAATTAGTAGTTTCGGGTACTACGATAGTGACTTATAAGTTGCGAAATTCTGGTGAAGTTACAATAACTGATAAAGCAAGTAAAGTAGAAGGTATTAATATTAGTTTTGTAATAGATAAGAATGAAATCGCTAAACCTATTGCTAAAATTTATTATATTCAAGTGATGAATAGCGAAAACACGGTCATAGGAGATAATAATATGGAAACGCATCAATATAAATCATTACAATATAGTTTGGCTTCTAATGTGAGTTATGAAAAGAAAATGATGAGAGTTACGGAAAATTTAACAGGTAAGAATTTTGCAAAGGGTACTTATTTTGTTAATATTTTTGATGGAGAAGAGTTAGTTGATGAGTCTAGTTTTACATTGAAATAATGTAATAAAGCAATTTTTAGTAAAAAGCAATATAAAAGAATAAATACAAAAAAAGACCAAGATTATCTTGGTCTTTTTTTGTTATAAAAATTAATAATCTCCTCTTTTTTTAAAGCGGGGATCATCTCTTTTAATGAATTCAGTTTTGCGTCTGGGAACTTCTTGTTTTGGTAAACTAGCTTCTTCTGTTTTACTAGAAGGCTCTATCAATTGATTTAATTCTTTAATCTCGGCATCGGTCAAATCTCGATATCGACCTACAGGTACATCTAAAGAAATATTGATTATCCGGATGCGTTTCAAGGCAGTAACTTCGTAGCCTAAATATTCACACATTCTACGAATTTGGCGATTAAGACCTTGAGTCAAAATGATTTTGAAAATATTTTTACTGATTTGCTCTACTTTGCATTTACGAGTAACAGTATCCAAAATAGGTACTCCATTTCCCATTCGTTCTATAAAACGATCAGTAATGGGTCTATTTACGGTAACGGTATATTCTTTTTCGTGATTGTTTCGGGCGCGTAATATTTTATTTACAATATCACCGTCATTAGTCATGAAAATTAATCCCTCACTAGCTTTGTCCAAACGTCCAATTGGGAAAATACGTTTTGGATAATTGATATAATCTACAATATTATCGTGAACGTCAAGATTTGTGGTACATTCTATTCCTACTGGTTTGTAGAATGCAAGGTAAACTGGTTTTTCGTTTTTTTCTCTAATTAGTTTTCCGTCTATTCGCACTTCGTCATCTGGGGAAACTTTGGTTCCCAGCTCTGGTACAACTCCATTGATTGTTACCCGGCCTTCTTCGATAATTTTATCGGCTTCGCGACGGGAGCAATAGCCTGTTTCTCCGATGAATTTATTAAGGCGTTTTAGATTTTCTTCCATACTGCAAAAGTAATGATTTTGTTTGTTAGATTTTGGGCTTTTCTTTCCAAAAAAATGCTCTGTCTATCTCTTTAGTCCTTATCGAAATGGCATCCTTTTTTCTATTTTTTATAGAAAAAAGATATAATGGATGGCTGAAACCCATGATAACAAAGTGGCCTATTTTTTTGCTTCAAATAAAAAATGATATATTTCTTTATATAAGGTATCATCGTGCATGGAATGGCCTAAATTATTGGTGGTTATAAAATGACCTTTTTCCCAATTGTGAGCAATTTTTTTTCCTTCTTCAAATGCTACTACTGTGTCGTTGGTATCGTGAGCAATAATTCCTTCTATTTTGATTTGCTTCGCAAATATAGCAGCTGAGAAATTGTCGAGTTTAGTATTGAAATTTTTTAAATAATGTTTTTCTAAAACAGGATACATTTTACTATTTATACTCAACATTTTAATATAATTGTCTAGAAGAGTTTTTAAATCGGAAGGAGCGCCGAGAATGACCATTTTTTGAATGCTGGTTTCAGGATACAAATATTGATGGTAGAGACAAGCTGAACCTCCAATGGAGTGACCAATAATGATGTTTGGTTTAAGTTCTTTAACTGCTTTGTTGATGAAATCAGCATAGCGGGGAACGTTAAATTCTATACCGCTGGTTTGTCCGTGAGCCGGTGCATCGATTGCAATAATAGTACTTCCTGACTGTTGTAGGTATGGTAATATTTTTTCCCAGCGTGCCGAATTGCTTTCCCATCCATGAACCAAAAGGATTTTGGTATCGTTACCTTTCCAAGTGTAGGTTTGAAATTGGTGTTCGTTGTGTTGAAACGTTTCTTTGTGAGTGTCTTGTAATACAGTTGGGAGGTTGTCTTTGGAAAGTCGTCCTACTCTTGGATGACTAAAAAGAGTATAGGAGAGATGCAATGCTTTTTTAGGGTGGACAATACGTAGTATGTTGATGTATTGACCAACGGATTTGACAACTATAAAACGAATGCTTTTTTTTAGACTCAAAATAGTGTGATATAAAAAAGCCTCGAAATTCGAGGCTTAGTTGTTTTTTTAGAACTTAGAAAATAATTGATCCATTTTCTCTCTTTCTTCTTCAGCCAGTACACTGTCGACTAAAATTCTTCCAGAGTGCTCATCAATTAAGATTTTCTTTCTGGCAGCAATTTCAACTTGTGTTTGTGGTGGAATTGTAAAGAATGATCCTGCTGATGCTCCTCTTTCGATAGAAACAACTGCTAGTCCGTTACGAACGCTGCTTCTGATTCTTTTGTAAGCTACCAATAAACGGTCTTCAATTAATGCTTCAAATTCTGCTGATTTCTCACTTAAGAAGATTTCTTCTTTTTGAGTTTCAGACATGATAGCATCCAATTCTGATTTTTTATGTTTTAAATGCGATGATTTAGAATCTAACTTTTCTTTAGAAGAATTGATTACTTCTTTTTTGTGTTCAATAGAAGCTTTCATTTCTTTGATTTGCTTTTCAGCTAATTGAATTTCTAATTCTTGAAATTCAACTTCTTTAGTCAATGAATTGAATTCACGGTTGTTACGAACACTTTCTTGTTGTTTAGTGTATTTTTTTACAGCCTCTTTGTGCTCATCAATTGCATTCTTTTTTTCTTTGATAAGGTTTTCGATAACTTCGAGTTCGCTTTTCAATTTCTCTGAACGAGTGCTTAAACCAGCAACTTCATCTTCTAAATCTTCTACTTCTAAAGGTAGTTCACCTCTCACGTTTCTGATTTCGTCAATTCTAGAGTCAATAAGTTGTAAATCGTATATTGCTCTTAACTTGTCCTCAACACTTAATTCTTTCGTATTCGCCATATTCTATAAGTACTTAACTGGATTTGTATTTTCTTCCGATAAAATGATTGCAAAATTAAGGATTTTTTTTCTAAGATAATCAACAATATACTCTTTTGTATAGCGTTCACTTTCAAAATGTCCAATATCGGCTAATAAAAGCTGATTTTCGGCCTCATAATATTGATGATATTTTAAATCGGCTGTCAAAAAAGCATCGGCACCAGCCTGAATTGCATTTTTTATTGCAAAACTACCAGCACCTCCCAAAACAGCAATTTTTTTTATTTTTTTTCCTGTAAAAGCTGAATGACGAATTCCATCGGATTTCATTTTGTCTTTTGCGTAGAGTAAAAAGTCTTTTTCATCCATTTCTTCTTCTAATTCACCAATCATTCCCAGGCCAATATGATTAAATGTATTTTTCATATTGTAGATTTCGGTAGCCACTTCTTCGTAAATATGATTTTCTCTAAGTGCTTTTATGATTCCAGCCTCGAGATGTTTAGCATAAACTACTTCGATTTTGGTTTCTGTACCCCTAGACATAACACCTCTTTCTCCAACAGTTGGCTCACTTTTTTCGTTACCTTGGTAGGTAAAAGTACCTTCTGAGTTGAAACTGCATTTGTCATAATTCCCAATGCTTCCTGCTCCTGCATCAAACAAAGCATTTCGGACTTTCTCTGCATTGTCTCGAATCGTGTAGGTGACTAATTTTCGGATGTGATTTTGTTTAGGTATTAAAATTTTGGTATTTATTAGCCCCAAAGTGTCACAAAATATTTTATTTACTCCTTCTGGATGATTGTCAAGTGCGGTATGAACGGCATATATGGCGATGTCATTTTTTATAGCTTTAAGAAGAGCACGTTCTACATAGTTTTTACCTGTTATTTTTTTTATTGCAGAAAATAAAATAGGATGGAAGCAAACAACCAAATTGCATTTTTTTGCAATGGCTTCATCAATCACATTTTCTAAAGCATCATGACAAACTAAAATGCCAGTCGCTTTTGTGTTTTCGTTACCAATTATTAATCCTACATTGTCAAAATCTTCGGCATAAGCCAATGGTGCCATTTCTTCAAGGACAGAAAGGATTTCTTTTATCGTACTCATCTTTTTTAATCTTTTTTTGGGTATTTTATTAGTCTGTACGCTGTAAAATTAACAATATAATCAGTTGTTAGTATTTTGTATTGTTAGTGTTACGATGTTTTTAAAATTTCCGTCCAAAGATAAAATATTATACATTCGAAATATAAATTTATATCGAAAAATTATTATTTCATTTGCTATTTTATATGGCTTTTTTTATTAAGTGGTTAAGTATAATTATAGCATCAAAAGGTATAGTTATTTATATCTCATAAATAAACAAGATATTTATCAATCAAGAAAGTATCTGAGAAATCAAAAACACGATGAATTATAGGCTGGTGTAGTTAGAATATTAATATGATTTTGCTTTTAATTCTTTGTATTCAGCAGTCATCTCCAAAGCATTGTAAACACTTAAAAGGCTTTTAGATATCTCTTCGTCTTGAGGATTCATTTCATTTGCTTTTTGAAGATAAGGAATTGTGCTTTTATACATATCATCTCTTTTTACTTTTAAAATGTCATATTTTTTCATTTCTACTGGAGAAGTTCCTAATTTATCCATGTCTTCATTTATCGTGGCTACTTCTTCCAATTTTAAAACTGATAAATTTATATAGGCATTTATGTATTTAGGATCAATTGTAACGGCTTTCAAATAAAAATTTTCAGCTTCAGTAATGTTTTTTGCTTTTGCACTAAGAACTCCCAAATTATAAATTACATTGACATCATTTGGATTAGTTTTTAAAATCGGAGCTATTGTTTTTTTATAAGATTCATAGTCTTTGGATTCCAAAAATAAATCAGCTTCTGTCAATACCAAAGAAATGTCTTCAGGATTTTTTATTCGCGCATCTGAAATTACTTTTTTAGCTTTTTCCCGATCTCCATTCTGAGCATAAAGAAGGGCCATATTTTTATAAATTTCACCTCTTTTGGATTGTCTTTTTTCAGTTCTGGGTTTTTCATGTGTTCCAGCTTGAATAGAAAGTTCCCTGTCATAATTTGTTGCAAAATTATTTTCCGTTTTGGTTGTTCTGTTTATTGCAAAATAATTAGTGCCAATTCCGGAATAATTAATAGCTTTAAGTGTTTCGTAATGTTTAAGAGCTGTTGTGAAATCTTTTCCATTTACAAACGCAGATGCAGCATTATATAGATTAATAGTATCTTTTTGATCCAGTAAATAAGCTTCATAGCGTTCATTGGCACTGTCAATGAATTTTTTCTCTTTGGAGTCATTATCAGCTATTTTTTCCAATCTCTCTTTAATACTTTTATAAGAACTCTGAATCTGACCGGAATATCTTCTTTTTCCGGATTCAGATTCAATTTTGATTGTTTCTTTGTATGATCTTACGGCCAAAACTAAGTTTTCACCTTCACCTATTTTTTTATCAGCTAATCCTAATAAAGCATTTCCCTTAATAAAATAATATTGTGCTCTTTCTTCGTTATTGGAATTATAAATTTGATATTCAATACTTTTAAGGATAGTTATTGCGCCTTGTAGATTTCCACTGCTCATTTCTTTTTCAGCTTCTTTTATTTTATCTTTTTGAGCTTCGATTGTTCCGGTAAACAGTAATAAGATTAAAACAATAATGTAGTTTTTTTTCATAATTAGAGAATTGTAGGTTAAACAAATTTGAAGTTTTTTGTCGTGCTTAATAATATCAATTATGTTATTTTTTTGTGTAAAATCATGTTGTTGAACAAGATTTTTAACAAAAATAGCATTAAAAATGAAGTAGTTATGGTTTTTTGTAGAAATTTCATTGTTGGTAAATAGATTTCTGAATAAGATAAAAAACGCTATGTTAATTTAAAGTTATCATAATTACACCTACCTTTTTTTATTAAATATGAATACGAGAAATTTATCTTAATTTTGGTTGAGCTAATGTCAAGTTGTAATTTTTGCGATAAAATAAAATGAGATAATTTTTTTGAGATTTGAGAGGTATTACTGTTGCCTATTTAATTGTTTTGACCTTTTTTAGGTTTGGGATTGCTTTCGCTTTTATCATAAAATGTTTACTTTCGTAAAATGAATTTACTTCGAAAAATATTGTTTCCGTTTGCTGTTTTGTATGGCTTTATCACGGGTATTCGGAATTTTCTTTTTGATAAAGGGTTTTTAAAATCATATTCTTTTGATTTGCCTGTAATTGCTGTGGGAAATCTTAGCGTAGGGGGAACAGGAAAAACACCGCAAATTGAATATTTAATTCGATTACTTTCTGGTCAATATAAGGTTGCTACTTTGAGTAGAGGTTATAAGAGGCAATCTGAAGGTTTTGTTTTGGCTAATGAAAATTCGGATGCAGTACAATTGGGAGACGAACCCTTTCAGTTTTATCAAAAATTTAAAAATATTCAGGTTGCAGTTGATGCAAATCGAAAGAATGGTATTGAACAGTTGCTTTCTGGCTCAATTAAACCAGAAATTATTTTATTGGATGATGCCTTTCAACATCGAAAAGTAAAAGCAGGTTTTTATATTATGCTTACTTCATATGATGATTTGTATTGTAATGATTTCATATTGCCTACAGGAAATTTACGTGAAAGTCGAAGCGGTGTACAAAGAGCTGATATTGTAATTGTTACAAAATGCCCGCCTAGTCTATCTTTGGATGCTCAAAATGCTATTAAAAAGGAATTAAATCTTTCTCCTAATCAAAGTTTGTTTTTTACTTTTATTGAGTATGATGAGGTAGTTTATTCAAATAAAAAAACGATACAAGCAAATGATATTAAATCAATGGATAAATTGCTTTTAGCTGGTATTGCAAAGCCTGAATCATTTTTTGCCTATTTGAAACATGATAATGACGAATGCTTAACTTTTCCAGATCATCATCATTTTAACGAAAGTGAATTACAGGAAATTAAGAAAAAAGCAAATGGTGGAATTATCGTAACAACCGAAAAAGATTATGTTCGATTAAAAGGAAGTATTTTAAGTGAACAGCTTTATTATTTACCAATAAAAAGTTCTTTTCTTTCAGGTAGTGATGATTTTAATAAAAAAATTTTGAATTATGTGGGACACAGTACAAGAAACAGTTAATTACATTAAAGGCAAAATAAATTTTGACCCGGAGTATGGTATAATTTTAGGATCAGGATTGGGAGGCTTTACTGAGGAAATTGAAATTGAATATGTATTGCCTTATGAAGAAATTCCTAATTTTCCTGTTTCGACAGTCGAAGGACATAAAGGAGCATTGGTTTTTGGGACTATCGGGAATAAAAAAGTTGTTGCTATGCAAGGTCGCTTTCATTTTTATGAAGGATATTCCATGAAAGAGGTAACTTTTCCAGTTAGGGTGTTGAAATATTTGGGAATTGAAAAATTAATAGTTTCAAATGCTTCAGGAGGTGTGAATCCAAATTACAAAGTGGGCTCTATTGTAATTATTAAAGATCATATTAATTTTATGCCAGAACATCCTTTAAGAGGAAAGAACGACGAGCGCTTTGGTCCAAGATTTGTAAATATGAGCCAGCCTTATTCGGTAGAAATGATTGCTAAAGCTAAACTCATTGCACAAGAATTTAATATAGAAATTCACGATGGCATTTATTTAGGTCTGCAAGGGCCAACTTTTGAAACCTTGGCAGAATACAAAATGGTCAAAATTTTGGGAGCTGATTGTGTGGGAATGTCTACTGTTCCGGAGGTTATTGTTGCTCGTCATATGGAGTTGGAAACCTTTGGCGTTTCCATTATTACCGATATGGGTGATGAGGAAAGTATCCTTACCGTTTCACATGATGAGGTTTTACAAGCTGCAAAAAGTGCTGAACCTAATTTACGAATGCTTATTAAAGAACTTATTATAAGGAATTAAGAATTGCTAAAATTTTGTGCAATTGTTGTGTAGAAATCTTCTGGAATAAAAGGTTTTGTAATTACATCTGTCATACCATAAGAGATCAACATTTCTCTGTTTTCATTTAATGAAATAGCTGTAAGTGCAATAATAGGAGTTGTAATATCAAACTCTCTAATTTGTTGAGTAGCAATAGTTCCATTTATGCCTAATAGATGTACATCCATTAAAACTAAATCATAAGTATTATTTTTTAAAATTTGAATTGCTTCTTCACCATTGTCCAAAATAGTGCATATCATTTCTTTTCTTGAAAGCATTTTTTTGGTAATCATTTGGTTGATTTTGTTGTCTTCAACTAATAATATTTTTTTGTCTTTGAATATTTCTGGATTGTAATTTTTATCTTTTGATTTGATTTGAACTGGTTTTGTGTCTGCTTTAAAATTCAATTCGAATGAAAAAGTAGAGCCTTCACCAACAGTGCTTTTTAATCTAATGCGCCCGCCTAACATTCGAACGAGTTTTTTTACAATGGTTAATCCTAAACCAGTACCACCGAATTTTCTATTGATTTCAACTGATCCCTGAGAAAAACTCTCGAAAACTGTTTCTAATTTTTCTTCTGGAATTCCAATTCCAGTGTCAATAATTTGGAAATAGACTGTAGCATTTTCGTTGGTACTGTTTCTTAAACGTGCTATAACGCTAACAGTACCATTGTTGGTAAACTTAAGTGCGTTATTGATTAGGTTCATGAAAATTTGAGATAATTTTGTTGGATCACCAATTAAATTTTCCGGAACATTCGGATCAATTTTTAGAATAAATCTGTTATTATTTATGGTAGCAATTTCTTTAAGGGAATTTTGAATATCACTTAATAATTGTTTAAGATTAAAAGAAATATATTCAATTTCCATCTTGTTGGAATCTATCTTGTTTATTTCTAATATGTCATTGATAAAATTAGTCAAATAATTACCGGAGAACTTCAATGAAGACAGGTAGTGCATTTGTGTTTTTTTTGGATTTTCTTCTAAAAGTAAATGAGTTATTCCGTTAATTGCATTTAGCGGTGTTCGAAGCTCGTGACTTACTGTTGATAAAAATTCTGACCTTGCTTTTGAAGCCTCTTCGGCTTTATTTTTGGCAGCAATCAATTCATTGTTTTTTTCTTTTAATAATAAATTTGATTGATTACGTATAATATTGTTTTTGTAAAGAGATAAACTTAATAGGGAGAGGATGGAAATAATAGCAATAGCTAATATGCTAATTAGCTTAGAGAACTTGTCATTTTTTTCTTGCTCTTTGTTTTCTTTTGCCTTTAGTAAATCTTCTTGAATTCGTTGCGATTCTTTAAATGCTTCGTAATCGTTGACACCTAGCTTTTCATCATTTGCAAGAACAATACTTTCTTTTAAATTCAGATGTTGTTTTAAATAAGTGTAAGCAGAAGTCTTGTCTAATAGTTTGTCGTATACTGTACTTAGGGCTAATAAAATGCTTGACTTTTGATTAAGATCTTTACCTTTTCTATTTAATTCCAGTGCTTTATTGAAGTAGATTAAAGCCAAGTTATATCGTTTGTTTTTGGCTTCAATAGTTCCTATTTGGTATAGTGCTTCTGCTTTTGTGTTTGCTAAAACAGTATTTTCTGGTTTCGCGGCAATGATCGTAAAAAAAGCTGATGCTAATTTATCATTGCCCTTTTTTTTGGAAAGTATTCCTTTTTGCAGATTAATTAAATCAACATCTTTTTTAATGTTTAAATTTTCTTTAATTTTTTCGGCTTTGAGAATAGAAGTTTCAGCAAGATCATATTTCTTTTTTTCAATATAAACCAAACCGATGTAATAGTATGCGTTGGCCACTTTGTTATTAGGTTTTCTAGAAATACTATTGAATATTACAATGCTTTTGTTGAAAATTTCAAGAGCGTCATTGTGAAGTTTTAGATCAAAGTATATTTTGCCTAAGTTGAAAGTTTGATTGGCTTCGTCTTCAATTTTATTGTTCTTTTTACAATAATTTATTGATTTCTGAGTATATGATAAAACATCTTTATAGTTATTTTCTTTTACATTTTCTGCAGCTAATTTTGAGTAATATGCAACGCTGTCTATTGACACTCTTTTTTGAGGATAGAGTAGTGTTTGAAAGAAAAATAATAATAATAAGAAGTATTTCATGTGTTGCTATTTAGGATATGTGTTATCTCAGTATAGTAACTTATAGGTGATTACTTATATTTGTTTCACTAAATTTATTTTTTATTAAAACTCAATAATGAAATTAGATCAATGATTCGGGAAGAGTATCCAATTTCGTTATCATACCAACCTACTACTTTTACCATTTTATCGATTACGGAAGTAAGCTGAGAATCAAATATACATGAATTTTTGTTACCAAGTACGTCTACCGATACAATTGGATCTTCAGTGTATTCTAAAATCCCTTTCAAATTGGTTTCTGAAGCTAGTTTAAATGCTTCATTTATCTCTTCTATTGTTACATTTTGTTTTACATTGAATGTAATATCAGTTAGAGAACCATCTGGTACTGGGACACGAATGCCGCAGCCACCCATTTTACCATCTAGGGTTGTGAAAATTTTGGTTAAGGCTTTTGCAGCTCCAGTTGTTGTTGGAACAATGGATTGACTTGCTCCTCTGGCTCTTCGTAAATCTTTATGAGGCTGATCGTGTAAACTTTGGTCAGTAGTAAAGGAGTGGATAGTTGTGATATAGGCTTGTTCAATACCACAAAGCTCTTCAATGACTTTAATCATAGGAGCAGCATTGTTTGTGGTGCAACTTGCGTTGGATATAATGACCTCAGTTCCGTCAAGAATAGATTCATTAACGCCTAATACAATTGTTTTTATACTATCTACTTCAGATGGTGCAGACAGGATAACTTTTTTAGCTCCAGCCAAAATGTGAGCATTAATTTCATCAAAAGTTTTATATTTTCCAGTAGATTCTACAACAAAATCGATGTCAATGCTTTTCCAATCTAGGTTAGAAATGTTTTTTTCATGGAAAAATAAAAAATGTTTTCCATCAACTAAAATTCCTTTTTCGTCATGGTTTACTTTAAATGGTAAAACGCCATGAATACTGTCGTATTTTATCAAATGTGCCATCGTTTTTTTGTCGGCAATATCATTGATGGCAACTACTTCAATAGAAGGGTGGTTTAATAGAAGGCGAAATAAATTTCTTCCAATTCTTCCAAAACCATTAATAGCTATTCTTGTCATAAGATTTAAAGTCTTAAAATCTAAAGTCTTAAAGTCAATATTTCTTGCCTTTCGACTTTCTGACTTTCTAACATTCGACTATAATATATGTTTTTGTGCTTTATATGAAGATCGTACCAAAGGACCACTTTCTACATGACGGAAGCCAAGTTGCAAACCATACTCTTCATATTTTTTGAATTGCTCTGGCGTTATGAATTCTTTTACAGGGAGGTGTTTTTTACTTGGTTGTAAATACTGACCAATAGTAACAACATCAACGTTCGCATTTCTTAAATCACGCATGGTCTGGAAAACTTCTTCTTCTTGTTCACCAAGGCCTAACATAATTCCAGATTTAGTTCTGTTAATCCCTTTTTCTTTAAGATATCTTAAAACTTCTAAGCTTCTGTCGTATTTTGCTTGTATGCGTACTTCACGAGTTAATCTACGAACTGTTTCTACATTGTGTGATACTACTTCAGGATTAGCTTCTACGATACGATCGATGTTTCTTTCGATACCTTGAAAATCAGGAATCAATGTCTCTAAAGTTGTGTTTGGGTTCATTCTACGAATGGCTTTTACAGTTTCAATCCAAATAATTGAGCCACCATCTTTCAAATCATCTCGGTCAACACTTGTGACTACAGCATGTTTTATATTCATTATTTTGATTGAACGAGCTACTTTTTCAGGTTCATCCCAATCTACCGTTTCAGGTCTTCCGGTTTTTACACCACAAAAACCACAAGAACGCGTACAGACATTTCCTAAGATCATAAAAGTGGCAGTTCCTTCACCCCAGCATTCTCCCATATTTGGGCAACTTCCAGAAGTGCAAATAGTATTCAAGCTATATTTATCGACAAGTCCTCGAAGTTCTGTATATTTTTGTCCAATTGGTAGTTTTACCTTTAACCATTTTGGTTTTCCAACGGGTAATGTATTATCTAAAATAGTTTCCATATTTCAATTTTCAGACTGCAAAGATAAGGAATGTTGTTTTAGAATTAGAGTTCCATATTTGTGAATTTTAATAAAACTTGTTGGGTTATTGAGCTGATTTTAGGATTTTAAAAAATATTAACTTGAATTCGATTGCAATTTTAAATAAATGGCAAAAATGCATTAATATTTCTTTTTAGTCCTGATCTCTTAAATTACTACCGCAATTACCGTTGTCTTTTTGTTTGAAAAACAAAGATAAAATGAAGAACTGAAACTATATTTTAAAAAGCTAAATGTTTCTCCTTCAAAAGAAATAATACAATTTCAGTTTTAATTAAATTAATTTTTGAGTTTTAAAGGTTTTAAAATACGGAATTTAATAATAAAAGAAAATTCCGTATTTTTTAATACTTGTAGTATCTTTGTTTATTAAATATAAATCAAATATAAGATGGATACAAAATCATTATTACTAGGAGCTTTAGCTGTTTTGTTTGGAATTTCTACAGCAGAAGCACAAATTAATTTTAGTGAAAAAGCCTTAGGAGCTGTTCAAAAGGGAATGACTGGATTTACTTTTAGTGATGAAAATGCTGCAGCTATGTCTAAGCCTGCCGTTGATAAAATGGATACTGAAAATAAAGTAGCATTAGCTACAGATCCTTATGCGATTCGTTTGGCTAGAGTTTTTGGTAAATATACAAAAGGAGAGTTTTATACTTTGAATTACAAAGTTTATCTGACCAAAGATATCAATGCTTTTGCTACTGCAGATGGTAGCGTGCGTGTGTTTTCGGGTTTGATGGATGTAATGGATGATAATGAGTTAATAGCTGTTATTGGTCATGAAATAGGACACGTTAATAATCATGATTCCAGAGATGCTATGAAAGCTTTGTATCAAAAAGAAGCATTGATTGATGCGGCTGCTTCTCAGTCAAATACGATTGCTACGCTAACTGATAGCCAGTTGGCTAAGATTGGTAGTGCTATGATTGATAGTAAATTTAGTCGTAAGCAAGAGTCTGAGGCCGATTTATTTGCATATGATTTTATGAAGAAAAATGGCTATGATGTAAATGCAGAAGAATCAGCATTTAGAATATTAGCAAAAATGAGTGAGGGCAAGGAAAGTTCTTTTATTGATCAAATGATGAGTTCGCATCCTGATTCTAAACTAAGAGCAGATAATGCTAAAGCAAGAGCTGAGAAAGACGGTTTGTATAAAGCGTATGTGCAAAAACCAATCGTTAATACTCTTCCAAAGAAAACAACAACTAAAAAGAAAACAACTAAAAAGAAAAAATAATTTTTCGTTTTTAATTGTAGCAAAAAAAAGGAAAGCTGAATTAATAAAAATTCAGCTTTCCTTTTTTTAATTATAATCTAATTATTTTAAACTAGTTCGTTTGTATCATAATAGGCAAGTTATAGGAAGTTCGAACCGCTTTGCCATCAATCATTCCTGGGTTCCATTTGGTTTTTAATGATTTTAAAACACGAATTGCTTCTTTTCCTAACCCATAGCCAGGATCTTTTAGAACTCTAATATCTGTCATGCTTCCATCTTTCTCAATAACAAAAGAAACGCTCACACGGATGGCAGCTTCGCTATCTAGTTCAGGTTTTTCAAAATTATTACCAACATAAGTATAAAATTTATTGATTCCCCCAGGGAACTCAGGTAATTTGTCTAATGCTGTGCTTGGCATAATGGCATTGGTTGGAATACTAGGAGTGCTTACTACTGCAGTTCCTGTTGAGGGTTCTGTTCCTGTTCCTCCTCCTTCTGTTCCTGTTGCGTTAGTGCTAGGATTGTTTTTGAGATCATCATTAGTAACAATAGGTTCTTGGGTTGCTGCAGTTGCATGAACGATTTCGGGGTTTATAAGTTGTTGATTAGTATTGTTGTTTTCTGTAACTGGTTCTTGAATGTGAGGTACGATGGCTTCTTCAATCTCTGTTTGAGGCACAATAGGAGTTATATCTACAACTACTACCGGAGGTAAATCGGGGACTAAGGAAGGAATCCTATGGTCTGGATTTAAATAATTATAAATCACAGGAATACTAATGGCAGCTGTCAAAAGTAATACTCCCATAAAGAGAGCAAAAAAGGATGTTTTTGTGTTTTCCTGACGTAAATGATACGCTCCGTATTCTTTGTTGCGGTTTTCGAATACAACATCAATCCAGCTAGTTTCGTAGATGTTTAATTTAGACATAATTTACAGATTTAATGGTTAAAGTAGAGATTAAATCATAAGCTAAAGTGGTTTTAACTTCTAACGTATAGAATAAGAATATTATTATCTAAGATAATAAATATTTATTAATTATTTTGTTAAATAATTAAAATATTATACGCGTATGAATAAATACAGGAAATTAATGTCTAAAAAATTAACATTTTTATCTTCTGTTTTGAATAATTTCTGAGAGTAATTTTTTGGCACGAAGCAATTTGATTTTTACATTGCTCAAAGGTTCGTCAATTTTGTTGGCGATTTCCTGGTAGCTCATTTCTTGAAAATAACGCAATTGAATTACTTCTTGATAATGAGGTTTTAGTTCTTTGATGAATTGTAATAATTGAGAAAGATTTTGCTCAGTAATTAAGACATCTTCTGCGGATGGAGTAGTATCGGCAATATTGTAAGCCGTTTGATCTTGCTCGTCAGTAATTTCTATAAAAAGGCTTGATTTCTTTTTACGAATTAAATCGATATGTACATTTTTAGCAATAGAAATTAACCAGGTATTGAATTGAAATTCTGAGTTGTAAGTGGCTATTTTGTCAAATGCTTTAGAGAAAGTTTCAATAGTAATGTCTTCGGCTGTCGTTTCGTTTTCAGTTCTTTTTAGCATAAAACCGTAGACCTCATTCCAGTAGTAATCCAATAGAAAAGTAAAGGCAACTTGATTTCCTTTTTTTGCTTTCTCTATTTGTTTACTTATTTCCAATGTGCGGGTTTTGAAAAAATATTGGTTACAAATACATTAATTTGAGTGAATATAAGTATAATTTCTATAATAGGATACCAATATACTACATCTTTTTCTTTTAATTTTCCTGAAGCAAAGCCAATGATAATCCAAGTAACCAAATATCTAAATCCTATAAGGCTTAAAACCAATATCCATTGAAATTGAAAAACCAATAAGATAATAGGGACTAATAAGAATAATAATTGAGAACTAAAAAATAGACCAAGTTGTATTTTATCAAATGTTTTATAAAAGTTGGCTGTCGCAACGTGTCTTCTTTTTTGAATAAACCAATCTTTGTATGCGGTTTTTGGTGCTGAGAATGTGAAACTTTCAGGCAAATAACTAATAGTTGTATTCTCGGAATTTGCAGCCTGATTGATAAACAGGTCGTCGTCTCCAGAACGAATTTGTATATGGTCTATAAAGCCGTTTACATTAAAGAATTCATCTTTTTTGTACGCTAAATTACGACCGACGCCCATATAAGGTTTTCCTATTTTTGCCCAAGAAAAATATTGAATTGCAGTTAGTAAAGTCTCAAAACGGATTATCTTATTCAAGAAGGAATTATTAATTTTTTCATAAGCTCCATACCCTAAAACAATGGTTTTTTCTTTAGTAAACTGAGAAGCCATGGCAGTTATCCAATCTTTTGAAGTTGGATAACAATCAGCATCTGTAAATAAAAGATGTTCTTTTTGGGCAGCTTTGATACCTAATGTCAAAGCATATTTTTTGTTTCCCCAAAAGGCTTCGTTATTTTTTACTTTAACTAAACGAATATTTGGGTATTGTTTTTCAAATTCTTCAAAAACTTCTAAAGTGTTATCACTGGAAGCATCGTCAATCAAAACGATTTCGAAGTCTGGATAATTTTGTTCTGCTAATAACGGGATGTATTTAATAACATTTTCTTCTTCGTTTTTGGCACAAACTATAACAGAAACCGGAATGTTTTTTTGGCTGATTTCTTGTGTTTTAGCAAAAGAGAATTTTGCAAAAACAATTAGATAATAAAAAAGTTGAATAACAACTATGGCAATAAAAAAGTATAAAATAATTAGTAGCATCTTTTATTTTTTGGCTTTTAAAAACGATTGCAAATGTAATTAGCAATTGTGGATTATCAATATAAAATCAGTAATTACTTTAATTTTTCACCCATTTCTTTTGCTACAGCCAGAGATTGAGGGTTTTTGGTTTTTTCCAGTTCTGTAATAATGTTTGCGTAATTTTTGGCATCCCGATTTTGCGACATTTTTTTTGTGGCTTGAATTTCATCAATTTCAATTTCAAAAGCAATAATGCCTTTGGCTTCACGCATTGTTTTTGCAGATAAATCCTCGACACGAACCGGGTTTACAGAATTGGCTTCATATTTGTCAACTAATTTTTTTAGGGATTCTATAGCGGCAGCTTCATCAACAATCTTAATTCGGCCGTAAACATGTACGGCTAAATAATTCCATGTTGGTACATTTTCATGATCATACCAAGAAGAAGAAATGTAACTATGTGGTCCCGTAAAGACAGCCAAAACCTGATCGTTTTCTGCAAAACCTTCTGCTTGTGGATTTAATTTTGAGATATGCCCTTGCAAAATTTCTTTTCCATCAGGATTTATTTCAAGTTCTATGGGGATATGTGTAGCACATAGTTTGCCATTGGTTTGATTGATCAAAATGCCAAAACTATTTCCTTTCAAAAAAGTTCTGATGGATTCAGGATCTTCGTTTTTATATAAGTCAGGGGTATACATCTTTATTAGTTGTGAAATTATTTTAAAGATTTTCCAAAACAAATTGCTTCAGGTTTATCTATATATTTTCCGTAATTCGGTATAATTTTATATTCTTTTTTCGTGTAAAATTGAGTGGCTTCCTGATTTTTCAAACGAGTTTCCAAGATCAATTCTGAGTATCCAATCTTTATAGCATGGTGTTCCAAAAAGTTTAAAATTGTTTCTCCAATTTTATTTCGCGGTAATTTAGAATACATTCGTTTTACTTCACCAATAGTTTCAGAAATAGGTCTGATGGCTCCACAGCCTACAATTTCATTATTCAATTCAGCAACAACAAATACATATTTTGAATTATTGTATTCCCAATCTGTAAAAGAATTTTTTCCGTCACTTCCAAAACGAAGATAAAGATTTGCAGACAATTCTTCTATGATTGCTGCAGCTTTTTCATCATTTGGGTTCGCTATTTTTATAGAAAGTGTTTTAGTCATTAAATTCGAAATGAGTATTTTCTAAATCACATTTACTTCGGCTTCGATGTGAATGCCAAATGTATTGAAAACTGTATCCTGAACCGTTTTGGAAACTGCAAGAATTTCTTGTCCAGTAGCTCCTCCATAATTAACAAGAACCAATGCTTGATTTTTGTGAATTCCAGCATCTCCAAAACGTTTTCCTTTTAATCCGGCTTGTTCAATTAACCATCCAGCAGGAACTTTGACTTCCGTTTCTGAAATGTCAAAGAATCTCATTTCGGGAAATTTTTTATGAATTGGTTCGAAATCAGTTTTTAAAAGGATTGGATTTTTAAAAAAACTACCACTATTTCCTAATTCAGCAGGATCAGGTAATTTGCTTTTGCGAATAGCTATTACAGCGTTACTTACGTCTTTTAAACCAGGAGTTGTGATATCGTTTTTAGCTAATTCGGCTTGAATGTCTCCGTATGAAGTATTGATTTTGTGATTGCGTTTTGTTAGTTTGTAAATTACCGATGTGATTATATACTGGTCTTTTACTTCGTTTTTGAAAACACTTTCTCTATATCCAAAATTACATTCGTCATTGGTGAATGTTTTTATTTCCTGAGAAACAATATTCACGGCTTCACAAGAAACAAAAGTATCTTTGATTTCGGTACCGTAAGCACCAATATTTTGAACAGGAGTAGTTCCAACATTTCCAGGGATAAGTGACATATTCTCTAGTCCTCCAAAGTTTTGATCGATGGTCCAAAGTACAAATTGATGCCAGTTTTCACCCGCCTGACTTTCGATCCAAACAAAATCATCATCTTCTTTTACTATTGATTTTCCTTTTAAATCAATATGGATTACCAAAGCATCAATATCTTTTGTTAATAGCATATTGCTTCCTCCACCAAGAATGAATTTTTTTTCGTTTTGGTTTTGTACCAAAATTGTTTTCAATTCGGGGACAGTATGAACAGCAACAAATTGTTTTGCTTTGGCTTCAATGCCAAAAGTATTGTAGTTTTTTAAAGAAAAATCATTTAAAATCTCCATGTGGAATTGTAATTAAGTTCAGCGTAATTCGTAATTTTTAATTCGTAATTACAATTTAAAGAGTGTTTAGCTTTTGGAATTATTCAGTGTCTAAAGCTCTGTCGATAAAATTATTGAAAGGTTTCAAAGCGATCATTTTTTCTACGATCATTGGCACGAAATCTTTTTGAGTAACTAATTTTGAGTCGAATTTTTGAGTAGCAGTAAAGCTTTTTAATTTTAAAAATTCAACGGCGGGATCTTCTTTATCGTAGCCTTTTGGAGGATTTTTTAAAGTTGAATTCTCATCTCGATTTAAATTTTCATAAATAGATTTAAAACCTTTGTCATTAATAATCTCAAGTAAATCATCGTAGAAAAAGTGAATTTCTTTTCTGATTTTTTGAAGTTGGTCAGGTTGTGGGCAGTACAATCCACCGCCTACAAAACAAGTTCCATTTTCTATATGAAGGTAATAACCCGAAGCTTCTGTATGTTTGGCTCCCGCTGATATCCAAATCCCTAAATTGGTTTTATAAGGTGATTTGTCCTTGGCAAAACGAACATCGCGATTGATTCTAAAAGTACAATCTTTAACTTCCAGCATTTCTAATGAAGGATCAAGAGGTTTTAGTGCTTCAAGTAAAGCAGCAATCAATTGATGATAATCTTTCTTTACGATTTCGTAACGTTTTTTATTTTCCAGAAACCAATCTCTATTGTTATTGGCTTTTAAATCTGCAATGAATTGTAAGGTATCTTTTGAGAGCATGGGCCTATTATTGTAATTGAGTTTTTAAATCTTCTTCGCTAACAAATCCTGATTTTTGCCATTTTACGGCTTTATTTTCATAAAGTACAAAAGTTGGAAGTTCACTGATTTTTAGCTCTTGCATAATGGTTTTATTTTCGTCAGCATTCAAGCGAATGATCGTTACTTTGTCAGCCATGTCTTTTTGCATTTTTAGGATATAAGGTTCCATTTTTTTACAAGGCGCACACCAAGGCGCATAAAAACTAATCAGAACTTTTTTGTTTGTTTTTAATAATTCGGCATATTCCTGGCTGCATATTCCAATGATTTTAGTATCAGGTTTTGCTAATCCGGCAGCTTCCCATTTTAGCATTCCTCCATCAAGATTGTAAACAGTTGTAAAACCTAATTCGGCTAATTTTTCGGATGCTTTAAGGCTTCTTCCACCGCTTTTACAGTAAACAAAAACTGGTTTTGTTTTGTCGTATTTGTCTGTTAGAGCAACAAAATTATTGCCTAACCAATTTACATTGTCAGAGTTTTCAATATGTCCTGATGTGTATTCTTCGGGAGTACGAACATCCAAAATTTGAGCTTTTGGAGTAGCTTCTATTTTCTTTGAATAGGAAGTAACATCAATAGTTTGAACCGCTGTTTGCGAATTACAAGAGAAAGCTATAAAGGAAATAACGAATAAATAAAGATGCTTTAATTTCATTGGGGGTGTTCTGTTTTAATTGATGTAAAATTAAACAATTTTTACCTTTTGAATCTGGAACTCACCTTAAATAAAAGTTATAAATTAAAAATTGTGTAGCTCTGGAGCGTTGCCTTTACAATTGTTTCAGTGCGTTCGGGATGAGTATCTGAGATAAAAAGTTGTCCAAAGGTGTCGTTGTTGACCATTTCTATGATTTTTGACACTCTGTTTTCATCTAATTTATCAAAGATATCATCAAAAAGAAGAATAGGTTTTACGCCACTTTGTTTTTTAAGGAATTCGAATTGGGCAAGTTTCAAAGCTATTAAAAATGATTTTTGCTGCCCTTGTGAACCAAATTTCTTGATAGGGTAGTTATCTATTTCGAATGACAAGTCGTCTTTATGAATTCCTACACTTGTATATTGCAACATTCGGTCTTTGTTGATGTTTTGTTGCAATAAAGTGAGTAAATCATTTTCGAATAAATGACTTTCATAAATGATTTGAACAGATTCTTCTGAACCTGTTATGTTATGATGATGAAAGTTAAAAATAGGCAAGAACTCGGCAATGAATGCTTTTCTTTTTTCGAAAATTGATTGACCATATTCGGTTAACTGTTCATTATATATCGATAAGGTATCGTTATCATAAGTGTGATTCAAAGCAAAGTACTTTAGTAAAGCATTGCGTTGATTCATTACTTTTTGATAATGAATGAGTTGTTGCAAATAGTTGGAGTCGAGTTGGGAAATTACGCTATCCATAAACTTTCTTCTGGTTTCGCTTCCTTCTACAATCAAATCTCTGTCTGCAGGGGAGATGATAACTAGGGGAATAAATCCAATATGGTCTGAAAATTTATCGTAGGCTTTCCCGTTGCGTTTCAGGACTTTTTTTTGTCCTTTTTTGAGACTGCAGACAATTTGTTCGGTTCTTTCGTTTTTCTCAAATTCGGCGTCAATTACAAAAAACTCTTCACCGTGTTTGATGTTTTGAACGGCGAGTGGATTGAAATAACTTTTTCCATACGACAAATGATAGATAGCATCCAATACATTGGTTTTTCCGATACCGTTTTTGCCAACGAAACAATTGATTTTATTATCAAATTCGAAATTGGCTTCGGAGAAATTTTTGTAATTGAATAAGGATATTTTTTTTAAATACATCTGAAGGTCTTACTGGAATTGTTGACTTTACACCCTTTTTGAGGCTGGTTGTAAAGAGGGTGCAAATTATTGAAAAATATCGATATAAAGTCAGACTATCTTATGATAAAATGCAAAGCATTCGCTTTTAACTTTTTTACCGTTCACAAAGAGGGCTGATTATTATTTCTGCAACAGATTTTACAGATTTTTACTAATTATTTTGAAATGAGAATCTGTAACGAGAAAAACTATTTTTATTCAAAGAGAGAGTTGTGTTTTATAGCTTACTTTTTAAGGACATCATTCCGTGAAGGATTCTGGTTACTTCAATTTCATTTTTTGAAATTAGAGTATAGAAAATTATGTGCTCACCAGATTTGTATCCAAATATTCCTTTGGTTACAATGTCGTATTGTTTTCCAAGTTTTGGGTTTTTGGCTAGTTCATTACAAGAAATACATAATAGATCATAATATTTGTCAGCTTGTTTTTCAGACCAGTTTATGACTGTATAATTCCAAATTTCAGATAAGTCTTCGACCGCTTTATTGGTAAAATAATATTTAGCCATTTATTTTTCTTCTGGCTTTTAGAGAAGAAAGATGTTGCTTTGGGTCAAAATCAATAGCACGGCCACTTTCTAATCCCTCAGTGATTGCTTTTCTTAAGGCAATTATTTTAATTTCTTCATCTTCCAAAAGGCGAAGTCCTGCTCTGACAACTTCACTTGCATTATTGAATCTTCCATCGCTAATGCTGTGTTCAATAAAATTTTCAAAATGGTCTCCTAATGATATTGAAGTATTTCGTCCCATGATTTTATTTTTATGCTAAATTACCAAAAATTGGTAACATTACAGTTTAAGAGATACGTTTTTTTGAATCTAACTAATATCCGCTATAGGAATGCTTGTCAAGGCTTTTCTCCAGAAGTTGCTGCTCCAACATCTCCAAAATATTCATCTTTATAGCTTATAATAGCATTGGCAATTGCTTTTGCAATATTATTCTGTCCCTCTTCGGATTCTAGTATACTCTCGTCAATTTGGTTCGAAATAAAACCGATCTCGATTAAAACTCCTGGCATTGTAGTAGCGTCCAGAACCCATAGCGGTTCTTGTTTAATACCTCTGGATTTTATAACTATAGAGTTCGAAAAATTATTCTGTATTCTAGTCGCAAGATCAATACTACTCGCCAAATTACTTTCCTGTACTATTTGTAATCCTATTAATGTTCCTGGGTTGTTTGGGTCAAAACCTTTATAGGTTTTCTCGTAATTATCTTCTAAAAAGATTACAGAGTTTTCTGTTTTAGAAACTTCCAAATTCATATTGGCTCTTGACATACCCATTACATACGTCTCACTTCCGTTTCCAGATGAATTTCTGTTGGCATTGCAATGAATTGAAATGAATAAATTGGAATTTGCACGATTGGCCATTTTTGCTCTTTCTCTAAGCTCAATAAACTCATCGGTTTTTCGGGTATAGATCAAACTAACATTTGGATTTTGCTCTAATAGCTGACCTACTTTCAAGGTAACGGCCAAGGTTAAGTCTTTTTCTTTATTGCCAAAATACTGAGCTCCATTGTCTTTACCGCCATGACCAGCATCTAGAGTAACTTTGAAATTGTTGGATTGTCCGTATATATTGACCATTAACAGCATGGTTAAAAAGGTAAATACAGTTTTTGTTTTTTTCGATAAATGCATCTAATATTTGATTTAATTAAAAGATTATGATTGTGATGATTGCTTTATTTCTTCGCTGTCACTCGGTTGTGCAAATTATTGAAAAAAATTAATATATAGAAAGTGAATTTGTGTTTTTGTGTTTTATTTTTGAAGTAGGAATAGTTCTAAAAAAAAAACAAACTACAACTTTTTTAGGGTTGTAGTTTGTTTTGTCTGATTTTTATTGTGGGCACAAGCAAGATGCTCGCGCCAGTTGACCCCCGTTGGCTGGAGATTATTATTTGTAATAATGGTTTTTTAGATATTTTACGAAATCCACTATAAATATTATTGAAAAACAAAAAACACTTATATATAAGAATATGTTTTTTATGTTATCACATAATTCAGATACTTGTAATAGAAAAAATATTATTAATGTTAATGACCCTATTATTCTCAATTTTACTTTTATTTTTGTTTCCATTGATTTTGATTATTGAGGTTGTTGCTTTGCATAAATTGATGGTTTTGTATTCTTTGTAAGATTACCAGTGTACAAAACCATCTTCAAATTCAGCCAAATGGCCAAATATCTTGTAACGGCTCCTATGTTTTTTTATGTAGTTTGTCTTGGCTCAACAAATTTTTTCAACGCTTTGAAATTTTCATAATGTTCGAAAAAATGTTGATTAAAATTCAAATATATCACTCCTCCTTTTATGTGTTTTACACCAATATAAAAAAAGCTTGACTGAATTTTATGCAACAAGTTTATTAAGTCGTAATCAACGGATGAAATATATGGAAAAGAAAAAATTATTTGAATGTTATTTTTAACCATTTCTCTTTCTTCATCAAACAAATCTATTTCACTGTAAGTTCCTGTTGAATAATTTGTATTTATTCCTAATGTGTTTATTTGCTGGTACCTAAAATTAATTTGAGTGTTTTGTAGTGTAGTTAAGTTACTAAAATCTCCTAATGTCAATGTTTCAAAATCTACATTATTGAAATAAGTTTTATTTAAGTAAAGTTGTCCAACTTTCATTTGAGTTGCAAGGTCGGTAAGGTAATTGTTTATTAATTTTCTCGTTTTCTTTTCTCTAATATAAGTTACTATTTGAATGTTAATCACATAGAAAATATAACTTGCAATAATGTTGGTAGCGAGATTAAAAACAATATCATTTGTCTTGTCAATGGTATCTATATCAAAGTTTAAATAATTAAATTTGATATGGAAAAATTTGATTTGTAGTATTGTCAAAAAGCAAAGAATACTTAAAATTAAAAGAAGTCTGTCAAATTTTTTTTGTGTCATTGTTATTGAATTCTCTGTTGGTTTTTTAAAATTACTGGTAACTCGTATATATGTGCAATAAATTTGCGAGTATACATCCTAATTTATATGGATTGGCACAATTGCATTGCGTGTTATTATTTTCTCGAAGATATTAAAATATTCTTACAAATAATGATTGATATCGAAAGTTATTACTTACTTATATAGAGACAAATTTCTTTGTCATTAGTTTTCTAGATACCTACTATTAAGAACAATCCATTTGTTCCACTTTAGTCTATTTGCGGTTCATCTCTCTAAAAGCTTCCAGCTGAATTTCCATTTTCAGGATAAGAGCATCTTTCTGAGCTAGTTCTTCTTTCAGGGCTTTTTCGCGTATGCTTTCAAAACGGTACGGTAGGTATTCGCCCAATTGTGCTATAAAATTGTGTTTCATCGCATGGCTCAGCTTCCATAAAATGGCAAATTGTAAGGAGTCTCTTTTGTAATAATCGTTCAATCCCGTTGGAAGTATCTGTAACGTCCGAGCCAGATCGCCTTTCTTGATTTTATGCTGTATAATATGGTAATGAATAAAATTGCCAATTGATGGGTAGTTGTCCCCAAGATTCTTTTTGTATTTATTGCTACTGGATGTCATTATTTTGATGTCTTTATGGTTTGTTAAATATCTTTATTTTCCCAAAAACAGGTGTTAATCACCAATAGTATTGGTGTGAATAACCAATACTATTGGTACGAAGTACCTCTGTTATTATGGTGAGTTACCAATACTATTGGTGTAAGCAACCTGTTTTATTGGCTATAATTACCAATACTATTGGCTAATCGTACCTGTCTTATTGGTGCTTCGTGCCAATAGTACAGGTACGAAGTACCAATAAAACAGGTACGACCTACCTCTATTGTTATGGTTAAGCACCTGTTTTTTATATATTACCGTTGTTATGGGGTGAATTGCTAATTGCATTTTGGCAAAAAAAATGCCTCTTTTGAATGTAAAGAGGCAGTTACTATTGAGGTACTAAATAGTATTATGGCAGAGCAGGTGCCACTGGAGGAGTGGTAACGGTACTGCCCGTACTGGTAGCAAAACGTTTCTTGAGTTGGTCTACAATACTATCAGTGCCAGATACTCCCGCATCGGCAGCGGCGCCAAAGGCTTTATAGAGAGATAGTGCTGCTCCATAGGCCTCACTTCCAGCAAGCATTTTGGTGTCTTCGATGCGTTCGAAAAGTTGGGTTGCCATTGCGGATAGTTCGTCTAGTTGGGTAAAAAGGGTTAAGTCATTTTTCATATTAGTTACCGAAATGTACGATGGAATAAGTGTCGGATTGTTTACGGCTGCATTGATTGCATCCTCGGTAAAGGCTTTGTTGTTGACATCGATAGTGGTTAATGATTTTCGCTCATCGGCAGTCAAGCCTACGAGGAAAGGCAGATTGGTTGTAATGGTTTGAAATGCAGCTTTGATGGCTGTTACTTGCACAGCTGTTGCTGTAGTGTTTACACGATTGTTGAGTAAATTGGACATAAATTGTTTTTTAATGGTTTGATTAATTAATAATGAGAAAACAAAACTAGATTATTCTTACTTTAATTTATAGTTTTTTTCTTCCTTTATTTGGTTTATTTGTTAAAAAAATAAAGGAAAGACTACGAAATTGAAATGGAGGGGTTTTGATAAGAGTAGTAAATACAAAACAAGAGAATGTTTTTTTTTAACCATATAAGGCATATAAGGTCACCTAAGCTAAATCTTGAATGTATTTATATGGCTTATAGGGTAGAGTAATGTGACATTATTTTGCTCTTAATTAATTAATCTGTGGTAGGAATAAAATTTTTTTAGTAATCTGTGTGCTATTCCTGACCAAAATAAAAGGGGAGAATTTCTCTTTTTTCGTTTTTTTTACTACGTCTGTGGGCTCGCGTGAGGGATAGAAGCTGGCTACCAAAGTAGCGCGGATAGCCCGACAGCAGACAGAGAAAAGGGCGCATACCCGCAAAGAGAATAGCCCTTTTTTCTGGCTGGTGGCACGCCCTGATTATTCGGATTTTAGAGCGTGATTTTGCAGTGAAAATAAGGGATTAAAAATATTTTTCTAAAATTTAATATAAAATCCATTTTTTTTACGTGCATTAGAATAAAAATTTTATTTTTGCCGTTCACATAAATTAAATTTTAAATGGCTACTTACAGTAAAAGAGGATATAAAGCACCAAAGGAAAAGGAAGTTAAAGACGATGCAATTGAAAATGTAACGATTGACGAAAAAGACAGTGCTACGGCTGAGGTTTTTTCGAAATTGGATGAAACGGCTTCTAGAACAGAGGACTGGGTTGCTAAGAATCAAAAAATTATAATTGGAGTTGTTGGTGCTATTACATTGGTAACTGTTGGTTATTTTGCTTATCAAAAATTTATTGCTACTCCAAAAGAGGATGATGCTGCTAACGAAATGTTTGTTGCTCAATCTAATTTTGAGAAAGCTACTAATGGTGTGGCTAGTGATTCATTATATAAATTATCATTGAATGGTTCTGAAGGGAAATTTGGATTTGTAAAAATCGCTGACGAATATTCTGGAACTGCTGCTGGAAATTTAGCTAACTATTATGCTGGTATCGCTTACCTTAATACAGGTAAATATGATGAAGCGATTGCTTCGTTAGGTAAATTCAGTTCAAAAGATATTATTTTGAGCGCTTTGGCAAAAGGAGCTATTGGGGATGCTTATTCTCAAAAGAACCAACCAAAAGAGGCTTTGGATAATTATGTTAAGGCTTTTGAATCTAGTAAAAATGATTTTACTACGCCTCGTTTCTTGATGAAAGCTGGTAAAGTAGCTTTGGCTCTAGGAAATAAAGCAGATGCTTTGAAATATTTCACAGATATTAAAGAAAATTATGAAAGCTCTCCAGAAGCTGCTACAGTGGATGGTTTGATTGGTTTGGCACAATAAAAGATTTAAGATTGTAGATTTAAGATTGTAGATTTATTTCAAAAAATCTATCTTTAATATCTGAATCTAAATTCTAATATTCTAAAATCTAAAATAAAGATGGCTACCGAAAATAAAAATTTATCTGATTACGATAAAAACTCAATCCCAAACGCGAAAGATTTTCGCTTTGGGATTGTTGTTTCAGAATGGAATGATACTATAACCGAAGGGCTTTATAATGGAGCTATTACAGCTTTGTTGGACAATGAAGTTCCTGCTCATCACATTATCCGCTGGAATGTTCCAGGGAGTTTTGAGCTGATATATGGTTCTAAAAAAATGTTGCAAACTCAGAATGTTGATGCTGTAATCGCCATAGGTTGTGTGATTCAGGGTCAAACGAAACATTTTGATTTTGTATGCGAAGGGGTTACACAAGGAATTAAAGACTTGAATGTTCAAACGGATATTCCTGTTATCTTTTGTGTGTTGACCGATAATACTATGCAGCAGTCTATTGACAGAAGTGGAGGAATTCACGGAAACAAAGGTACTGAAGCAGCGATTGCAGCTATAAAAATGGCTTATATCCGTCAGCAGGCTTCTTTATCGCACCAAATTGACAATCAGCATTTATTGTCATCTGGCGCTTTGCGAATTGGTAACGAACCTTTGCAAATCGAAGAATAAAATGAATCAATTAGGAATTATCAATTAGGAATTACGAATTGGTTGTTATCCATAAAAAGAACCTATACTGTTCGATGAATAGTATAGGTTTTTTTGTGCGATTTATTAATTGAAAAATAGCTGAGAGATGACAATGTTAAAATGTATTTTTTATTAGTCTCAAAATTTTTTTAACCACAAATTATCACAGATTAATTTGCGATAATTTGTGCAATTTGCGGTTAATTTTTAAACTAGTTTATTTAACCTGCATTTTAATCTATGTTAATCAGTTAAATCCGTGTGATCTGTGGTCTAATTTTTATGGTTTTTTTATGGGTCGAAAACTGTAAAAACACAATAGAAATTCCTTAAATTTGTCCTTCTTGGTTTGAAAACTTTAAACCTTAAACTTTAAACTAATTTTTCTTAATGTCGAGTATAATTCAATTGCTTCCTGATCATGTTGCCAATCAAATTGCTGCTGGTGAAGTAGTGCAAAGACCTGCTTCAGTAGTGAAAGAACTATTGGAAAACGCGGTTGATGCCAAAGCTACCGACATCAAATTGATTATCAAAGATGCCGGGAAATCATTGGTTCAGGTGATTGATAATGGCTCTGGAATGAATGTTACCGATGCTCGTCTATGTTTTGAACGTCACGCTACTTCCAAGATTCGACAAGCCGAAGATTTATTTTCATTACATACCAAAGGGTTTCGTGGAGAAGCATTGGCCTCTATTGCTGCGATTGCGCACATGGAAATGAAAACCAAATTAGAGCAGGAGGAACTGGGAACTCATATTGTTATCGAAGGGAGTAAGTTTATTTCCCAAGATGTGGCAGTTCTGCCTAAAGGGACTTCATTTGCTGTTAAAAATTTATTTTTTAATATTCCTGCCCGCCGTAATTTCTTAAAATCGGATACGGTGGAATATCGTCATATTATTGACGAGTTTCAACGCGTGGCTTTGGCTCATCCCAAAATTCATTTTACGTTTTATCACAATGGCAGTGATATGTATAATTTGCCGCCATCGAGTTTGAGACAGCGTATCGTTAATTTTTTTGGTGGTAAAACCAATGAGAAATTAGTTCCGGTTATCGAAGATACAGAGATGATGAGCATTCAGGGTTTTGTTTGCAAACCTGAGTTTGCCAAAAAGAACAGGGGAGAGCAGTTTTTCTTTGTTAATGATCGTTTTATAAAAAGTCCGTACCTGCATCATGCGGTTATGGCTGCTTACGAAGGGATTCTAAAAGATGGTTCACAGCCTAGTTATTATTTGTATTTGACGGTGCCGCCAAATACTATCGATATCAACATACATCCTACAAAAACCGAAATCAAATTTGATAACGAAAGTGCGATGTATGCTATTTTAAGAGCTTCTATTAAGCATAGTCTGGGTCAGTTTAATGTGGCTCCGGTTTTGGATTTTGAAAGAGATGCGAATCTGGATACGCCTTATCATTATAAAAATTTAGATGGAGAAATTCCAACGATTCAGATTGATACAAATTTCAATCCTTTTGCTGAAGAAAAACCTGCTAAGAGTTATTCGTCTTCATCATATAAAAGGGCGGAACCAACTGCTACATGGGAAAGTTTGTATGTGGATGTGAAACAGGATACCAATGCAGTTTTTGGTGGTAATGAATTTGCTTCGAGTAACAATAATGATTTTTCGTATGAAAATAATGAGTTTACATTTGAAAATGAAGAGGTAACATCGTCTTTGTTTAATGATGAAGATGTAGAGCAGACGGTTCAGAAAACGTATCAGATTCACAAAAAATATATTGTTTCGCCTATTAAGTCCGGAATGGTAATTGTCGATCAAAGCAGAGCGCATCAGCGTATTTTGTATGAGCAATTTTTGGTAAACATGACAGTGCATCATGCATCTAGTCAGCAATTGCTGTTTCCTATTAATTTGTTTTACTCAGCAAGCGAAATGGAACTTATTGCCGATTTGCAGCAATCATTGGTAAATACTGGTTTTGTTTTTGAGGAATCCAATCCAGATCATGTTGTGATTTCCGGTATACCTGTAAATATTACAGAGAGCGAAGTAGCTATGGTTTTAGATCAGTTACTAAGCGATCTGCATAACGGAATTCCTGAGAATAGTTTCAGCCAAAATGATACAATTGCCAAATCGATGGCAAAAAGCCTGGCTGTCAAAACAGGTGCTTATTTAACCGAAAAAGAACAAGAAAATTTAGTTAACGGTCTTTTCGCTTGTAAAGACCCGAATGTATCCCCATTTCAAAAACCCACTTTCATCACTATGCGTGTGGAAGATTTAGATAAAAAGTTTGCCTTATGATGAATATTACGCCTACAGTTAAGCAGCTGTTAATAATAAATGTGCTTTTTTATATTGGTTCTATGATGGTTGGCGAACCAGCCTATAAAATGCTTTCCATGTATTTTTTCGAAAATCCAGATTTTCATTTCTGGCAAATTTTCACACACATGTTCATGCATGCGCCATTGCCTAATATTTGGCACATTGCTTTCAATATGTTTGCTTTATATTCTTTTGGTTCGGCATTAGAGCATTATTGGGGTGGTAAAAGATTTGTTTTCTTTTATATTTCTTGTGGTTTAGGAGCTGCATTATTACATACACTTGTCAATTATTATTTCTTCGAAAGTGGTATTGATACTCTGGTTGCCAATGGTTACTCAAAAGTGGAAATACTAAAAACGTTAAGTGAAGGAAAATTCGATTCTAGATGGCAAGAACTATTAACTCCTTCTGCTTTTGATGGTTTTACAGGGGCCTATTTTGGCAATGTGGTTGGTGCTTCGGGTGCTATTTATGGTTTGTTGGTAGCATTTGCTTTTATGTTTCCTAATGCTGGATTGTCTTTGATGTTTATTCCAGTTCCAGTTCCAGCTAAATATTTTGTTCCTGGATTATTATTAGTTGATTTGTATTTGGGAGTTTCTGGAGGTTCTATTTTTGGAGGATCAAGTGGGATTGCACATTTTGCCCATATTGGAGGTGCAATAGTTGGTTTTGCAATGATGTGGTATTGGAGGAATAATAAATTTAATCATAAACGATGGAACTAGTTAAAAAGCTTGTGTTCTGTTAATTGAAATCAAATTACAAATTGTAAATTTCAGATAAATAATCGAAAAGAGAAACGTATGAATATTTTAGACGATTTGAAAATGCAATATAGATTGGGTGGTATCGCCATGAAAATGATCTTTTGGAATATAGGTTGTTTTTTGGTTTCCTTACTTTTTTTCTATCAATTTAGCATTGGGGAATTTGATTTCCCTAATTGGATTGCTTTGTCATCCGAACCTTCAGTTTTTGCGTTAAGACCATGGACTTTTTTAACGTATGCTTTTTTTCATGATGGCTTTTTGCATTTATTCTTTAATATGATAGTACTGAATTTTGCAAGCTACTTGTTTTTGACATTCTTTTCAGCCAAACAGTACTTAGGTGTATATATTTTGAGTGCCATTTTTGCAGGATTAATTTTTGCTTTAGCTTTTAATTTAATGCATTTTAGTGGAGCGATAGTTGGTGCATCGGCAGCAATTATGGCTATTTTAGTTGCTGCAACAACATATAATCCTTTGATGGATGTAAGGTTGTTATTGGTGGGAAATGTCAAATTATGGCACGTTACAGCAGTAATTATTGTTTTGGATTTAATGCAGTTTCGTTTAGGGAATTCAGGAGGGCATATATCACACTTGGCAGGAGCTTTTTTTGGTTTTATCTATGTGAAGTTATTGCAAAATGGAACAGATTTGAGTAAGATAGTAAGTTCAGTTTTGGATTTCTTTACTAATCTGTTTAAAAAGCCATCAACACCGTTCAAAAAAGTTCATAAAAATTATAAGAAACCAGTCGAAAAATCTACTTCTAAAATAGTGGTTAAAGATAAAAAACAACAGCAGATTGATGAGATTTTGGACAAAATCAGTCAGTCTGGATATGATAGTTTGAACCAAGAAGAAAAAGAATTTTTGTTTCAAGCAGGAAAATAGCTTATTTTTATATCAATATTGAAGTGTAAATCGAGAACTTTTAATTTTTAAAAGTTCAAAATACATTAAAAAATGAAGAACCTTTCATGGTTTAATAAAGGAATGTTTCTTTTGAATTTAGTACTTATTGTACTAACATTCATTGCTTATCTACTCCCTTTTCTGGCACCAAAAATCTTCCCGTTTGCATCGGTATTGACTTTGTTTATGCCCTTGTTTTTTTTAGCTAATGGATTGTTTTTTCTATACTGGGCGATTCAGTTTAAAAAACGCATGATTTTGTCAGGCTTAGTTCTGTTAGTCGGAATTACTTTTTTTAATAAATTTTATAAATTCACAGCAAAAGAATTGCAGCCAAGCGACAAGGATTTTACCGTTATGAGTTATAACGTGCGATTATTCAATGTCTTTAAATGGTTGGATCGTGATGATGTTCCGGATACCATTTTGGAATTTATCAATAGCCAAAATCCTGATATATTGTGCATTCAGGAATTTTCGAATTCAGCTGATATTGACTTAAAAGTCTATCCTTACAAATACGTCTTGATGGAAGGAGAACAAATTAAAACGGGTCAGGCAATATTTTCTAAATTTCCTATTATTGATCAGGGACATATAGTATTTCCTCATTCAAATAATAATGTTGTGTATGCCGATATAAAAAAAGGTAAAGATATTATTAGGGTATATAACATGCATTTACAGTCTATAAAAATTTCACCAGAAGTGGGTGAGATTTCCGAAAACATTGATGCAATCAATCAGAAAACGTCCAAATACCTTTTCATTCGAATTAGTAAGGCTTTTAAACAGCAACAAGAACAAGCAGCTATTTTTAAGGAACATGAGAAAGACTGTAAATATCCTATTATCATCTGTGGAGATATGAATAACAGTGCTTTTTCGTACGTATATCGCAACATAAAAGGAAAATTAAAGGATAGCTTTGAAGATGCTGGTAAAGGCTTTGGGGCTACTTATAAATTTAAATACTATCCGGCTAGAATCGATTATATTTTTGCCGATGAAACGATGGAAGTGAAGCAATTTGAGAGTTTTCCAGATTTTCAAAACTCAGATCATTTTCCTATCATGGCAAAACTATCTATGGAATAGTTTTATAGCAGAGATTTTGAAGATTAATGAGTAATCCGAATGAGATAGCGGGTAGGCAAAGTAATTGTTTTTCTTTTCTAATACGAATCTCAGTTTATCGAATGAGAGCTTGATTCTTTAGATAATCCATTGCAAATTTCCCTTCGTTAAAAAGCAAATCCAGAACGCTTAAGTTATTCAAAAATCCATGTTTATCATCAAATACTTGAGTATAAGGTTCAAAAGCGGATTGATCTTTTTTACCATTTACTAAATAGCGAAAATCGACAACTTGTGAGTTATCTAATTCATGAAAATATTCAATCGTAGTATCAAACTGTAATTTCATTCGCAAACATTTGCAAACAATATCAAAAGCTTCCAAATTAAGATCCATCAAGAAAGTATGTTTCTTTTGAAAAATAGGCAGTAAATCATCTTCAAAATATTCAAAAAATGGAGAGCTTCTATACGCTGCTTCCAGCGATTTGAAATGTTGCTTTTGCCAATCAAATTCCTGTTCTATCTTAATCTCTTTTGTCTTCTGATGACTTAAATTAGAATGTTTTATAGGTATATTCAATAATTGAAGGCCATTTGGGCTATAAATATAAGTTCGATTGCGATTGGTTTGTTTCTGGAAATTATCCTCCATTTCAAATGTAACATTATCAGATTGCGCTATAGCTGCAAAATGACTTATGGATGGAAAATAGGAAGGATGTAGTAGGATATCCATTTGTTAAGATGTTGAATGTTTAAAAGGCTGAGATAATTGCGATAACTTTAAACTAGAACTTTACCGTTTTCTTTGCTAAATATTTTTTTTCTCTTTTCTTTTTTTCCAAAAATAGTCGCCAATAAAAAAGGCTGCAAGTGCAATTAAGAAATGAATCAGATAAGATTTTGGCTCTCCATTTTCATTTGTAAAAGAGAAAACACGATTCCATCTTATTTTTTGAATTCCTTTTCCATCTTTATCCCAACTAAACCAAATAAATACTGGCTTACCTACTACATGATCAAAAGGAACATATCCCCAAAATCTTGCGTCTAAAGAGTTTTGACGATTATCTCCCATCATCCAATAGTAGTCTTGCTTGAAAGTGTAGCTGTTTGCAGGTTTTCCGTTTATTATAATTTTGTCACCGTTAATTTGTAATGTGTTTTTTTCGTATTCCTGAATGATACGTTTGTAAAACGGAAGTGAGTTTTTGTCTAGTTTAACTGTCGCTCCTTTTTTTGGAATATAAATAGGTCCAAAATTGTCAATATTCCATCCTAAGGAATGAATATGCGGAAAAACATCTCCATCTACTCCTTTTGGTTGTAAATACTTTTTGACACTTTTAACTACTGGATTAGTAGCTATTCTGCTTGCTTCACTATCTGTTAATGTTAATACATAATCTCCATCAGTATTCAATGCAAAATTTCCATTTCCATCCTTCATGCCATCTCTAGCTCCATACATATGTATTAGAGAGCCCTGATCCATACTCGTTCCTTGAGTATTTACAAAAAAGTTATATTGAAGTTTTGCACTTTCTGGTAATTTGGAAGGTTTTCCATTGATGTAAACATTTCCTTCACGAATCTCCAAAGAATCTCCAGGTATAGCAACACAGCGTTTTACTAAATTTGTTTTTTTGTCAATTGGTTTGTAATAATTTCTTGCTGGTTTAAAATTATTCATGTCCAACAAAGTATCTGCCGGTTGATTAAAAACGACAATTTCGTTGCGTTTAATCGTTTCAAACGAAGGGAGCCTAAAATAGGGTAATTGAAACTTGTTTAAAATTGAAGTTTCCTTTTTGGTAATGTCATCATTGAATAAGTACGACTTAATACCTAAAAAAGGAATTGAATCATGTACCATGGGTAACGCAATTGCAGTCATAGGAACTCTTGCACCAAAATTTATTTTACTTACAAATAAAAAATCACCTATGTATAATGTTTTTTCTAATGATGAAGATGGAATTGTAAAAGGCTGTATAATGTATGTGTGAACCAAAGTAGCTACAATAATCGCAAATAGTAATGAACTAATTGTATCGGATGTTTTATCCTTTGCTGTAAGGTTTCTTTCTGCTTTGTAGCTTAATTTTTGAGTATAATTGATGTAATAAATATAAAATCCTAAAGTAAAAATACCTAAAAAAGTATCAGTACTTGAATTTTTTCCAAAACTTCGTAATGTTTCAACCCAAATGACAGGAAACATTATTAGATTGATGATAGGGATAAAAAGTAGTATAGTCCACCAGGCAGGTCTGCCAATGATCTTCATTAAAACAATTGCATTGTAAACTGGAATTAAAGCTTCCCAGCTTTTTCTTCCTGCAATTTTATATAATTTCCATGTTCCTAAAAAATGGATTACTTGAATAATTATAAAAAAAATGAACCATTGGTTTACTGACATAATGTGAGTTTTTTATAATTCTTTTTTCGCTTTTCTTTTTTTCCAAAAATACTCTCCAACAAAAAAGGCTGCAAGCGCAATTAAGAAAATTTTGAAGTAAGATTGTGGTTGTCCTTCACCACTAACAGTTGTAAAAACTCTATCCCAACGAATTTTGTTTAACCCTTTTCCATTAGTATCCCAACTCAACCAAATGAAAATTGGTTTTCCTACGATATGATTTTCAGGAACATATCCCCAATAACGACTATCTTCAGAGTTATGACGATTGTCTCCCATCATCCAATAATAATTTTGGTCAAAAGTATAAGTGCTTGCTACTTTTCCGTCAATTTGTATTTCATTGCCATTTACTTTAAGATTTTTTTTCTCGTAATCGGTAATGATGGTTTTGTAGAAAGGTAATGTTTCTAAATTTAAGGCGACTGTTTTTCCTTTTTGTGGAATATAAATTGGTCCAAAGTTGTCACGGTTCCATTTGTTAATATGAGGAAAAATACCATCTTCAACACCTTTAGAAATAATTCTGTTTACAGCAGTTATTCCAGGAACAGTTTTTAATCGCTCTGCGCCGGCAGCAGTTAATGCACTTATGAATAAGGTATCTCTTGTTTGTTGATTTAAGAAACCAGCACCGTCAGTGATATCCATATCTTTGAAAAGATATTCAAAGTCAATAGGCGTTTTTCCGTCTAAAACAACATTGTATGAAAACTGCGGTTTTGCACGCTCAGGTAGAATCAATTCTTTCCCATTAATATATACTAATCCGTCTTTTATAGACAAACTATCACCTGGAATACCAACGCAACGTTTTACATAGTTAGATTTTTTGTCAATAGGTTTGTCTACTCTAAGTCCAGAATGATCTCTGAATTTATATACGGTATCTGCTGGCCAGTTAAAAACAACAATATCAGTTCTGTCAATAGTTTGTAAGGCAGGAAGTCTAAAATAAGGTAATTGCGGCCAGTTTAAATATGATTTTCGTTTAGTCATTGGGATGGTATCATGTACCATTGGCATTGCAACTGTTGTCATAGGGACTCTAGCTCCGTAATTCATTTTGCTTACAAATAGAAAGTCTCCAACCAATAATGACTTCTCTAATGAAGAAGTAGGGATAGTGTAAGGTTGAATGAAGTAGGTGTGTACAATTGTAGCAACAATGATTGCAAAAAGTAATGAACTAATAGTATCGGCACCTTTATGATCAGGGCTTGAGCTTCTATCAGATATGTAAGTTAAGGATTGTGTATAATTAAGATAAAAAATATAAAAACCTAAAGTTGCAATTACAAGGAAAGTGTCGATAGATGTTTTTTTTCCAAAACTACGAATGGTCTCTACCCAAATAACTGGAAACATAATCAAATTAATAATCGGGATGAAAAGTAAAATTGTCCACCAAGTTGGGCGATCAATTATTTTCATTAAAACAATAGCATTGTAAACTGGAATAGCAGCTTCCCAACGTTTTCTACCAGCACTCTCGTATAGTTTCCATGTTCCTAGAAAATGAATAACCTGAACAGCTAAGAAAAATACAAACCAAAGATATAGTGTCATAATTTGAAAAATTTGAGGTTAAAAACTAGAAATTAGTGTTTGCCTAAATTCTATTTTAAAATTGTATTTGGGGTTGTTATTATGAATTAAGATTTAATACATCTTTCATGGTAAACACACCTTGTTTTCCAGCCAGCCATTCGGCGGCGATAACCGCACCTAATGCAAAACCTTCACGATTATGAGCAGTGTGTTTTATTTCTATAGAATCCACTTCTGAGTTGTAAGTCACTGTATGAGTTCCAGGAACTGTTCCAGTTCTCACCGCTTCAATATGAATTTCTTTTTCTTTAGGTTCGTCAAGTGTCCAGTTAGAATAGTTACTGTTTTCAATAACACCTTTTGCAAGAGAAATCGCTGTTCCACTTGGAGCATCTAATTTTTGATCGTGATGTATCTCTTCCATTTCTACTTTATAATGATCAAATGGAGCCATTATTTTTGCTAGATATTCGTTAAATTCAAAGAATAAATTCACACCAAGACTAAAATTAGAACTAGATATGAAACCTCCATTTTTTGCTTTACAAAGGGCAATCATTTCATCATAATGCTCTAACCATCCCGTCGTACCAGAAACTACAGGCACGTTGGCATTAAAACAATTTGAAATATTAGGTACTGCAGCAGTTGGTACGCTAAAATCGATAGCAACATCTGCAGTAGAAAGTCCGTCGTAAGTATTGAATTCATCTTTCTTTAAAACAATTTCATGTCCTCTTTCTAAAGCAATCCTTTCGATTACTTGCCCCATTTTTCCGTATCCTAAAAGCGCAATTTTCATTATGTGTTATTTTTTTGATTTTTAAAAAGATACGGATAATTTCCGAATCTAAAAACGATAATTAAGTGTTAGTCCCAAATTTGATTTTAATGTTACAGCATCTGGGGTTATTTCTGGTCTTACTGATAGACTTTGATTGACGTTGAATTGTATTAATGCAGCGTCAACATTGGCATCTATAATGTTTAGTACATAAAAACCAAGTACAAAAAGGCCTGATAAAGAAGCATTTCTTTGGTAGAATTCTTGTGCAGAAATTAATTGTGTGTCAGTAAGATAGTCGTATTTTGGGTCGGGATTACCAGATAGACGACTTTTGTAGGCATCTCTATATTCGTGGTATTTCTTTTTGTTATCAACATAAAGATATAAGCTGGTTCCAATAGCTCCGTAAACTATTGGAATTTTCCAGTAACTTTTATTATATGCTTGCCCAAGTCCAGGTAATATTGCTGAATAAAAGGCAGCTTTTGCAGGTGTCAAAGGGTCTATTTCTACTAATTTCAAAGTGTCTTTTGATTGTAAAACACCATCTTTTTTTGCTTGTGCAAAAATCGTTGCGTTTCCAAAAAGAAAAAGCAATAGACCTATGAATATGATTTTATTCACTACCCTTCTATTAGTTTTATAATTCTATTGAAGTCTTCTTCAGAATGGAAAGGGATGGTGATTTTTCCTTTACCATTTCCAGCGACTTTTACATCTATTTTTGTTCCAAAATATTTATTAAAAGTACTCACATCTTCATCGTTAATTTCAAAAGAAGCTGTTTTTGCAGGCATCGCAGGTTTTGGTTTCAAACTTTCATGGTAGTTTTTTACCAAAGTTTCTGTTTCTCTAACCGAAAGATTTTGACTAACTATTTTTTGATAAATATCGGTTTGAACATCGTGATCTTCAATGTTGATGATAGCACGACCGTGACCCATACTGATGAAACCGTCACGAATTCCCGTTTGGATAATTGGATCAAGTTTTAAAAGTCTTAAATAGTTGGCAATAGTGGAACGTTTTTTACCAACTCTTTCGCTCATCTGCTCTTGAGTCAATTGAATTTCGTCAATTAATCGTTGGTATGAAAGAGCAATCTCTATTGGATCTAAGTCATGACGTTGAATATTTTCAACCAAAGCCATTACTAGAGACTCATTATCGTTTGCAATACGTATGTAAGCAGGAACAGTAGTAAGTCCAATTAATGTAGATGCACGCAAACGACGTTCTCCAGAAATTAACTGGTATTTGTTAAAGTCTAATTTACGAACGGTAATAGGTTGAATTACCCCCAATTCCTTGATAGAAGTGGCTAGTTCACGCAAAGATTCTTCATTAAAATTACTTCGGGGCTGAAATGGATTAATTTCTATAGCATCAATTTCAAGCTCTATAATATTCCCTACAACTTTATCTGCATTTTTATCTTCTACCGATTGAATATCGTTTTCAGGATCTTTTAATAATGCAGATAAACCTCTACCTAAGGCTTGTTTTTTTATTGCTTTTGACATACAACTATTTACTATTTTTCTTTATAATTTCTTGAGCTAAATGAATGTAATTAACGGCTCCTTTGCTAGTAGCATCATAGTTGATAATACTTTCTCCAAAACTTGGGGCTTCACTCAATTTTACATTTCTTTGAATCACTGTTTCAAAAACCATATCGTTAAAATGTTTTTGAACTTCCTCAACCACTTGATTAGACAAACGCAATCTTGAATCGAACATGGTTAATAATAATCCTTCAATATCTAAATCCGGATTGTGAATTTTTTGAATACTTTTTATGGTATTCAATAATTTACCCAAACCTTCTAATGCAAAATATTCACATTGAATTGGAATAACAACTGAGTCTGCAGCTGTTAATGCATTTAACGTTAATAATCCAAGAGATGGTGCACAGTCAATTAAGATGTAATCGTATTGATCTTTTACACTTTCTAATGCTTTTTTAAGCATATATTCTCTGTTTTCTTTGTCGACTAGTTCTATTTCAATCGCAACAAGATCGATATGTGCTGGAATTACATCTACATTTGGTGAGGAACATTTAACAATAGCCTCTAGTGGCGTATGACTATGTTCCAAAATTTGGTAAGTTCCTATTTCAACTGTTTCAACATCAATGCCTAATCCTGATGTTGCATTTGCTTGAGGATCAGCATCTATAAGTAATACTTTTTTTTCTAATACACCAAGTGAAGCAGCTAGGTTTATTGAAGTTGTAGTTTTTCCAACTCCGCCTTTCTGATTCGCAATCGCTATGATTTTGCCCATTTATTTTCTAAATTTTGAACGGTAAAAATACAATTATTTATGGGTTTTGAAAATCTATTTTGTTAACAAAAACAAATAGTTTTTAGACTTGCTTTTATATCTTAAATAATATTGTGTATTCTTAACTGTTTTTGTGTTTGATAAAACAAAAAAGAGAACTGTGTAAGTTCTCTTTTGTAGTTGTGTTTTATTTGTTTTCTTAATAGTAAAAATAATTTTTACTATGGTACATTACTAACGATTCTTTTTCGCTTTAATCATCATTTCTAATTGATCCCATAACTCTTCGGGAATAGCTTCTAATAAATTAAATTGTCCAGCACCTTTTAACCATTCTCCTCCATCAATAACTATTACTTCACCATTTACATACGCAGAAAAGTCAGAAACCAAATAAGCTGCTAAATTGGCTAATTCTTGGTGATCACCAACTCTTTTTAAAGGGACTTTTTTAGCCATATCAAATTTTTCGGCAAGGTCACCAGGCAATAATCGATCCCAAGCCCCTTTGGTAGGGAATGGTCCTGGAGCAATTGCATTGGTACGGATGCCATATTTAGCCCATTCTACAGCAAGACTTCGTGTCATGGCTAGAACACCAGCTTTTGCTGTAGCACTTGGAACGACATAAGCAGAACCTGTCCAGGCATAAGTAGTGACAATATTCAACACAGTTGAAGAAGTTTGTTTCGTATCTATCCAGTGTTTTCCAAAAGCAAGAGTACAGTTTTTGGTTCCTTTTAAAACAATATCAATTACAGTGTCAAAAGCATTAGAAGACAAACGTTCTGTTGGTGAAATGAAATTTCCAGCTGCATTATTCAATAATACATCTACTTTCCCAAAAGCTTTCAATACTTCTTGCAACATGTTTTCTACTTCTTCGTAATGGCGAACATCACATTGTAAAGGCAAACACGTACCGCCAGTTTCAGTTTCTAATTCTTGTGCCGTATTTTTTAGTTTGTCTAAATCTCTAGATGTAATAGCAACTTTTGCGCCTAATTCTAAGAAATACTTGGTCATCGCTTTTCCTAAGCCACTTCCGCCTCCTGTAACTACTATTACTTTGCCTTGTAAAGCGTCGTCTCTTAGCATTTTATCGGTATAACTCATAATTTTTTATATTTTGGATTGTAAATATAGTAAAATAAAGTAGTATGCATGCATAATATTTTTTAAGTTTTTTGGAATAAAAGATACTAAGTTACTAAGTTGTGAAATGGTTATTTGAAATTCATACAATAATTGTCTTAAAATTGTGAAATGTAATACATAGTACATTTAGAGGCTAAGTTTAAACAGCACATAATCTTTTTGCAGCTTCTTTCAAAGTGAAATTGTCCTTGGCGAAACAAAAGCGAATTAATTTTAAATCTTTTCCATCAGCATAAAAAGTAGATATAGGAATTGCAGCAACTCCATGCTCTGTAATTAGTTGTTTGCAAAAATCCACATCATTTTCGTTAGAAATACCTGCATATGATACTACTTGAAAATAAGTTCCTTCACAAGGCATCAATTTGAATCGGCTATTTTTTAATAATGATCTAAAGTAATCTCTTTTCTCTTGATAGAACGGGCTAATTTCTTTTATTGTCACTAAATCCAGATATTGAGAAACGGCTACTTGACAAATACTGTTGACGCTAAAAACCAGAAACTGATGCACTTTTTTGATTTCTTTCATTAAATATTCAGGAGCTACGAGGTAACCTATTTTCCAACCAGTAACATGGAATGATTTTCCAAATGAGGAAACCGTTATGCAACGATCTAGTAGTTTTTTTCGAGTGTGAGTTGAAATATGTTTTTCTTCGAAAGTAATGTATTCGTAGACTTCGTCAGAAAGTAAGAGTACGTTTGGGTGTTTTTCCAAAAGTATTTCAAGTTTTTCTAAATCAGATTCGTTTAAGATTTTCCCAGTCGGATTGTGAGGATTGTTAATGATTATCATTTTGGTTTTATCCGAAAATGCATTTGCAATAGTGTTCCAATTTGGTGTATAGTCATCGTTGAGTGCTACGCGAATGGGTTTTGCATTACTTAATAGAATTGGAGCTTCATAGCAATCATAACTTGGGTCCAGAATAATTACCTCGTCGTTTATTTTTAGTAAGGCTAGTAATGTTGTAAATATTGCTTGAGTGGCACCAGCAGTAACAAGGATTTCTGTTTCGGGTTCGATTGTTCTGTTGTATGAACTTTGAATTAATTTTGCAATTTGATCCATCAATGGTGGATAACCTGCCATCGGTGTATATTGATGTACATTTTCACTAGAAAGTTTTGATACGATTTGAGTTAATCGCTCGTCAACAGGAAAATTTGGAAATCCTTGCGAAAGGTTAATAGCATTGTATTCAGTTGCCATTTTGGACATTACCGTAAAAATGCTCGTAGTTATATTTGGTAGTTTGCTCATGCAATAAATAATTTAAAAGGATATAAAAGTAATTGTTTTAAATATCATTTACTCTTATAAATTATTGAAAAGCAGCTGTCTTTTACATTTTATGAATGATAAAAATAGTCGGACGTTTATGTAAATCAATAGTCTCTTTTTTCCAAGCCGAAATTTTCTTTGTTTTAATATATTCAGTTGGTAAAGTAATGTCTGTTGCAATACATAAATGGGTTTCAGGATGCAAAGTTTGGATTAAATCTTCCAATAATTTATTGTTACGATAAGGTGTTTCAATAAAAATTTGAGATTGATTTTTTTCGAAAGAAATGCGTTCTAAATTTTTAAAACTAGCTTTTTTTTCGTCTTTTTCAATAGGCAGATAACCATGAAAAGTAAAACTTTGTCCGTTCATTCCTGAAGCCATCATTGCTAATAAAATGGAAGAAGGGCCAACTAAAGGGACAACTTGAATGTTGCGATCATGCGCTAGTTTCACAATTACAGCACCAGGATCGGCAACACCAGGGCAACCGGCTTCACTCATTAGACCCACATTTTTTCCTTCTAATAAAGGCTTTATGAAATCCAAATGTTCTTTGGTTTCGGTATGTTTGTTTAGTACAAACAGATTTAATTCTGATTGTTTTTTCTCGGGATTCGTTAGTTTAATTGATTTTCGAGCTGTTTTATCATTCTCAACAATATAGTAATCGATAAGTTCAACACATCTTTTTATGGTTTGTGGTAATACATCCATTGGGTCGCAATCGCCCATTGTAGTTGGAATTAAGTATAGTTTTCCAAAAAGAGGTGCTGGTTTCATATTTTATAATAAGATATTTTACTTTTCGAAAAAAACGATTTTGCATTTGATTTTATAATCAAAGCTATAAAAACGCATTTAGTTTTTATTGAGGGTGTTTATCGATTAGTCTTTTAGCAATTACTTCACAAGCTTCGTCCAACATTTGGTATACCATGTCAAATCCATTCGTTACTCCGTAGTATGGATCTGGGACATCCACATTTTCATCAGGAAATATAGAATTTAAAATCAGTTGAACTTTGTTTTTTTGAGTTTCGTTTTGAGCAAGATGAATTACATCATTGTAATTGCTGTTGTCCATTACAAAAATATAATCAAAAGTATCAAAATCAGCTCTTGAGAATTGTCTCCCCCTTTGATTACAAATGTCTAAACCATTTTTTTGGGCAGTAGATATTGAGCGTTTGTCTGGAGAATGACCAACATGCCAAGAACCCGTTCCTGCTGAATCAACAAGAAATTTTTCAATAGGAAGTTTAGAGGCTAATATGCCTTCTGCCAAAGGAGATCGACAGATATTGCCCAAACAAACCATTAAAATCTTAATAGGCATTGTTTTATAGTGTTAATTTTGAATTGATGTCCTCGACATACTTTTTGAATTGTTTGTCGGTAGCAACTAAATTATCAACTGTTTTACAAGCATGCAGTACGGTAGCGTGATCACGATCCCCTATTTGAGAACCGATATTAGCTAATGAAGCTTTTGTGAATTTTTTAGCAAAAAACATAGCCAACTGTCTCGCTTGTACAACATGTCTTTTTCTGGTTTTAGATTGTAAAGTTTCTAAATCTAATTGAAAATAATCGGAAACAATTTTTTGAATATAATCGATAGAGATTTCTCTCTTTACATTTTTTACAAATTTTTCTACTACACTTTTGGCCAGTTCAATCGTTACTTCTTTTTTGTTGAAAGATGATTGTGCAATCAACGATATGATAGCACCTTCCAGTTCACGAACATTTGACTTGATGTTTCTAGCTACATATTCTATAATTTCGTCTGGCATTTCGACACCATCACGATATAAAATGTTTTTTAAGATTGAAATTCTAGTTTCGTAATCAGGTTGGTGTAACTCAGCTGATAATCCCCATTTAAAACGAGATAATAAGCGTTGTTCGATATCTTGCATATCAACAGGTGCCTTATCTGAAGTTAAGATTACCTGTTTGCCATTTTGGTGTAAATAATTAAAAATATGAAAAAATACATCTTGTGTTCCTGATTTTCCAGAAAGGAATTGAACATCGTCGATGATTAATACGTCGATTAATTGATAAAAATGAATGAAATCATTTCTGTTGTTTTTCTTTACTGAGTCAATATATTGTTGTGTAAAGATTTCGGCAGAAATATATAAAACTGTTTTTTCAGGAAATTTATCTTTGATTTCAACACCAATAGCATGTGCTAAGTGAGTCTTTCCTAATCCAACACCACCAAAAATTAATAATGGGTTAAAGGAAGTTCCTCCAGGTTTGTTAGCTACAGCCATACCTGCTGAACGTGCTAATCTATTAGAATCACCTTCTAAAAAATTATCAAAACTATAGTTAGCATTCAATTGAGATTCGATTTTTAAATTTCGAATACCAGGAATTACAAATGGATTTTTTAATTCAGGATTAAGATTTTTAAAAGGGGCGTCTACTTCTTGTGCTTTTACAGGACCTCTATTGGCGCTTGGTAACTGTTCAGTAAACGGTTGTTTGTTGCCATAAGTGTTTTCCATTTTAATTTTATACAGTAACTTTGCATTTTTTCCAAGTTCTTTGGTCAAAGCTACTTTTAATAATTTTACGTAGTGTTCTTCTAGCCATTCGTAGAAAAATTTACTTGGTACTTGAATATATAATGCATTATCGGTAAGTTCAACTGACTTAATCGGTTCAAACCAAGTTTTATAGGCTTGATCTTGAATATTGTCCTTTATAAAGGACAGACAGTTTTCCCATACTGATTGTGCAGTCTTGTTCATATATCTAGTTAAATTATTTTATTTGGGTACTTATTATCTTACAAAAAGGATGCGAAAAAAATCCTTTTTTCGGGATAACAAATATGTGAACAATTATCTATAAAAAAAAATATTTTAAGTTATAATTTTTGAAAAAATTGTTGTAAGAAGCTTTTTGAAGTTTAAATTTTTAATGCAAAATTAATGAAAGATCATCAAATTCAAGTCCGTGTCCGTTACTCTGAAACGGATCAAATGGGCGTTGTTTATCACGGGAATTACATTCCTTATTTTGAGATAGGAAGAGTCGAATGGCTTAGAAATAAAGGGGTTTCATATAAAAAGATGGAAGAAAGCGGTATTGGGCTTCCAATTGTAAATATGAATATCAATTATAAAAAATCAGCAGTTTATGATGAGTTGTTAACAGTACATACGGTTTTCAAAAGTCAGACGTCTGTGAAGATTGAATTTGATTGCGCTATTTATAATGAAGCGAAGGAGTTATTAACAACTGCTCAATTTTTGTTGGTTTTTGTGTCTCTAAAAACAGGCAAACCAACTGCGCCTCCGGATTACATTTTGGAACTATTAAAAAGTTTTGAATAATAATCAAAATGAGTTCTTTTTAATGAGAATTTACAGTTTTTTTATGCCAATTTCAAACAAAGAACTAAAAGTGTCGAATATCATTTCGGCATTTTTTTTTCTGGTTTTTATTACAAATTTGCCAATTGGTAAATTAGTTTCTTCGTTTATTTCCATTTCTTGATTCACAATGTCTAACTTTTTTTCTTTGATTACCCGCATGACTTTATTCATGTTTTTATAATCAAATGAAATCTGAAAAGAGATGTCAATTGTCTTTTCGATAATTTCAGATGATTCTAAAGTAATTTGTGCGGAAGTTTTATAAGCAGTAATCAATCCGCCAACCCCCAGTTTTATGCCTCCATAAATTCGAACCACAACTACAAGAACGTTGGTAAGTCCAAAAGATTGTATTTGGCCGTAAATTGGTGCACCTGCAGTGTTGCTGGGTTCTCCATCATCATTTGCTCTGTATTGAATAGTTTCTGCTCCTATTTGGTAGGCATAACAGTAATGAACAGCGTGTGGATGTTTCTTTTTTAAGACTTCGATTATAGGTTTTACTTCGTCATCGGATTCTATAGGGAATGCATAACCGAAGAATTTGCTGCTTTTTTCCTTAAATAAAGATTCTTCAGAGGGAAATGCAATAGTATTGTAAGTGTCTTTCATTTTCAAAAATCGAATTCAATATCAATATTCAATTTTGATATTGTTATATTATTTTTTTATCAAATAAATGAACAACATCTTCTTCTCCTACCTGTAAATTCCATATGTGAAGACCGAGTGCTTGGGCTGCATCGGTATTTTCTTTTTTATCATCTATAAATAATGTTTGTTTGGCTTGTAATCCGTTTTGGTCTAGTACAAAACTGTAAACATCAGGATTTGGTTTTCTCATACCAATTTCAAAAGAAAAATACACTTTCTCAAAACACTGGTAAAAATCGCTGTAAAATGAAGTTCCGGATTTTTGTTCGAAAGTGTCAATGTGGATTGCATCGGTATTGCTTAATAAAAACAAACGATACTTTTGCGAAAGCATTTGAAGAAATTCTAATCGATATAATGGAAAATCTGTCAGTATAGAATTCCAAGCTTCACGAATGTCTTCAATAGAGGCATTGTTAGTATGTTTTTGAATTCCAGATAAAAAATCTTCTCCTGTAATGGCACCAACTTCATATTGTAAGTTCAATTGGTCTAAATCTTCGTTCCACTCAGAAATGCCGAGATTTTTTAAACCATCTTGGGTTGCTTGTTTGTCTAAATTGATAAACACATCTCCAAAATCGAAAATAATAGCATTAATCATCGTTTCTTAGTATTGTAAGTTCGTCCTTTTCAATTAATTGTTTTTCGGAATTAGTTCTTGATAACAAAGGGGCTTTGATTCCTTTGTTTAAAGTTGTTTTTCCTGTAAAAATTCGAGCTTCATCCCAAAGATTAGCATCGATAAAGGTCTGTAGAGTTTGAAGTCCTCCTTCTATAATAACCGATTGAATGTTGTATCTGTATAAAAAATCAACAATTTGTCTGGCAATATTTTGTTTAAAATCTATTCTTTCAAAGGTAGTGTTTTCTTTGGAGATAGCGTTTTCAGAATTGGTAAAGACAATGGTTTTTGTTTGATTATCAAAAATGGAACTTTCTTTAGGAATGCGATTGTTTTGATCCAATATGATTCGGATAGGGTTATTTCCTTGCCAATCCCTAGCATTTAGTTTTGGATTGTCATCAATAACAGTTTGTGTTCCTACCAAAATAGCCTGTTCTTCTGTTCGCCATTTGTGAGTTAATTGTCGTGAATAGGTATTACTGATCCAAACTGGTTTTTTTTCGCTTTTCTCAAAAGGAGCAATAAAGCCATCCTGACTTTGTGCCCACTTTAATATAATGTATGGTTTTTTCTTTTGATGAAAAGTAAAGAAGCGTTTGTTGAGTTCGTTACATTCATCTTCCAGAATACCAACAGTAACATGAACGCCGGCTTCAATTAATTTTTTAATGCCATTTCCTGAAACTTCACTAAAAGGATCTATAGTGCCAACAACAACATTTGGAATTTTATTTTTTATAATCAAATCACAACAAGGAGGTGTTTTTCCAAAATGACTGCAAGGTTCCAAACTGACGTAGATTGTCGCTTTTTTTAGTAATGATTTATCTATAACCGAATTTACAGCATTGACTTCAGCATGAGGTTCACCTGCTTTTTTATGCCAGCCTTCGCCTATGATTTTGTCTTCATAAACAATAATGCTTCCAACCATAGGATTTGGATATGTAGTTCCAAGACCGTTTTTGGCTAGAGCGATGCAACGGCTCATATATTTTTCATGTATCTTCACCTTGCAAAAATAGTAATTTTGAGATTAGGATTTAGTTTGAAAGTTTGGATGTTTTTACCATTTACAATGGCTATTTTTGTATTATTAAATGAATAATAGAGGGTGTTATGAATAATTGGATCATTAGAAAAATACAAAAAGAAGATAATCAGGCGGTTGCTCAATTAATAAGAGATGTTTTTGACGAATTGAATATTCCAAAAACTGGAACTGCTTATGAAGATCCTTATCTTGATTTGATGTTTGAAGAATATAGTAAACCAAGATCAGTTTATTATGTTGTAGAAAACGAGGGGCGAATTGTGGGATGCGCAGGAGTGGCACAGTTAATAAATGAAGCTGATACTTTCTGTGAATTACAAAAAATGTATTTCCTGCCAGAAACCCGTGGAAAGGGAATTGGCAGCCAAATGATGGAACAATGTTTACAAAGCGCTCGTGATTTTGGATTCGAGAAATGCTATTTGGAAACCATGCCTTTTATGTTGGATGCTCAAAAATTATATAAGAAAGTAGGTTTCGAAAACATTTGTTCACCAATGGGAAGTACAGGGCATACGAGTTGCCCAGTTTGGATGTTGAAAGATTTAAAAATTTAATTTCCGATGAAAATTAAAGAATACAGAACTCAATTTATTGCAGAACTCACACCAATTTACGATGCTACGGAAGCAGAGAGTTTTTTCTATTTGATATTGGAAGAAAAACAACAATTGAAAAGAATTGATTTGGCTTTACAGCCTGATTTGGTATTTACAGATGAAGCTATTTTGGTTTGGAATGCTATTTTGAAATCATTAAAACTAGAAATCCCAGTTCAGTATTTGTTAGGGAAAACCAGCTTTTATGGATTGGATTTCGAAGTCAATTCAGATGTTTTGATTCCGAGACCGGAAACAGAGGAATTGGTTGATTGGATTATTAATAGTCAAAAGTCTGAAGGCGAAAATCAAAAGATAAAGATTCTTGATATTGGGACAGGAAGCGGTTGTATTGCTATTTCGTTGGCAAAAAATATTCCGAATGCTCAGGTTTTTGCTCTTGATGTTTCTGAAAAAGCTTTGGCAAAAGCCCAAAAAAATGCAGTCCTCAATGAGGTAAATATTACGTTTCTTCATCAAAGTATTCTGGAAACGGTAGATTTAGAGCAAGAGTTTGATATTATTGTTTCGAATCCTCCTTATGTTCGAAATCTGGAAAAAGAGGAAATCAAGAAGAATGTTTTGGAGTATGAACCACATTTAGCACTATTTGTCGAAGATAATGATGCATTGATATTCTATCGAAAAATAGCCGAATTGGCAAAGAAGAATCTCTCAGATTCAGGGCAATTGTACTTTGAGATCAATCAATATTTAGGAAAAGAAATGATTGATTTATTGGAGAAAATGAATTTTAAAAATATCGAACTTCGTAAAGATATTTACGAAAATGATAGAATGGTTCGAAGCACGAAATAATATATTTGGTTACGATAGTTAGTCTTGAATATCGTAACCAATATGGTGATTTTAAAACCTATTCATATCGTAAAGCCTCAATCGGATCCAAATTTGCCGATTTTATAGAAGGGTACAATCCAGATACAACTGCTACAATAAAACTGGTTGCAAAGGCAGCAATAATAGCTCCCCAAGGAACTACAAAGGCAAAGTTCATTAAGCTCGAAATTCCAAAGCCAATTAAAATTCCAAAAATAATCCCTACCAAACCACCAATTTGACCAATCAATAATGTTTCGATAAAAAACTGAAAAGCAATAGTCGTTTTTTTGGCGCCCAATGCTTTTCGAACTCCAATTTCTCGAGTACGTTCGGTTACCGAAACAATCATAATATTCATCAAAGCGATCGATGATCCAAAAATGGTGATAATCCCGATAAGCCATGCTGCCATATTTAAATATTCGGAGATACTCATTATTTTATTAATCAAATCATCGCTTCGTACAACACCAAAATTATTGTCTTTTACGGGGCTTAATTTTCGAATCCCACGCATGGCACTAATAGCGTAGTCGGTTGCAGGGCTTAATAACTCTTTTTTTCCAACCATAACACTCACAGAATAGTTAATGTTTGGAGCAGTAAATAAGGAACGAGCTACTTGTATAGGAATTAAAAGCCTTAAATCCTGGCTGTTTCCAAAGGTAGAACCTTTCTCTTTTAGCACACCTATAACTTTGAATTTGGCACCACGTACAGAAATCGTTTTGCCTAGCGGATTAACATCTTTCAAAAGTCCTTTTTTAAAATCGGATCCGATAACACAAACATAAGCATTGTTCGAAATATCAAAATTGGTAAAATTTCTTCCCGCATCAGTTTCTAGTCCCGAGTTGGTCAAAAAATGTTCATCGACACCTAATACACTAATTTCGGGATCTGTTTTTGTAGCTTCATATTTTACTTCGGCAGTAGTTGTAGCTGTAAAGGATAATGACGTTTCGGTCATTGGGTAATTGTATTTGTTCTTGAAAGCCAACGCTTGAGGATAGGAAATAATTGGATTTATAATTTCGCGTTCCCCGCCACCACGACGGCGAGAGGTGTTTTCGTATTGATTTATGTTAAAAGTATTGGCTCCCATCGAAGCAAAATCAGATGATAATGTGTTCCCCAAAGCCGCTACAATGGTTAGGATTGCAACCAGTGCTGTTATACCAATGGCAATAATTAATACTGTCAATGTGGTTCGTAGCAATTGCGTTCGGATAGAACCGAATGCAATTCGGATATTTTCTTTAAATAGTTTTGGCATCATGGTAGTTTGACACGAAAATACAATTTTTGTTACAAAAATGATTTCAGGAAATTCAGAAATATTTGAGTGTTTTTTTCTAAGGAGCTACTTCCAGCTTTCACTACAATTTTTTGTCAAAATAATTTATTTTCAATTGCCCAAAAGGAGCTTCCGTTGGTCGCTCTTTTTGTCAAGAAAATAATATTATTTTTTCCTGCAAAATTTTCACTACATCTGGGCTAGGGCATTTGTGATTAAATAGTGAATTTAGTCTTTATAATTTACACCAAATAGATTGCAGCTCTGTCTTGTTAGCCATTTTGTTTAGTTTATCATGCTGATGAAGGAAGTATCTCCCGAACACTCTTTACAAGATAACCTTGCGAATAATTGTCCACAGATTAAAGGGATTCACACTGAATTTATATGTTTTACTTACTTCAAATTACATTGACTGAGTGTAGGTACGCCTATGTAAACTGTAGGCTCGCCTACCAAAAGCATAGGCATGCCTACGAAATCTATAGGCGTGCCTATCTAAATTGTAGGCGAGCCTATCAAAAGCATAGGCGTGCTTACGAAATCTATAGGCGCGCCTATCTAAACTGTAGGCTCGCCTACCAAAACTATAGGCGTTCCTACTAAAATTGGAGGGCAGCCATACTAAAATCGTGGCTCGCCTAAACAATTATGAGGTACTCCCTGTAAAATGAGAGGCGATACCTTTGAAATAGCGAGGTGAGCCTATCGATTTTGAAGGGGAGACTTAAAAAAACGAGAGGCGAGCCTTTGAAAATCGAAGGAGCGCCTCTCAAAAAAATAGGCGACACATACAAAATCGAGAGGCGAGCCCTACTATTAGTATGGCGTGCTGTACTATGATTGTGAAGCTACTTGCGAAGATGCTTCCTTCGTCAGCATGACAAACTCTTCGGGATGACTTTGGGTAATAACAAATTACTATATAGTATTCTACTTTCTGTCTTCTGAAAACTGCTTTCTAAAATAATGTGTTTGATTGTAAATAATAACAAGGAATCACTATTCTCTCCCTTTAGCCCTGATAGAAGTGGAAATCCTTTTTGTACCGATTTTTTATCGGGACAAAAAGATTGTAACGGATAGCAGGTACCATCTTCCTGAAAATGCCAAGTCTTTCTGCTCCAAAAAAATAATCAGTAGCCGTTTTTGGTTTTGGTTCTTTGCTTTCTCTTGTTTTTACCATATTATTTACTACTAAAAACTTTGATTGGATTTTTGGGAGTAATAATTTTAAAAATAAGATATTTGCACTCTATTTAGGATTTGAACCATTTTGTTGAAATCCGAAACTAAATTCTAAAGTAAAACAATGGCATCAAAACCAAGTATTCCAAAAGGAACTAGAGATTTTTCACCTGCTGAGGTGGCAAAAAGACAATACATTATGCAAATCATCAAAAGCAATTTTGAGAAATTTGGATTCCAACCTATAGAAACTCCTTCATTTGAAAACTCCGAAACCTTAATGGGGAAATACGGAGAAGAAGGCGACCGATTGATTTTTAAGATATTGAATTCGGGCGATTTTTTGGCAAAAGCAAATGAAACCCATTTAGAAGCCAAAGACAGTACACGATTAACATCAAGTATTTCCGAAAAAGCATTGCGTTATGATTTGACCGTTCCGTTTGCGCGTTATGTGGTACAACATCAAAACGAAATTGAATTTCCGTTCAAGAGATATCAAATTCAGCCAGTTTGGCGTGCCGACCGTCCTCAGAAAGGGCGTTTCAGAGAATTTTTTCAATGTGATGCCGATGTGGTGGGTTCTAAATCGTTGTGGCAAGAAGTAGAGTTGGTGCAATTGTACGATTCTGTTTTTACGGCTTTGGGTTTACAAGGTGCAACTGTGAAAATTAATAACAGAAAAATACTTTCGGGAATTGCCGAGGTTATTGGTGCATCGGATAAGTTGATTGATTTTACAGTAGCCTTAGACAAACTTGATAAAATTGGCGAGGATGGTGTGAAAAAAGAAATGATTGAAAAAGGAATTTCGGAAGAAGCTATTGTTAAAGTTCAGCCGTTGTTTAATTTCACAGGAACAATTACGGAGAAAATCGAAAAGCTTTCTGTTTTATTATCTTCTTCAGAGGAAGGTATGAAAGGAGTAGAGGAACTTCGTTTTATTTGTGACAATGTTTTGAATTTAGGATTGTCTACAGCCAATTTAGATTTGGATGTAACCTTAGCAAGAGGTCTGAATTATTATACAGGAGCAATTTTTGAAGTGGCTGCACCAAAAACCGTATCTATGGGTTCTATAGGTGGCGGTGGTCGTTATGATGATTTGACTGGTATTTTTGGATTAAAAAATATGAGTGGAGTAGGAATCTCTTTCGGACTTGATCGAATTTATTTGGTTATCGAAGAGTTAGGTTTGTTTCCAGAAGCAGTAACTTCTACTTCCAAAGCATTATTTATTAATTATGGTGAAAAAGAAGCTTTCTATTCGATGAAAGCCATTAAGGAATTACGTGCTGCCGGAATAAAAGTAGAATTGTATCCTGATAATGCCAAAGTATCCAAACAGTTTCAGCATGCTGATAAACGATTTATTCCTTATGCGGTTATTGTAGGCGAAGAAGAGATGAATGATAATCAATTTAGCTTAAAAGACTTGGTATCTGGAGAGCAGAAAAAAGTAAGTTTGGAAGAGCTTGCAACGATCTTGAAATAATAAAAAAGGCTACCAATTGGTTAGTCATGGTCGGAAGAAAATCTTCCGACTTTTTTTGTTTTTAATTATTTATTTAACGAGATTTTTCTTGTTTATAGTATTGATTTTACGTATATTTATTACTGGTAAATCAGTAATCTATGGCAAATTTTAAAGACCACAAAGTATCCGTTAAAGAGTTATTAGGCTTCATTCCAGAGGCTCTCTTATCCCATCTTTCCACCAGTACTAAAGTAGATCATTATTCAAAAGTTCTTCATGGCAAAAAAGTATTTTATCTGCTTTTATATTCTATAATGGATAACGAAAAGCTCAGCCAACGAACATTGGAAGACACCTTTAACTATTCAGGTTTTAAATCTATATTTAACTTGGATGAATCAGAAACTATCCGAAGAAGTTCAATTTCAGAGAGACTCTCGAAGATTGATGCGAGTTATTTCAAAGAAATTTTTGAATGTATGTATGATCGTTTTTCTGAGAGTTACAATCAGTTAGAAAGAGGCAAGTATAATTTAATTCGGGTAGATAGTACCATTGTTGCAGAAGCTGCTGGAAAACTCAAAGAAGGTATTGATCAAAAAAGCGGTAAAAAACTTATAAAATATAGTGTTTCCTTTGACGGAATTCTTCCTTCTGGTGTTGAGATATTTAATGCTCAAAGATATTCAGCAGAAGATAATGCTCTTCCCGAAGCTATTTTAAATCAAGTAAAAAAAGATACTGAACATAGCAATATTTACATTATCGACAGAGGTATTCAATCCACCCGAACTATGAAAGACTTTGATAAAAAGAATATCAAATTTGTTATCAGGTCTAAGGAAAACCGAAAACATCAAGAAATACGGTCTTTGATTCTGGAAAATCAGGATTTAGATATTGGAGAAAATATCTTAATTCAAGACAGTATTGTCAACCTTTACACAGGTGTTCCAATAAAAAACAAGCGAGGGAACACACATCATCGCCAAGAAAAAGTCGATAATCAATTCAGGCTAGTGGTTGTGAAAAACAAACAAAATCCCGAAAAAGTTTTTTGGTTTATTACTAATGATTTTCAACTTACTGCTAAAGAAGTTGCTGATTATTACAGGAAAAGATGGGATATTGAAGTTTTTTTTAGATTTATCAAACAAGAACTCAATTTTAGTCATCTTGTTTCACTCAGCAAAAATGGAATAGAAGTAATGGTTTATATGACTTTAATTGTAGCAATGCTTATCCTTATATATAAAAAAGCAAATAATATTGGTTATAAAACCGCTAAAAGAAGATTTGTTTTGGAACTTAGAGAACTTATTACTGCAATAATGATAACGTTGGCAGGTGGAGATCCTTCAAAAGTCTTTAAAACATAAGTGGCCGGAATTTCTTCCGACCACTACTAACCAATTGGTAGCCTTTTTTTATGGGATAAGTTTAGATTGATTGAACATCCATTGGTAGATTTTGTCTTCTCGGAAGTAATGTTCTACACTACCATGATTTCCACCTTTTACAATAGTAAAAGTAACATTGGCATCAGGATCACAGGTTTGGATGGCTTTGACCATTTTTTTGGATTCCGAAAGCGGAACAATATAATCTTTGTTTCCGTGAATAACCCACAACGGAATCTTGGCCAGATTGTAGGCATCTTTTATGTTTCCGCCTCCGCAAATAGCAACTGCTGCGGTTATTTTGTCGGGATATTTACCAGCAAAATCAAAAGTTCCGTAACCTCCTAGACTCATTCCGCATACATATACTTTGGATAAATCTGTGTTGTAATGGTTTTGTACATATTCTAAAAGCTGTAAAAGTTTGTCTGGATTCCAAGCGCCATGAGCGACTTGGGGTGCTATGACGATCGCCGGGATTTCTTTTCCTCTTTCGATTGCCCGAATTACACCGTATCGCTTTACTCTGTTCAAATTGGTTCCAGACAGACTTTTTCCGTGTAGAAATAAGATGACTGGAGCTTTGTTGTCCAATACTTCTTGCTTGGGTAAATTAATCCAGAAAGGATAATCGGTTTGATCGGTTATGGTTTTTAATTGTGCTTGCGCTGTAGTAATTGTGCAAAGAATAATTAGGTAGAATAGAGGGGAAAGACGCATTATTGTTTATAATTGTTTTGACATGGGGTCGCAAATTAAGTTTTTATAATCAATGCTGACAACTATTTTTGGGTTTTAATGATAAAAAAACGGTTTAGAATTTATAAACCATTTGCGGTTAAATACTTAGCTTTTTTATTACAAACATACCAGTTATGCCCGAGATGTTTTTCAGATTCAATATGTAGACAAAATTGTGTAGTTGGATAGATGATGATTTTTATTAAACAAGCATCGTCAATTATTTGTTCTATGAAAATAAAACATTATTTTTACAATGTTTTATCCCTTCCCCCTTATAATGCAATTTGTTTTATTGCAGGATTAGTTTTCTTCTTATACTATTTTAAAGGCTATTAATTTTCAGTTAAATAATAGTACTTCCAATCCGATGTTCTCAAAGCATCATTAAACATATATTTTTATGAATCATTCCGTTCGATATTATTGGTTTTTATTAATAGCAATTTTGTGTTTGTCTTCTTGTGGTCACCACAATAAAAATCATATAAAAATTGGATTCTCTCAAGCGATGAGCACTGATGATTGGCGAAAGCAAATGAACAGCTCGATGAAAATAGAAGCATCCTTGAGGCCAGAAGTCAATTTAACAATAAGTGACGCCGAAAATAATGTTGAAAAACAAATTGGTGACATCGAAAAATTCATTTCACAAAAAGTAGATGTTATTATTGTTTCTCCTATTGAATCAAAACCTTTGACCGCCGTTGTTGAAAAATCTCTTAAAGCTGGAATTCCAGTTTTGGTCGTTGATAGAAAAATAGAGGGAGAAAATTATACCGCTTATATAGGTGCAGATAACATTGAAATTGGTCGTATTGCTGCCCGTTATATTGCCTCACACAGCAAGGGTTCTGGTAAAATTATAGATATTTCTGGAGCAATTGGTTCTTCACCTGCTTATGAACGAAGCTTAGGTTTTAATCAAATCATTAAAGAGAATAAGAATTTAAAATTAGTAAACACTATTCAAGGCGATTGGGAAAAAGAATCGGTTAAGAAACCCCTTAAAAATTACCTTTTGCAGGATTCTGATATTGAATATGTTTTTGCTCAAAATGATCGAATGGCGTTAAGTGCCTGGGAAACGGCAAAAACATTAGGACTTGAAAAAAAGATAAAATTTATAGGAGTCGATGGTTTAAATACAGTAAATGGCGGCATAGAATTGGTAAAAAGTAATGTGCTTGAAGGAACTATATTATATCCAACAGGAGGAAATGAAGCTCTGAAATTGGCTTTAAAAATGTATAATAAAGAAACTATTGCAAAAAATAATATCTTAAATACTATTGTAATTGATCAAAATAATGCTGAAATCATCGAGAATCAGATGGATAGAGTGGATCAGCAGCAGCAAGTTATCGAAAAGCAACAATCGGCAATAAATGTTCAGGAGGTTGAATATGCTTCTCAGAATAATCTGGTTCGGCTGTTGAGTTTGTTTTTGGTAATCATTTTAAGTTTGGCTGTATATAGTATCTATTCAACAATTTTTATTTCAAGAAAGAAAAAAGAACTTGAACGTATTAATAAAACGGTAGTAGAGCAAAAAAATGAAATTCAAGACATGGCTGAAATTGCAAGAAAGAGCAACGAAGCCAAATTAAATTTCTTCACTGGCTTATCGCATGAGTTTAAAACTCCAATTACTCTAATAATGAGTTATGTGGAATCATTGATAGAAAATGAAAAGATAAAAGGAACTGCGCTTATTGATGAAGTAAAGTTGATTCACAAAAACTCAAATCGATTATTAAGACTTATTAATCAATTATTGGATTTTAGAAAAATAGAAGAACAAAAGTTTACTTTAAGGGCTTCTAAAACCAATATATATAGTTTTACGAATGAGGTAATGACTAATTTTAAGGGAGAAGCCGCAAGGAGAAATATTGATTTTAAATTAATTTCGGATGCAAAAGATACGACTCTATTTATAGACCGAAGTTTAATGGATAAAGTGTATTTTAATTTGCTATCGAATGCATTTAAGTTTACTCCAGATAATGGTTCTATTACTATTTCGATTAAAGAAAGCGCTAATAATTCAGTTAAAATTCTTTTCAAAGATTCAGGAATTGGTATTCCCGAGGCTGAACTTTCTAATGTATTTGATCCATTTTTCAGAGCTTCCAATAACAACAAAAACAGCTCAGGTATTGGATTGCATTTATCCAAAGAATTCGTGTTGTTGCATCATGGGGTAATTGAGTTAAAATCAAAACAAGGCTCCGAGTTTAGTATTACTTTATTAAAAGGAAGCGGTCATTTAAAAGCTTCTGAGATTATTGAATTTACTGAAAACAAAAATGATATTTCTAGTTTACTGTTAGACGATTTAAATTCGGATACTGATTTTAATGATAATAAAATAATTGAAGATTCCGAGAAACACTCGCTTTTAATTATTGAAGATAATGGAGATTTAGTTTTATTTTTAAAAAACAAACTGACTGCCGAATTTAATATTTATATCTCTGATGGAAGAGATGCTATAGAAAAAGCATTGGATATAGTACCAGATATCATTATTTGTGACATAAACCTGATTGATAAAGATGGTTTTGAAATTAGTAAAACACTTAAAAAAGACCTGAGAACCTCACACATACCGATCATTATATTATCTGCTCAAAGTACAAAAGAGTCAGTACTTAAAGGTCTTCAGAGCGGTGTAGATCAATATATAACAAAGCCTTTCAGTCTTTCTATTTTAAAACAATCTATTACAAGCTTATTATTTAACAGAGAGAAATTACGCTATTATTATACCAATAATATTTATAGAGTTGAGCCAGAATCTAAGTTTGGTAATCAAGAGCAGGCATTCATTACTAAGATGAATGAAATTATTAAGTCTAATTTTGAAGACCCAAAATTTTCTGTTGAAGATCTGGCTGAGAAGCTTAATCTTTCAAGAGTTCAACTGTACCGTAAAGTCAAAGCTATTATTGGTATAAATATTAGTGATCATATTAATAACATTAAATTAGAAAAAGCAGCAGAGCTATTAAAAGCAAATCAGATGAATATTTCTGAGATTGCATACTCACTTGGATTCTCTACTCCTAACTATTTTTCAACTGCTTTTAAGAATAAATTTGGAGTTTCTCCAAAAGAATACAAAAATGATACATTAGGGTAGTCTTAAAATGATACAATCAGTGTATCAATTCCATAAGTAATGTATCAATATTGTAACTACAAGGTTTTCGTTAAATATTTCTAAATAGTATAAGTTACTGTAAATTAGGTACTTATGTTTAAAAATCAATATGATAATTATTAAGGAATAAAATTGTAACATCATCAAAAATAAGTTGTTTTTTTTGCGAATATCTTAGCTACAAGTTTTTAATACATGTACAATGAATAAGATATTGATTTGGTCTGTTACTGCTGCACTAGCAGGTTTTCTATTCGGTTTTGATACCGTAGTAATTTCTGGAGCTGATAAACAACTACAACATTTATGGAATTCTTCGGATGCATTTCATGGATCAGTAGTTATGGCGATGGCACTGTGGGGGACAGTAGTCGGAGCTATTTTTGGTGGTTTTCCTGCTAATACATTTGGAAGGAAAAATACACTTTTCTGGATTGGTGTTTTATACTTTATTTCTGCACTTGGTTCTGCCTTTGCAAATGATCCTTATGTTTTTGCTCTTTTTAGATTTATTGGAGGTATTGGTGTTGGAGCTTCTACTATTGCCGCTCCAGCTTATGTTTCTGAGATTGCACCTCCTGAAAAAAGAGGAAGACTTGTTGCTTTGTATCAGTTTAATATTGTTCTGGGTATTTTAATGGCTTTCGTTTCCAATTACTTTTTGAAAGATATTGGCGAAAATTCATGGCGATGGATGTTAGGAGTTCAAATGATTCCTTCTTTAATATATGCTTTAGCAATATTGACAATTCCGGAAAGTCCAAGATGGTTATTGTCTAAAAATAGAGAACAAGAGGCACGCAGTGTTTTGGCAAAAATTGATGGAGGTATCGATATCAATGTTTTTGTGGAAAATACAAAGCAAAACGGAGGAGAAAATAAGCATGAAAATATATTCATGAAGAAATACCGCTTCCCATTAATTTTGGCATTTCTTTTTGCTTTTTTTAATCAATTCTCAGGAATCAATGCCTTTTTATATTATGCTCCAAGAATTTTTGAAGAGGCTGGCGTAGGACAAAATACAGCACTTTTAAGCAGTATTGGAATTGGTGTTATAAACCTTGTCTTTACTTTGATAGGTGTTGCTCTTATTGATAAATTAGGTCGTAAAATTTTAATGTATGTTGGTTCAATTGGATATATAATTTCATTGGGACTTGTTTCTGCATCTTTTTATTTTAATTGGGGTGGTTTATCTGTACCAATATTTCTATTCTTATTTATTGCTTCTCATGCAATTGGACAAGGAGCTGTAATTTGGGTATTTATCTCTGAAATTTTTCCAAATCATATTCGTGCATCAGGACAAGCATTTGGTAGTTCGGTACACTGGATTTTGGCTGCCATTATCCCATCATTAATTCCAATGCTTTTCTCTGAAATTGGGCCAGCTGTAGTATTTATGATTTTCACCTTTATGATGGTTTTACAATTATTGTTTGTGATATTCTTAATGCCAGAAACAAAAGGAATTTCTTTAGAAGAACTAAGTGAAAAATTAACATCAAAAAATAATAACAAAAATGAAATCAACGAAACATCTACCGCTAGTATTTTTTAGTAGTCTGTTATTTTCTGTAATAGGATGTAAGCCATATTCGGCTATAGATCAAACAAATGTTGTTTCTGCAAAAGCTACGACCGAAGAACAATTATATCGTCCTAATTTTCATTTCACTCCTAAAAAAGGCTGGATGAATGATCCGAACGGAATGTTTTATAGTAACGGAACCTATCATTTGTTTTATCAATATTATCCGGATGGAAATGTGTGGGGACCTATGCATTGGGGACATGCAGTTAGCAAGGATTTAATCAAATGGGAAGAACTGCCAATAGCTATTTATCCTGATAATCAGAAATTAATTTTTTCTGGTAGCGCGGTTGTTGATAGTAAAAACACATCGGGTTTGGCAAAGGGAAAAGAAACACCTATTGTAGCAATTTATACTTTGCACGATAAAGAAAAAGAAACTCAAGGTGCAATAGATTTTGAAAATCAAGATATGGCTTATTCACTTGATAATGGATTTACTTGGAAAAAATTTGATGAAGGAAATCCAATAATCAAAAATCCAGGAATTCGTGATTTTCGCGATCCAAAAGTTTCTTGGGATGAAACACATAAACAATGGGTAATGGTTTTGGCAGTGCAGGATAGAACTCAGTTTTATAAATCTTCAAACCTTAAAAACTGGGAATATTTATCAGATTTTGGGAAAGATATTGGAGCACACGGAGGGGTTTGGGAATGTCCAGATTTCTTTCAGATAAAAGTAGAGGGAACCAATGAAAAGAAATGGGTTCTAATTCAAAACTTGAATCCAGGTGGGGCGAATGGTGGTTCAGGAACACAATATTTTGTCGGAGATTTTGATGGAAAAACGTTTACACTAGATGCTGAATTTGCTAAAAGAGTAACTGCCGAGAAAGCAGTTTGGGTAGATTACGGAAAAGACAACTACGCAGGAGTAACCTGGAATAATATTCCAAGTTCTGACGGAAGAAGATTATTTATCGGATGGATGTCAAATTGGGATTATGGGCAACAAGTGCCTACAACGACATGGAGAAGCAGTACTACGATTCCGCGTGAAATTAAGTTAATCAAAAAAGAGAATAATTATAGTTTAATCAGTAACCCGGTAAAAGAAATCAAAAAATATGTTTCTAAAACTACAACTAAGAAAAACGTAAAAGGGAAAGGACGTTTATCATTAGTAGCAGAAGGGAAAATAGATCTGACAAAAGCTATTATTGAGTTTGATTTAAAAAATATAAAACAAGATACTTACACTTTTACACTTTCAAATAAAGCTGGAGAGTCTTTAAGCTTTGGAATCAATAATTCGGATAACTACTTATTTGTAGATCGTTCTAAAGCCGGAAAAAATGATTTTTCTGAAAAATTTGCTTCAACTATAAGCAAAGCAGCTTTGAATGGGAACCAAAAAGAAGCCGTTTTTAAAATCATTTTAGATAAAACTTCTATTGAAATTTTTTATAACAATGGTGAAAAAGTAATGACGGAAATCTTTTTTCCAACGGAGCCTTTCACTGAAATTTCTGCCTCTTCAAATCAAGGTGTTGAAATTTATAACCTAGTAACTAACCAATTAACTATATAACCAAAACTAAAACCAAAATTTATGAAAAGTAAGATTATTTATTTTCTATTTTTTATTTTTCCGATGCTATCGATAACAGCTCAGGATAATAAAATAACGGGAGCTGTATTTTCGGGTGATGATCACCTACCGCTTCCTGGCGCCACAATCCTTGTTTCAGGTACAAAAACAAGTATTTCAACTGATTTTGATGGAACTTTTTCTTTACCAGATGTTTCATCAGATGCAACTCTAGTGGTGTCTTTTATAGGCTACGCACCACAAACAGTCTATATTAAAGGACAAAAAGAATTCAAAATTTATTTGCAGGTTGACAACAATAAACTAAATGAGGTTGTTGTGACCGGATACTCAAAACAAAAGAAAACTGATATTACTGGTGCTGTTGCAGTAGTCAATATGAAAGACCTTATGAAACAACCCGAACCTAACCCAATTAAGGCATTACAAGGAAGAATTGCTGGTGTAAAAGTATCCTCCGACGGTTCTCCAAGTGGAGCAAATACAAAAGTCGTGATTCGTGGTGTTGGAACTTTAAACAACACAGATCCTTTATATGTGATTGATGGAATGCCGACAAAATCAGGAATGCATGAATTAAATCCAAATGATATAGAAACTATTCAGGTTTTAAAAGATGCTTCTTCAGCAAGTATTTATGGTTCTCGTGCTTCAAATGGTGTAATTATAATTACGACTAAAAAGGGTAAAGAGGGCAAAATGAAAATCAATTTTAATACCTATACGTCAATATCTGATTATTCAAGAAAATTGGAAGTATTAAATGCAAACCAATTTGGTCAGGCACTTTGGCAGGCAAATATTAATGATGGATTAAACCCAAACAGTAATAATTTACGCTACCAATTTGATTGGAATGTTGTAAATAATAAACCGCAATTGAATAAAGTTTTGGTTCCAGAGTTTCTAGATGCTGAACAAACATTGAAGTCCTCTAATACAGATTGGTATGATGAGATCTCTCAAACAGGAATTGCAAAATCATATGATTTGTCAGTTTCAAATGGTTCTAGTAAAGGAAGTTATGTTTTCTCATTAGGATATTATGATAATGAGGGTGTAGTGAAAACAACTGATTTTCAAAGAATTTCGGCTAGAATGAATGGTTCTTATAAATATTTTGACGGTAAATTAGTGATAGGTGAAAATTTTACTTTTAATCGTACGAATGAAGTAACTGATCCTGGTGTTTTGGATCTGGCACTTCGTGCTTTGCCAATTATTCCGGTTCATACTGTGGATGGTGAAGGTTGGGGAGGACCAGTTGCCGGAATGAATGACAGACAAAACCCAGTACGTATTTTAGAATATAATAAAGACAATAAGTACAATTATCTGCGTCTTTTCGGAAATGTGTATGCTGATTTAGAAATTGTTAAAAATCTGCATTTCAAAAGTAGTTTTGGGATGGACTACGGCTATTACAATAAAAGAACATTACAAAGAAGCTATCGGTCGGGTAATTTGAAAAACGATAAGACTTCTGTTACCATAGATCAATCTGTGAGTGATAAATGGACCTGGTCAAATACAGCTACGTATGCTTTGAAAGTTGGTAAAAGCAATTTTAATTTGATGGCTGGAACAGAGATGTATAAAGATATTTTTGATACAAATACTTTACGTAAAAATGATTTCTTGATTGAAACTCCCGATTATATGTATCCTGATGCGGGAACAGGAGAGTCTTTTACAAGCGGGACTTCAACAGTATATTCTTTACTTTCGTTCTTTGGTAAAGCAGATTATGAGTTTGATAATCGTTATTTATTATCGGCAACAATTCGTCGTGATGGTTCTTCACGTTTTGGAAAAAATAATCAATATGGAACTTTTCCGGCTGTTTCGGCAGGTTGGAGAATAAGTAATGAAGAATTTATAAAAAATAACGCTCCTGTTTTTTCTGACTTAAAATTACGTGCTGGATGGGGTCAAACTGGAAATCAGGAAATTAGCAATACAGCTGTTTATAGTCTTTATTTAGCTAGTTATGCTGGTGGAAGTCCAACATGGGCAACTTCATTTGGAACGGCATATGACATCGCAGGAAATGGAAATGGATTATTGCCCTCAGGTTTCATTAAAACTCAATCAGGTAATGATGATTTAAAATGGGAAACAACTACGCAAACGAATATTGGTTTGGACTTTGGATTATTCAAGCAAAAACTAAGTGGTTCGGTGGACTATTATATCAAAAAAACGGATGATATTTTGGTATTACCTCCTTATTTAGCAGTAATTGGAGAAGGAGGAGATCGCTGGGTTAACGGTGCTTCTATGGAGAATAAAGGTTGGGAGGTTACTTTAGGCTACCAAGATGTGACTTCTTTTGGTTTGAAATATGATATTTCGGCAAACATTTCGGCTAATAAGAATAAAATTACCCAATTACCTGATGAAGTAAAAAACAACTACGGAGGGAATGGATTAGATGATAATATTTTAGGCCGTCCGATTAACTCTATGTATGGTTACGTTGCTGATGGTTTATTTCAAACTCAGGACGAAATAGATAATTCGCCAATTCAAGAAGGAAAAGGCCTTGGGCGTATTCGTTACAAAGATTTAAACGGAGACGGAGTGATTACTCCGGATCTTAAAGATCGTACGTGGATAGGGAATCCAAATCCAGGTTTGATTTATGGATTTAATTTAGGACTAGGATATAAAAATTGGGATTTCACCACTTTCTGGGAAGGAGCAAGTGATGTTGATGTTATCAATAATACCAAATATCAAACTGATTTTTGGAGTGTTGATGATATAGGTTCTAATAAGGGAACTCGATTATTAAATGCATGGTCTTTGGATAACCCAGATTCAACAATTCCAGCTTTAACAACAGTTGATAAAAATGGCGAATCAAGATTTTCAACTTATTATGTTGAGAATGGTAATTATTTAAAACTTCGTGTTTTGCAGTTTGGATACAATTTTCCAAAAGATTTATTGAATAAATTAAGTCTTGATACTTTTAGAATGTATATCAGTGGACAAAATTTATTGATTATTGATGCTAAAAGTTTTACTGGTGTAGATCCTGAAAATGCTGGATTTGGATATCCGCAACCAACAACATTTACAGTTGGACTTAATTTGACATTGTAACATTAGATTTAATTAAAAAAAACATGAAAAAAATACTATATATAGCAGGGTTTTTGACACTAGGAATTATGTCATCCTGTTCAGATTTTCTTGAAAATGCGCCACGAGGAGTATTATCAGAAGAAGATATTGTAACACCAGAATCGGTAGAAGGTTTTATGAATGCTGCTTATGCGCAATTAGGAAATGATCATTATGATTCACCTTATAGTTTGTGGCCGTTTGGGAATGTTCGTTCTGATGATGCATATAAAGGAGGAAGCGGAACCAATGATATTCAGGATTTTCACTTTTTTGAAGTGTCAAATAATATCAGACCAGATTTCGGAGAGTTAGATTCCTTTTGGTACATCAGTTATGTAGGAGTTTCAAGAGCGAATAAAGCATTAAAAGCGTTGGAACAAATTTCAGAAGCTGAATATCCATTGAAAAAAACACGTATAGCAGAAATGCGTTTTTTAAGAGGACACTTCTATTTTATGCTAAAAATTATGTTCCGAAATGTACCGTACATTACAGAAGATATACTTGTAGAAAATTACAAAACAATTTCGAATCATGATCTTTCTAATGAAGAGCTTTGGAATAAAATTGCTGAAGATTTTCAAGCAGCTGCATCCGATTTACCAGAAGTACAATCTCAAGTAGGACGTGCTAGCCAAAAGGCCGCTTATTCATATTTGGCTAAAGTTAGATTGTATCAGGCATATACGCAAGATGATAAATACGGGGTAACGGGTATTAATCAGCAACATTTGCAAGAAGTAATTGTAGCTACTGATAAAGTAATTGGTAAAGCAACTTTAGAACCTGATTTTGCTAATAACTTCTTGCCAGGATCTTTCGAAAATGGCCCGGAATCTATTTTTTCTATTCAATTTTCAGATAATGATGGGACTTTATATGGTAGATTGAATTTTTCTGATGTGCTTTCGACTCCTCAAGGTTTAGGATGTTGCGATTTTCACAAACCAAGTCAAAATTTAGTAAATGCGTTTAAAACAGGAACTAATGGTTTACCTGAATTTGATACCTACAATAATCAGGATTTTGATTATAAAAATATAGATGCCAACACAGTAGATCCTAGATTATACCACACGGTAGCCATGCCTGGATTACCTTACAAATATGATCCGGAATTCCTTTATGTGGAAGCATGGGTTCGTTCTCCAGGAACTTATGGATATTATGCTTCTTTGAAAGAGAATGTAGCTCCAAGTTGTCCATGTGTAGTAAATATTGATCCATTTTATGGAAATTCTAAAAACAGAATCCAAATTCGTTATGCTGATGTGATTTTGATGCGTGCTGAAGCTTTAATCGAATTAGGAAGACAAGCAGAAGCCTTACCATTAATTAATGAAATTAGAAACAGAGCAGCACAAAGTACAGGAAGACTTCCTTATGTTTCCAATTTTAATATTAGTCCTTATATCGACGGAACGAATTGTACTTGGACGCAAGATTTTGCACGTAAAGCAATGCGTTGGGAAAGACGTTTAGAGCTTGCAATGGAAGGAAGCCGCTTTTTTGATTTGGTTCGTTGGGGAGTTACTGATCAGGTGATGAATGATTTTTTTGCTAAAGAAAAAACAAAACGTACATATTATCAAGACGCTTTCTTTGATGCTCATAAAGAAGAATACTGTCCAATTCCGTTAAAGCAGATTAATTTTAGCCAAGGACTATATAAACAAAACACAGGCTATTAATTCATTTTTAAAGATAAATTATATGAAAAAACTAATAGATAAAACTTGGACCAAAGTGTCTATGATACTCGCATTACTATTCATTGTTTCAGCCTGTAGTGACAGTTTTGAAAATGGAGGTTTTGATGTTGATTCGCCTGCAAATACTACTTCATTTTCTTTAAATGGAGTAGCAGGGCAAATTGATCAAAAGACAGGAAAAATTAATGTAACGATGCCTTATGGATCTGATATTACAGCTATAATTCCAAAGGTAGTTTTAGAGGAAGGAGCTACTTCAAATTTGGATACAACAACTCCAATAGACTTTACAACTCCGGTTAAATATAGAGTGATTAATGGTAACTTGTTTAAAGATTACACAGTAAGTGTAATGGTTTTGAGCCCGATTAAAAGTTTTACTATTAACGGTATGCCAGCAACAATCAATGACGTTAGTAAAACCATATCACTAACATTACCAGAGAATACTGATTTAACCGCATTGAAACCAGTTATTGAAGTAACTCAGGGAGTTGCGATATCACCGACTTCAGGAACAACAATTAATTTTACAGACCCAGTAATTTTCGTAATAACCTCTGATGGGAAAAGTGTTAATTATACGGCTAATGTGGTTTTACCTGTTAAGGGATTAGTAGTTGCATTTTTAGGAACAGCAGCAACTAGAGCTGAAATATCCAATATAGATGAGATTATAGCTTCAAATTGGTTATTTGAAAATTTTAATGGAGCTAAATATATTTCATTTACTGATATTCAAAACGGTTACGATTTAAGTACAATTACTGTTATTTGGTGGCATTTTGATTCGGCTACTAATTTGCCTTCAATTGCCTATAAACCTGAAGTAACTACTGCTTTAAAAAATTATCAAACCAATGGAGGTAATTTATTGCTTACTACGTTTGCTTCACAATATGTAGATGCTTTGGGAATTGTGCCTTCAGGAAAAGGACCTAATAATGTTTTCGGCGATTTCCCTCCAAATGGATTTGTTGATGGTAATTCTTGGGGAATGTCATTTGTAGGTCACGAAAATCATCCTATTTTTCAAGGATTGACAACTTATGAGAGCGGTAAAGCAAATTTATTGCAAGCGGGTACTTTTAGATTAAATCATACTGCCTGGTGGTTTGTTCCGGAATGGGGTGGATATGGAAATGGAGAAGGATGGAGAACTCAAACAGGAGGAACGAATCTAGCTAGTGAAGCATGGGACAATAACCTTGACGGAAGAGTTACTATTGCAGAATTTCCAAATTCAAGTACTGATAAAAATGTAATTGTAATTTCAATGGGAGCGTATGACTGGTATAATGAAACCAACAGCAGCGGAGTACCAAGTCAATCGAATGAATTTATAAATAATATTAAAATTTTGACTCAGAATAGTATTAATTATTTAGCTCAAAATAAATAAAATAAAATAATAATGAAAAACAGAAGTATTATAACGCTGTCGATCGCCTTCTTTTCGCTAATGTCATGTAGTCAAAATGATGATAGCTTTATTGGAGGTTCGATTTCAGGTGGCGAATCAGAAATAAGTAATATTTATCCAGTTCCCCCATCTCAATGGATGGGCGGAACGGATCCTTATTATAGTGAAGGGTATACAGGGGATATTATGCCCTATTTTGAAAATGGTCAATTTCATATTTTTTTCCTGCATGATGCACTAAATAAATCTCCGGGGAAAGGATTTCATGATATACATGAATTTGAGAGTTCTGATTTGGCAACGTTTTCATATAAAGGCAAAATGATTCCTTATGGCAACGCAAATGAAGCAGATTTTGCAGTAGGAACAGGTTCTGTTGTAAAAGTGGGAAGTATGTATTACTTTTATTATACAGGCCATAATGAAATGCCTGCTTTTATGCAGTCAAATGCTCGTGAAAGTGTTCTATGTGCAACGAGTACTGATTTAAAAACATGGAAAAAGAATACTGCATTTAAAATAACTGCACCTGCTGGGTATTACAACTTTGATTTCAGAGATCCGCATGTGTTTTATAATGATGAATTGCAAAAATATTCCATGTTAGTAAGCACACAAACAGAGCCAGGAAGAAAGGCAGTTTTATTGCATTTCACAAGTACTGATCCAGCATCTGGTAAATGGGATGTGCAAGGACCTATTTACACTACAACTGCAGAAGACAATTATTTGATGATGGAATGTGCTGATGTATTTAAGATGGGGAATTATTGGTACTTGCTTTTTTCTGAAAATTGGGGCCAATCAAAAGGGACTCATTACAGAATGGCAAGTTCAATCAATGGACCTTGGATAAAACCTGAAAATGATAGATTTGATGGCGAATATTTTTATGCAGCAAAAACGGCTTCAGATGGAAATAAACGATATGCTTTTGGTTGGTCACCTAGAAAACTACCTGAAAATGATGGTGGAAATAAAGAATGGGCAGGTAATATGGTGATTCATGAGTTGACTCAAGGCACAGATGGAAAATTAGGGATAAAAGCTCCAGAATCTGTGAAAAATCTTTTTACTGAAAATACTGTAATAACACTAGACAATAAGGTAGGAGATGTTACGGTTAGTAACGCAAATTACACTCTTTCTGGTGATGCTAAAGCGACATTCAAATCAATAGGAAAGAAAGCGAAAATAAATGCGAAGTTTACATTAGGGAATACAACTGGTTCTGCTGGATTTATGTTTTATGTTGATGGTACAGAGAATTATTATAAAATTGCCTTTGAACCATCTAATAATCTAATTGTAGGTTACAATTCACAATTACGAACGGAGACAAAAATTCCGTTTAATTTTGAATCGTCTGTTTCTTATACTATTGAAATTATTACAGAAGGCAGTGTATGTGTTTTGTATATTGATGGTAAAGTAGCTTTAAGTAATAGAATTTATGGAAGAGATAAAACCAATTGGGGTATATTTAGTAATGATCAAAATTTTACTATTTCAAACCTAGAAGTGAAAAAAACAAAATAAATTAAAAAGTTTCAATCCGAAAGGTATGTTAATAGTTAATGTATCTTTTGGATTGTACTATAATTGAATGCAATATGTTAAAAATAACTTGTTTCGGAGAAGTTTTATGGGATGTTTTTCCAACTCATAAAAAAATTGGTGGTGCACCGTTGAATGTTGCTATTAGGCTACAGTCATTTGGTAATGATGTGACTATTATTAGCGCTGTTGGAAATGATAAAAGGGGAGATAACTTAATTGATTTTATTAAAGAATCAGGTGTAAATACAGAATTGATTCAGGTAAATTCTGAATATAAAACTGGAAAAGTAAAAGTGATGTTAAATGATAAAGGTTCAGCATCGTATGATATCATGTTTCCAAGAGCGTGGGATAAAATTGAATTGCAAAATAACGCGATTGAAAGAGTAAAGGAATCAGATGCTTTTGTTTTTGGTAGTTTGGTTGCACGTGACGAGCAGTCTAAAGAAACACTTCTTGCTTTAATTGAAACTTCAAAATATGCTGTATTTGATGTGAATCTTAGAAAGCCATATTACACAGCAGAACTTTTAATTTCACTATTAAAAAAAGCAGATTTTATAAAATTTAATGATGATGAGCTTTTCGAAATTAGCCGTTACATGGGATCGAAATATAATTCGTTAGAACAAAATTTACAGTTTATTGCTAATAACACAAAAGCGAAGAGTATTTGTGTGACCAAAGGCAGGCATGGAGCTGTGTTATTGCATCAGGAGAAATTATTTTATAATAGTGGATATGAAATTAATGTAGTAGATACTGTTGGAGCAGGAGATTCCTTTTTAGCTTCGCTTATCAGTAAATTATTAAATAATACAAATCCGCAGGAAGCTATTGATTTTGCTTGTGCAGTAGGAGCATTAGTAGCTCAAAGTGAAGGGGCAAATCCTATTCTTAAAATTGAAGATATTAAACAGTTCATGAATCCTGTAGCTGATAAGTAAAACTGTTATTTAAGGAATGATTACGAATTTGTAAAAAATAGTTTGACGAGGTAGCTTAAAAAAACCGGAGTCAAAAGTCGAGATTAGATAGGAGTAAAGTTATTTTTAAGTAGTTTATTATTACCAAACAGTTTCTATTTTTGCTTTGTTTTTTTAGCTTCTTTTTTTATTTTTTCAGGCAATACGGCACGATGTATTTTACCAATTACTTTTTTGGAAGAATAGTTAAGAATAATAATTGTGATGCTTGTAATACTCGTAAAAGCGTTGGTTAGAATAAGTGGCCAATCTTCTTTCAGTATTCCATAAGTTGCCCATAGTAAAGTTCCTGTGAGCAAAATAAAATAGGTAGTGACAGAAACATGTTCTGTTGACTGTTCTTTTATAATAGTATATGTTTGAGGAATATTAGCAGCTGTGGTAAATAGAGCAGCTAGTATTCCAATGGTGTAAGTATCCATAACAGTTGTTTTTAAGTAATTAAACATGCCAAATTTAAGTAGTTTTAGTATTGACTTTGTTATAGATATTTGTTTGTATATTATAAGATTAAGGTTTTTTAGCAGTCATTTTTAGAATTGAAATATTCAGTCGAAAGATCACTTTCCTTGTTTTATTTCATGGATGTCTCTTTTCAGTTCTAGAAACATTTCTTTTACAGTATCTGCTTCTGATGTTAAATGTTTAGCATCGTCTCTCCCTATATGACAAACATATTCCCAAATCTCTAAAATGTCTGAAAGTTTGATTTCATAGGAACTGTAAATAATATTATCTGGAACTACAGTTAGCGAATCCTCATTTTTATTGCCGAGCCGTTTATAGGTAATGCCTTCGCTGGACGTAATAAATATATAGGTTTTGTTCTGCTTTATTTCTCCCAAATTATCTACATATTTTCCAACTACAAATGATTTATTTGTATGCGGCGGCATAGAATCGCCATCAATAGGGAAAGCTCTCATTTTACCTGAACCTAAAAACGGCAGTGCAATTTGTTGCAGATTTTCAATATATTCAGCATCGGCATAACCACTAAGATAGCCAGCCTGTGCTTTGTGTGGAATAATTTCGATGAGGTTGTTGCCGTCTAGGTCAACAGTTATAGGCAAAACAATTCGGTTGTCTTCTAATTGAATTAGATTTTCAATGGAGATTTTCCGTAAATCAACCGTTAAAAGCAAATCGATACTGATGTGGTAATAGCGTGAAATAGTAACTAGCGTTTCCGCAGGTGGCGTGTTTTTACCATATTCATATTTCTTATAGCGGTCGAGGAGTAAACTCATGCCGCCTGCCACTTCTTGTTGAGATAAATTTCGCTTGCTACGAAGCCATTTAAGATTGTCAGAAATATACAACATACGTTAAAGGGATTTTAAATCCCTACAAATATAGTTTATAAAGTGATTTAACGTCCTAAATTTGTAATATATTTTAAAATTAAGATAATAGGGTAGTTACGAATAAAATAATAGTAGCGATAGATAGTATATGAAAAAGCAGGAATATGCCATAGTAGATATAGAAACTACAGGAGGCAATGCCAAAGGAAGCCGCATTACCGAAATAGCTATTGTTATCCATGACGGTACTAGAGTAATTGACCGTTGGGAAACACTCGTAAACCCGCAAAAAGAAATACCACTTCCTATTTTTGCCTTGACTGGAATTGATAATGATTTGGTACGTAATGCTCCTATTTTTGATGAGGTTTCTGAAAAAATTTTGGAGATGCTGACAGATCGTGTTTTTGTGGCACATAATGTTAATTTCGATTATTCTTTTGTTCGCCATCAATTGGAAGCATCAGGATTTAAATGGACTGCTAAAAAGCTGTGTACCGTTCGGGCAACTAGAAAAATCAGACCAGGACTAAGTTCATACAGCTTAGGAAATCTGTGCAATTCGCTAGATATAAATATAGAAAATCGTCATCGTGCTGGTGGCGATGCTGATGCGACTGCCATATTGTTTTCTAGATTACTGGAATGGGATACGGAAGGAGAGATGGATAAAATGATTAAGAAGACCTCACAGGATCAACGGTTGCCTCCTAATTTACCTCCTCAGGATTTTGATCAATTACCAGAAAAAATTGGAGTTTATTATTTTTATAATCAAGTGAAACAAGTTATCTATGTTGGAAAAGCAGTTAACTTAAAAAAACGCGTGGCTTCTCATTTCAGCGGTCATAATGTCAACGCACAAAGACAGAATTTCTTAAAGGATATTTACGGAATATCGTTTGAAGTTTGTGCTACCGAACTCATGGCTTTATTGTTAGAATGTGATGAAATTAAAAGGCTATGGCCTATGTATAACAGAGCATTAAAACGCTTTGAATCCAAATTCGGTTTGTATGAATATGAAGCCCGAAATGGGTATAAGTATTTGGCAATTGGAAAACTAACCAAGTTTCAAAAATGTATTCAGGAATTCAATAGCCAGTATGATGGGATAACGGTATTACAAAATCTCGCTCAACAGTTTAAAATAGATCATAGATTCTGCCAATATGGAATGTCGATAGTTGGAGAATTTTTCCAAAAGAACGATTTAGAAAATTTGCCTGATGTCGTACATCACAACGGACAGGTAGAAAAAGCCATAAACTTTTTGTTAGGCAATAGGGCTAGTTTTGCAATAATTGATAAAGGAATAACCATAGAAGAACACAGTTGTATTTGGGTCGAAAATGGGCATTTTTATGGTATGGGTTATATTCCTTCAGATGCAGGTTTTACAGAACCTTCAGACATAAAAGATTGCGTTACGCCTTACAAGAGCAATCAGTACATTATGCACCTCATCAATGCCTATGCAGATAAATATCCAGGAAAGGTGAAACGCTTCCAAACCAAAGAAACATAAAACAATAAATATGATTAGTTATGATTCTCTTTAATGATACTGAAATGTTCACATCTGGTAAATCTGGCAAAAAAATATTTGACGTACCGGATGCTGACCTGATGCTTATTGATGGTTTCTTTACTAAAGAAGAATCAGATAATTATTATAATATTTTATTAAACAATACAGTTTGGCATGAATATGAAATGTCCATGTACGATAAAATTGTTACAGCTCTTCGAATGGTTGCTTGGTATGACGACGCAGACTCAAGAATCTAAATCAATTTTATGTATTTCTGCTCAACTGGTATATCAAAGGTACAAAAGTTACGGCTATGGAATTACCCAGAACTATTCATGATTTTGGTGATTTTCCAAAGGCTTTATTTGATGTCGAGTATCCTGCAGAAGGAAGTCCGGAATTAGCCAAATAAACACAGCGTATTTTAAGCCCTGCCTTAGTAGAACTTGATGAAGAATGGGGTATGGATAATGGAGCTTGGTCAGTTATTATGCAGCTCTATCCCAATGCCGATGTTCCAGTTATACAATTGAGTATCGATTATACAAAACCTGCTCAATATTATTTTGAGCTGGCTAAAAAATTAAGTGCATTGCGATACAAAGGCATTTTAATTGTCGGTAGCGGAAATATCATTCATAATTTGAGACTTGCAGATTTTCCGAATATAGGAAAAGAGAATTATGGTTTTGATTGGGCTTTTGAAGCCAGAAAAGAGATTAACAGTCTTTTATTAGATGGAAATTATCAATCTCTTATTGATTATCATAAACAATCTAAAGCATTACAGCTCGCTATCCCAACACCTGATCATTACCTTCCTTTAATTTACACGTTGGCACTTCAGGATAAAACAGATTCATTAACATTATTTAATGATAAGATTGTAGCCGGAAGTTTAAGTATGACCAGTGTAAAAATTGATTAACATAATTTAGAGTAATGAAGTAGTTTTAATAATCAGTATAAACTTTATTTGGCAGATTATTTTTGTTCTAAAACAGATTGGAACCAGAAAATTTCAGATTAGTAGTCCAGTTTTTGTTATATTTGATAGCCACTTTCTATTAAACGTATTTGATTTCTTTAAATAACCTGATATGCTTCCATATAAAAACCTTATAATTATTGACAAAAAAAATACTTTACCCGTTTATCGTCAGGTTTCGCTTCAGTTTATTTCTTTAATACAAGAAGGAAAATTATCTCCTGGAACTTTGTTGCCAAGCACCCGTGTATTGGCTTTTGATTTACAGCTTCACAGAAAGACAATAGTAGCTGCTTATGATATATTAGTGTCTGAAGATTGGGCGGATAATTTACCACGCAAAGGGTATAGAGTTTCACCAGATTTACCGGTAGTCAGACCTCGATCCTATAATAGTAAGAAGCTAAGTCCTTTTGCAAATAATGCCAATTTTGATTTCGAAAGATTGGAACCTTTAGTACATCAAGTTATTTCATTAAATAAAGGGCCTTTAGTAATTGATGATGGTTTTCCTGATATTTCTCTTTTGCCAACAAAAGTTATATCAGAGCAATTTAAAAAATCTTTGGATAATGCTGCTAGGGGCAAAAATACAGGCTTTAATTTAAATGAAGTTTCCAATTTTAGAATATCCCTGCATTCTTTTCTAAACCGAACTAGAGGGATAGATATGGGAATTGAAAATTTGTTTACTACCCGTGGAGCACAGATGGCAATTTATATAGCTGCATCACTAATTATAAAACCTGGAGATAAGGTTGTTGTTAGCGAGCCGAGTTATTTTATAGCCGAAGCACTTTTTAAAAAACTTGGTGCCGAACTTATTCGTATACCCATGGATGCAGATGGTATGTGTACAGAAGAATTGGAAAAAATTCTCAAAAAAGACAGCATAAAATTATTATACATTATTCCTCATCATCATCATCCGACAACTGTAACGATGAGTGTTGAAAGACGTCAGCATTTAATGCAAATTATTAACACCCATAATTTTGCAGTTATTGAAGATGATTATGATTATGACTTTCAGTTTAAATATGATCCATACCTACCACTAGCTACTGGTGATCACGGTGGGAATATTATTTATATAGGGTCGCTTACAAAGGTTTTGGGGGCTCCTTTCAGACTTGGTTATATAATTGCGACGGAAGAATTTTTAAAAGCCGCTACTACACTTCGAACACTCATTGATTTAAAGGGAGATTTCATAATGGAAGAGACTGTTGCTGGACTTATAAATAATGGTGATCTAGCCCGACATATCCAAAAAACCAACAAGTTGTACTCACAAAGATGTGATGTCCTCTCAGATTTGATAATTGATGAATTGGGAGATAAAATTACTTTTACAAAACCAACTGGTGGAATGGCACTCTGGCTAAAGCTTAAGCCCGAATATAATTTATTGCAAGTTATCAAAAAAGCGAATCTCAAGGGGCTTACCATGACAGGAAGTTCTTACTGTGTTGGAAAAGATGCACATTTTAATGCTTTTAGATTCGGATTTGCATCATTAGATGAACATCAATTAGCAGATGCTGTTCATATTTTAAAAAAACAATAGAAACTATTTAGTTTAAAATATAATATGCTTTCTATAACTTGTTGGACTATCTTTTTAATTTGATCTGGTACCTTAAGCACGCTTAATTGTCTTCTAATTTTGACCATGAACAATTAAAATTATTAATATGGACATATTAAATTTGAAAACTTCGGGTGATATAGAATTTGCTAGAGAAGTTATTTTGCAATTTAGAACTAACGTTGATTCCAATTATCTCGTTGAACAAGTTAGTGAAATGATTAAAAATGAAAAATTTCAATTAGCATGTATACCAACTGACGACGGAAAAAAAGCTGCAGCTTTTGTGGGATTTAGAGTTATGGATATGCTAAGAACTGGTAAAATCATTTATATAGATGATCTTTTTACATTATCAGAATATCGTGGACGTGGATATGCCGCTGAACTCTTGGATTATGTGGATCAAGTAGCAAAAGAAAATGACATTAAATCAGTTCATCTTGACAGCGGATTTACTTTGCATACAGCACATAAACTTTATCTAACTAAAGGTTATATCTTAGGATGTCATCATTTTGTAAAAACCCTTAAAATATAATCTATTTGTTGTTTTGTCATAAATCAAAAAATGAAAAAAAAATTAATATTAAACTCGAGCCCTCGCGAGAGCAGATCTCATAGTAGAAGACTAACGGATGTATTTATTGAATCTTGGAAGCAGCATGTACTAAATACTTCTATTATATTGACCAAATTGTAAGGGTAAACAAAACATGGGTACTAAATCCAAATGACAATTTGAATCCATATATTGGGCAATTAAAAAATAAAACATTGTTTTTACTGCTATCAAGAGGAGGAGTGGGCTATGAAAAAGGAGAATATAATGAGCATATGAATTTCCAAAGTCCCTATTTGAAAACGGTATTCAATATTATGGGTATAACCGATATTCACGAAGTGGCGATTGAAGGTGAAGCACTTGGCTCATAATACTTTGAGATTTCTGTACAAAAATCAAATACTAAGATCAAAACTCTAATAGATAACTATTTTTTAGAACTTTCGTAGTTATAAAAAAACTTAAAAATAACAAATGATATTAGCCAGATTGTTTAGTAGTGATAATAAAAAGGGAAGCAACTACTGTGCTTCCCTTTTTATTTTTTATTTTAGAATATTATCGAAACTCCATTTGTAGTTATCCAGTCTTGAAAGCACCAGACATGCTCCAGTAAAGACAAAAACAGGATATTGAAAAGGGGCATAAATTCCCTGAGTTGCCATCATACATATTGCAAAAGATAATGTTATAAGGGCTCCGCCAAGTGAAGCTAATTTTATTTTGAATCCTAATAATAAGCAGATTCCTATGGTTGCTTCAGCCAAACTTGCTGTAAACCCCATTACATTAGCTGCAGACCTACCTAAAAAAGGCATTAGAGAATTTGTATAGTCTATAAAATGTGTCCAGTCTCCCCAGGCTACTTTGGTTGAACCAGGTTTGTCGATCCATCCAATTCGATCCATTACTGGAAGAATAAAACCTAGTCCAAGGGCAAAACGTAAAAACAATTGTGGAATTTCGTTTGTATTTTTCATGTTCATTGAAAATTTATAAAGATTTTAATTGCTGATTATTTCAGCTAATCAAATTTAACAATGATTGAATATAGAGTTTTGGACCAGAATAGGTTTCTTTAGTAGTCCAGTTTTTAAATCAGCGATTGATCTTGTCTTAAAAACTTATAATGTTGTTTTAAATAGATTATTACTGAGGGAAAAGTAAAAAAATGCCTTAAGAAACAATTAGGTGCTTGAATTCTAATTGGTAAAGTAATTGAATAACAAGTTCATTAAAAATAACAATATTCTAGAATCTAATTTTTTTTTAATTGCAAATTATTACATTTTTGACATCTCAATGAAACATGGGGTTTTGTCAAAGAAATATCTGTTTTTTTCCAAATAATAAAAACAGAAAACTTTTTATCTTTTCCTCAAGTGATAAACGCAGTATACTGAAAGCTTTTGTAATTTGTGCTTCTACCGTTTTAATAGAAACATCTAAGTGTTCAGCTATTTCAATATTTGTTAAACCTTCTTTTTTGCTTAAAATAAAAACTTCTTTGCATTTTGTTGGTAGATTTTGAATTTCGTTGTTGACAACATTTAATAGTCTTTGAAACGATTCAGAGTCATCTTCTTGAACAATACTGTTCAAAGCATCATAATAAGATTTTTCAAGTGAGAATAAAGATTGATTTTTTCGATATAAATCAATGAATTCGTTATATACTAATTTATAAAGAAAGCTTTTTATTGCGTGATCCGACTTTAATCTAGTACGCTGTTCCCATACTTTTATAAAAACATTTTGAACAATATCTTCTGCGCTATAAATATTTTTAACCAAGCTATTGGCGTAAACACAAAGTTTATGATGATAGGTATCAATTAAGTACGTGTAGGCCTTTTCATCTCCATTTTTAAGAGACTCTATTAGTTTATCATTTTCATTGTAATCATCTGTTTTCATGAAAACAAATATATAAATTTATAATTTTTAAGGGTAAAAACATTGGGTTTTTTCCCAAAAAACTGCTTTTAATTTAGTTTAAATTAGAATTTTATTACAAATTGAAAACAACTTCAAAAGAAAAGAATTGCTCCTTAAATTTTTATTGAATGAAAGAACTTCTAAATCAATAAAAAATCATCAAAATGAAAAAAACTTTATCAAATTGTTAGGGTTTTCCTTTTTAGCTTCGTAATAGTATTAAAAACAGATAAAATGACAGTGAAAAAGTCAGAACGGTTAATTGTGAAATTTATCACAAATCAGGCAAGTCAAGAAGAAATTGAGGCTTTGACTAAATGGCTTGAAGAACGAGATAATCAAATTATGTTTAAGGATTTTGTAAAAACCAATTTTGCAATAGATGCTGCGATGAATACATTTGATTCAATTGGAGTTAGAAAACTATTATCGGAAAGAATTCAGTCAGAAAATAATGTTTTTGTTAAGACAAGATTTTCATCTTACTATAAATACGCCGCAATTTTAGTTATGGCATTAGGAAGTTTTTATTTCTATACCAATGGTAATTTATCTAAATCTAATAAAAATGTTATTGTCCCAAAAGTAGATGAAATTGTTTTGCAATTGGATAATGAATCTAGGGAAACACTTGATCCTTCAGATAGCAGAGATCTGACAGATAAGTTTGGGAAAGTAATAGGAAAACAAAATAAAGGAAGATTGGTTTATACTGATGCTTACACAGGGGGAAAATTAGTTTACAACACACTAAGAATTCCTTACGGGAAAAAGTTTGAAGTTCAATTATCGGACGGAACAATTGTACATCTAAATTCAGGATCGTACTTGAGATTTCCGGTTAAATTCCTTAAAGATCAAAACAGGCATGTAGATTTAATTGGTGAAGCTTATTTTGAAGTTGCAAAAGACAAAAAGCATCCTTTTACTGTAAATGCTCAAAATGTAAATGTAGAAGTTCTCGGCACGAAATTCAATGTAAGTACATATACCGAAGATGTTTCTACTGATATAGTCTTGGTTGAAGGTAAAGTTTCACTTTATAAAGATAAAAAGACGTTAGACAATCAAGTTTATTTGACACCAGGATTAAAAGGTACAACCATAAAAGGGCAACAGAAAATTACAACAGAAAGTGTCAATACAGATTATTATACTGCTTGGGTAACTGGTAGTTTAGTTTTTAAAAATGCTTCGTTTGACGAAATCATGAAAAAACTTGAACGTAATTACAATGTTACTTTTATCAATAGAAATAAAATATTAGGGAAAGAAATTTTTAATGCTCGATTTGACAATGAACCGCTTGAAGTGGTTTTGAAATATTTTAGTGATAGTTACTCTATTGATTATAAAATAAATGGATCCCAAATCATCATTAAATAATCTAAAAAGAATCAAAAGAAAATGCCTATGTAACACAAATCCTAAAGAAGAAAAGGATCGTTATTTACAAAAAAACCGGAAAATGCTCTAACATTTCCCGGCATAATAGATGCGATCAGTATTGCTAACCAACCACAATTAAAAACATTTAAAAGTATGAAAAAACTGTTGAACTCAAGTAGGTTCAAGAAACCTTTTTTGAAATTTGATTTAAAGATGAAATTAACCACATTATTTTTATTCACTTCCATGACTGTAATGCATGCAGGTGCTACGTATTCTCAAAAAGGAAAGGTCTCTTTCAGTGCTAATAATTTAGCCGTTGCAAAGGTCATTGAAAAATTAGAAAACACTACAAACTATAGATTCGTTTACAATGTTAGATCAGTAGATTTGAATCGAAAAATTGATCTCAATCTAAAGGGAGATTCCATGGAAACTGCTCTGAATACAATTTTTAATGATTCAGGGACAGATTTTAAAATTGAGGGTAATCATATTGTTTTAACTCCAAAGTTACCAGAAGTAAAATCTATTGTTGTTCCCATTGAACAAATTCAGAAATTTATGGTAAAAGGTAAAGTTACGGATCAAAGCGGAATGCCATTACCAGGGGTAACTATTCTTCTTAAAGGGACGACAAATGCAAGTCAGACAGATTACGACGGAAGGTATTCTATTGAAGCTTCTATAGGTGATGTTTTGATATTTTCCTTAGTTGGAATTAAAACGAAATTAGTCACTGTAACCGATCAGTCTGAATTAAATGTTAAACTTGCTGAAGAGTCTCAAAACTTAAATGAAGTTATTGTAACTGCATTAGGTATTAAAAGGCAGAAAAAAGAATTGGGTTATGCAGTTCAAGATGTTAAAGGAGATCAATTAAATAAAGTAATTACAACTAATGTTGCTACTGCACTTTCTGGTAAAATAGCTGGTGTAGATGTTTCTACGCCTGCAACAGGTGTAGGTGGTACTGCAAGAGTTATTATTAGAGGTATTTCGAGTATTAGCGAGAATAATCAACCGCTATATATTGTAGATGGTGTTCCAATTGATAATATAGGTTTGTCAAATGATGCTGCTTCTAAAAGCAAGTGGTTTGATGGGAGAGATAACGGTGACGGAATTTCAAGTATAAACCCTAATAATATTGAAAGTCTTTCGGTTCTAAAAGGGGCTGCTGCTGCTGCATTGTATGGTTCAAGAGCTTTGAATGGAGTAATCTTAATTACAACTAAAAAAGGAAGTAAAGGAAAATTACAAGTAGAAATTAACAGTGGAGTTAGTTTTGACGAGGTAAATGCTAAATATAAAGATTTTCAAACTGAATATGGTTCAGGAACCAATGGTACATTACCCGATCCTTTAAAATCAGAAACAGAAGTTTATTCTTATACTACAAATGCTTGGGGACCAAAATTTTCTCAATCTGTGGGACAACAAATTAAAATTTTTGATGGTTCTTTAAAACCTTATGCAAAAGTAGATAATAATATTCAGGGCTTTTTTAGAACTGGAGTTACAACTACTAACGGAATTGCTTTATCAGGAGGAAGTGAAAATGCATTTGTACGATTTGGATATAATAATTTGCAAAATAATGATGTAATTCCAAATACGGGGCTAAAAAGAAATGATGTGAGTTTAAGTTCAACGCTAAAATCTGATAAATTTACTTTAACGGCTAACGTAAATTATATTGCGGAGACTACTGAAAACAGACCAGGATTGGGAGATTCACCGAATAATATTGGATACTCTTTAAGTGGTTTAGCTCCTAATATTGATCAAGCTTGGTTGCAACATTACAAAAATGAAGAAGACGGTACTATTTATAAATGGAATAGTAATGTATATCAATTAAACCCTTATCTTACTGTTAATGATAATCATAATTCATCTGAAAAAAATCGTTTTATCGGAAATGTAAGTGCTAATTATCAGTTAGCAAAATGGATAGGATTATCTTTTAGAACAGGTTTAGATACTTATGCTTTTAGTTCTAAAGATTTTATGGTAGGTGGAAGCACATGGCCAGGAAGAGAAAATGGTTATTTAGGATTAGATCATATTACTGTTTCTGAGATGAATACGGATTTTATAGCCACTTTTAGTGATATTAAATTAGCGAAAGATTTGACCTTCTCAGGCTTATTAGGAGCGAGTAGAAGAGATTTCAATAGGGAAGAAGATTCAAGATTTGGACTTAATATAATTCAACCAGGTATAGAATATATTAGTAACTTCTCTAGTCAGACCGAAAATGCTCCTTCTGTAACAAAAACAGAAACTAACTCGGTGTATGGTTCTGCTAAATTTGATTTCAAAAATTACTTATATGCTGAATTTACTGGAAGAAATGACTGGTTCAGTGTAATTAATAGTTCAGCTCCAAGTGGTGCTTTTTACCCAGCTGCCTCTTTAGGATTTATATTCACAGATGCTTTCAATATTAAAAGTGATGCCTTTACTTATGGTAAATTTAGGTCATCATGGGCAACAGTTTCGAATGCTCCAGGTGCTTATAAAAATGCTTTAAACTATACTGTTCTTCCTTCTTATAATGGAGGTAGTGTTGTAAATGTTAAGAACACTGCTGCACCAAACCCAGATTTAACATTTCAATCAAAAGTAGGATTGGAATTTGGTCTTGATTTAGCTTTTTTCAAAAATAGATTAAAAGCTGATATCACTGCATATCGTGAAGATACTTCAGATCAAACTCTAGATTTGCCATCATCTCCAACTTCTGGGTATGAATATATTTCAGTTAATGCAGGTAAATTACGTAATGAGGGAATTGAGGTCTTTTTATCAGGGACGCCAATTAAGACTAAAGATTTTGAATGGGGAATTGATTTGAACTATTCAAAAAATAAAAATACTGTTCTTGAGCTATATCCAACTATTGATACCTATACAATTTCTGAAGCACGTTGGGCTGGAGCTGCAATTATTGCAAAAGTTGGAGGTCAATATGGAACTATTATTGGGAAAGATTTTCAGAAAACCGCTTCTGGTGAAATGATTGTTGGTGCAAATGGTTTACCATTATATACAGACAATAAAGTTGCTTTAGGAAAAGGTGTTCCAGATTGGTCTGCGGGTTTAACGAACAGATTTAGTTACAAAGGAATAACACTTCAATTTTTATTAGATATGAAATTTGGTATGGATGTATATTCTATGACAAACTCGGTTGCAGCTGTAAAAGGGCTTTTAGATGTTACAACAGAGGGTAGAGATGCTTATAATGCAGCAAGAGCTACAGCAGTTGCAAATGACCCTAATTTTAGTCAGGCAACTTGGATTCCTACAGCGGGTTATGTAGCTAACGGAGTTATTAATACTGGTACTGAAGCTAATCCAGTGTACACAAAAAATACGACACCAGTAAATCCACAGGATTATTGGAATAATGTTTTTAGTAATACTCCAGCACCATTTATTTATGATGCGTCTTATATAAAACTGAGAGAAGTAAGCTTAGGTTATACAATACCTAGAAGTGTTTTTGGAGATACAAAAATTAGTTCAATTTACATTTCTACTTTTGCAAGAAATTTATTAACATTTAATAAAGATTTACCAAATGTTGATCCTGAGTCGATGTATAGTGCTGGGAATGGTCAAGGATTTGAATATGGGGCATTACCATCAAAAAAATCGTATGGTTTTAATATTAAAGTTACATTTTAAAAAAATTAATTATGAAATTTAAACAACTAATAATAATAGCTATACTTGTGTTATTTACTGCAGTTAGCTGTACCGAAAACTTTGATGAACTAGAAAAAGACCCAGTATCGTTGTCAGCCAATCCAGCTGGTCAGCTCACTTTTATCGAGTTAAGTTTGTCTGGTGATAGTTATTACCAATGGAGAGCTAACTTGATTTATTCGGGAGGTTTTGTGCAACATTATGCTGGTTCTTGGGCAGTTACAGAATATGGTAATAAATTCAAGAAAGTTGAGGATTATAATAGAGCGTTATGGGCAAGCGTATATTCTAACGAATTGAAAAATGTAGTAGATATAATCGATAAAACAAGTGGTGATCCTGCGAATTCAAATATGAATGCAGTCGGGAAAATTATGAAAGTAATGATTGCACAACGATTGACAGATTTATACGGAGATGTACCTTATTCAGAAGCTGGTTTAGGATTTTCTAAAGGAATAGTAACACCTAAATATGACAAGCAAGAAGATATATACAGTTCATTTTTTAATGAATTAGAAGAAGCATCTGCTCAATTAAATGCATCTGGAGGAAAAGTAAATGGAGATTTATTTTATAATGGAGATATTACCAAATGGAAAAAACTTGCCAATACAATGCGTTTACGTCTTGGAATGAGAATTTCGGAAGTAAAACCTGCTGAAGCTGAAAAACAAGTTAAAGCAGCTGTACAAAATGGTGTTTTTGAAAGTAATGATGATAACTGTATTATGCATCATTTAGATGTTAGTTTTAATGGAACTCTTTCTGATTTTAGAGGAAATGGATTGTCTCAGGCATTTGTTGGTGATGAACATGGAGATCATTTTAGTAGTTTGTTGATTGACTTTTTAAGAGACAATGGGGATCCTAGATTAACAATGATTGCAACTCCTAAATCAACAAGTAGTCTTACTTGGGGAGGGCCTTTGGCTCCGGGAGAAGTTGTATATGCTGGTTGCGTACCAGGAACTTTTCGATGGGATGCTCAAGGAGGATCTAGCGCTCTTTCTGGGATTCAACCCTATCTAAAATTAAATACAACGCCATTTTTACATGTTGGATATTCTGAAACGCAATTATTGTTGGCGGAAGCTGCATATAGAGGATGGGTACCTGGTTCGGCTGCTGATTATTATAAAAAAGGTGTTGCAGCAGGAATAAAACAATTAGAAATTTACGGTGCACCAGCAACTAGTTTAACTACTATAGATACTTATGTGGATGCGCATCCATTAGTGGCTGGTCAAGAAATGGCACAAATTGGTATGCAGCTCTGGATTACTTATTTGTTTAATAGTATCGAAGCGTATTCGAACTGGAGAAGAACAGGATATCCACATTTAATACCAATAACAAATTCAGATTCTGAAACTGGTGGTGTTACACCAACACGTTTCTATTATCCAGGTGATGAACTTCAGAAAAATGAAGCAAATTATTTAGATGCTTTATCAAGAATGGGAGGAAAGAATGATTGGAGTGGTAAAGTTTGGTGGGATGTAAACTAAAAAAACATCAAAAGTAAAGTTATGCCTAATAGGGTATTATTTTCATTCTAATTAAAAAAATTAAAAACAATAGTTTAAATTAAAAATTATGATAAAAAATAAAGCCTTATTAGGCATCCTTTTTTTTCTAAGTACACTTTTTTCAGTCTATGGTTGTTCTTCTCAAGATGAGACTGATATCGAAAAACCAAACAAATCGGCAAGAGTCGTTGGATATTTATCATCGGATAGTTTTAGTAAAATAAACGTTATTCAGTTTTGCAAACTTACGCATCTTAATATATCATTTGCCAATCCTGATCTACAAGGAAATTTAACTTTTAATGGAGATATTGATGCTGTAATTGCGTATGTAAAAGCGGTAAACCCAAATATTAAAATTAGCATTTCTATTGCTGGTGGAGTTTTGACTGCAGAACAAGCTGCTAATTGGACTTTTCTTATAGACAAACCAAATAATAGACCTGCATTTATTCAAAATATTATGGCTTTTGTAGATAAACATCATTTAGATGGAGTAGATGTCGATCTCGAATGGGAGGCAGTAACCTACGGATATAGTGGTTTTGTTTTAGAATTAAGAAAAGTATTAACAGAACATAATAAATTAATGACGGCAGCTTTGCCTAATAATTCCCGTTTCGAAAACATAACTCAAGAGGCATTAAATTCATTCGATTTTTTAAACATAATGTCATATGACAGTACTGGTCCGTGGACGCCAGATAATCCAGGACAGCACAGTTCCTATGAAAATTCTAAAATAGGTATTGAATTTTGGAATAAACTTCAACATGTTTCTAGTGATAAACTTAATCTAGGTGTACCTTTTTACGGTTATAATTTTACGTTTAAACCTGTTACAAGTATAACTTATGCCCAAGTTATAGCTGCAGGAACTCCATTTGCAGATCTAGATCAAATTGGTAATATTTTTTACAATGGAAGACCTACAATAGAACAAAAAGTAGTTTATGCATCAGAATATACTGGAGGTATTATGATTTGGGAACTTGGTCAAGATTCATTTGATCAATATTCTCTACTAGATGTAATTCATAAAAAATATACCGCTCTAAAATTCAAAACTACAGGAATGTGTGGTAATTAAAAATGCAAAATAATATTAATTGCGAAATTAAATTTTTCTAGAATAAAGAGTCTTACCATTTTTTGGAAATAAAAAATGATACCGCAAGATCCCTTTATTTAAAGATTATTAAACCAGTTGCTCTGATTTTTAAAGCATTTCTACTTTGCTTTAAGAGTTTATTACTATTGCTTTTTTTCAAAATAAAATTTATATATAAACAGAACTCAATCCGTTTTGTTTCAAAAAAAACATTTTACGAGGTCATAAGTATGAATCTCTAATTTTAAAATAATTACTAATCAATACTAAAATAGATATAATTACAAACAACATGAGAATAACATCAAACTTAGGTAATGATATAAGCTTTAAGAAAGCTGGGCAGTTTGAAGATACCCGTTTTGAGAAAATTCACAACGTAATTTTTAAAAACGCTTCGCACGCTTCAATAATCGTTGCTCAAGAGATTGCGGATTTAATTCGTTCTAAACAAGAAAAGAATAAAAAATGTGTGTTAGGTTTGGTCACTGGATCTTCGCCTATAAAAGTGTATCAAGAATTAGTTCGTATGCACAAAGAAGAAGGATTGAGTTTTGACAATGTTATTACTTTCAATTTAGATGAATACTATCCTATGCCAAAGGAAAGTAATCAAAGTTATCATTATTTCATGCACCAACATCTTTTTAACCACGTTGATATTAGACCTGAAAACGTAAATATTCCTGATGGAACTATTGAACTAGAGGAGATGAATCAGTTTTGTGTGGATTATGAAATGAATATTAAAAATGCTGGAGGTCTTGATTTTCAATTATTGGGAATTGGTCGAACAGGACACGTAGGTTTTAATGAGCCAGGATCACATATCAACTCAGGAACTAGAATTATTACATTAGATCATATTACTAAAGTTGATGCATCTGGTGATTTTAACGGAATAGGAAATGTCCCTAAAAAAGCAATCACAATGGGGGTTTCAACAATTCTTAGATCTAAAAGAATTGTTTTGATGGCTTGGGGGCAAAACAAAGCTTCTGTCATCAAACGAACTATTCAAGGTGATATTAGCTCTGAAGTTCCTGCAACTTTTTTACAAAATCATAATAACGCGACTTTTATTTTAGACGAAGGTGCTGCATCAGAATTAACTCGTTTAGAAACACCTTGGCTGGTAGGAGAGTGTATTTGGACACCAGAATTAAAAAGCAAAGCTATTGTTTGGCTTTGTCAATATACAAATCAATCGATTTTAAAATTGACAGATAGAGATTACAATAACAACGGAATGTCTGATTTATTGGCTTCTGGAAGTTCTTCTTATGATTTGAATATTAATATGTTCAATGTATTGCAACATACTATTACAGGATGGCCAGGCGGTAAACCAAATACAGATGATTCTCATAGACCTGAAAGAACAAATCCTGCAAAGAAAAGAGTGATTCTTTTTAGTCCGCATCCAGACGATGATGTGATTTCTATGGGAGGGACTTTTGCCAAATTAATTAAGCAAGGTCATGATGTACATGTTGTATATCAAACTTCTGGTAACATTGCAGTTACAGATGATGAGGCTTTAAAATTTGCTGAAGTATGTAATGATTTTACTGATGGAGATAAGTCAGAAATTAATTTTCAATCCGTAATTGATGCTATTAAGTCGAAGCCAATTGGACAAAGTGACTCTATGGAAGTCCGTAAATTAAAAGGATTGATCAGAAGACGTGAATCATATGCTGCTACTAGATATATTGGGCTAAAAGATGAAAATACACACTTTTTAGATTTACCTTTTTATGAAACAGGAATGGTTCAAAAAAAGCCATTAGGTTCAGAAGATATTGCTATTGTAAAAAATATTATTGAGAAAATTAAACCACATCAGGTATTTGCAGCTGGAGATCTTGCCGATCCTCATGGTACTCATGAAGTTTGTTTGAATGCCATTTTTGCAGCTATGAAAGCATTAAAATCAAAACCATTCATGAATGATTGTTGGCTGTGGTTGTACAGAGGTGCATGGCACGAATGGGACATTCATGAAATTGATATGGCAGTTCCATTGAGTCCAGATGAAGTTTTATTGAAAAGGTATGCCATTTTATACCATCAGTCTCAAAAAGATAGAGTTATGTTCCAAGGAAATGACTCAAGAGAATTCTGGGTTAGAGCCGAAGATCGAAATAAAAATACGGCCAAATTATATGATCAATTAGGTCTTGCTGAATACGAAGCTATAGAGGCTTTTAAGCGTTTTGACTATTAATTGAATTTATTTGAAACGAAATTTAACTACTTTAAAAAATATAAAAAGGTCGAATTTAATTATATGTGGCCAATAAAAAGTAAAAAATACCTATACATGAAACAAAAAATTACAGTGTTATTATTACTAATTAGCTTAACCGTTTTCTCTCAAGTAAAAGAAGAGCAATTAAATTTGATGCCTTGGCCACAAAATATTGAACTTAGCGAAGGCTCATTCATGTTGACAAAAAATTTTAAAGTAAATATTACTGGTGCTCCAAACGCTAGAATATTTGTAGGAGCTACTAATTTTTTGCGCCGATTGGATGGAAGAACAGGAATGTTTTTTGATCAAGGATTTATAACAGGTTTAAATGAAGTTCCAGAAGCGCAATTGCAAATAAATTGTGTTAGAAGTGGAAAAATTGAACTATATGATGATGAAAGTTATTTGTTGGATGTAACATCAAACAAAATTACAATAAACGCGACAACTGATATTGGAGCTCTACATGGATTAGAAACTTTATTGCAACTTTTGCAAAATAATAGTAATTCTTTTTATTTCCCAGTTTCTAAAATCTCAGATTTTCCAAGATTTACTTGGAGAGGTTTAATGATTGATGGTTCTAGACAGTTTATGCCTATTGATGTCATAAAACGGAATTTGGATGGAATGGCAGCTGTAAAAATGAATGTTTTTCACTGGCATTTGGTAGATGATCAAGGTTGGAGAATTGAAATGAAAAAACACCCGAAGTTAATTGAATTGGCATCGGATGGAAATTACTATACTCAAGAAGAAATCAAAAACGTTGTAAAATATGCCGCTGACAGAGGAATCCAGATAGTTCCTGAGATTGATGTTCCGGGTCATGCATCAGCTATTTTGACGGCTTATCCTGAAATTGGTAGTAAAGCCGTGAATGTGAATGTTGGTTCTGGAGAAAAAGGGCAACAATTAAAACAAATTCAGACCTATAGTGTAGAGAGAAACGCAGGGATTTTCACGCCTACACTGGATCCTTCAAACCCAAAAACATATGAACTGTTAAGTTCTATTTTTGATGAAGTTTGCCCGCTTTTTCTTGGAAAATTTTTTCATATCGGGGGTGATGAAAACGAAGGGAAAGATTGGGACTCAAATCCTAAAATACAGGAATTCAAAAAGAAACATAATTTGGCTACCAACCACGAATTGCAAACCTATTTCACTATGCAGTTGGTTCCGATGCTTAAAAAGCACAATAAAGAATTAATGGGATGGGAAGAAATTATGACTAAAAACATGACCAAAGATGCTGTAATTCATTCTTGGAGACCTAATGAAGATATTGGAGGTCAGAATTCTTTAGCCAATGCTGTAAAAGGTGGGTATAAAACTGTTTTGTCAAATGGCTATTATATTGATTTAGTTTATAGCGTTGAAAATCATTACAGTGTAGATCCAATGCCTAAGGGTGTAGTGTTGAGTGACAAAGAAAAGGCAAGAATATTAGGAGGTGAAGCAACTATGTGGACAGAATTAGCATCAGCAAAAACCATAGATTCTAGAATTTGGCCAAGAACAGCTGCTATTGCTGAACGTTTATGGTCTAATGAAAATGTTACCGATATAAGTAGTTTGCGCAAAAGATTGAAAACAGTTTCTTTTAGATTAGAAGAATTAGGGTTAACTCATCTAAAAAGTAAAGAGGGATTGTTGAGAAATATAAGTAACAATCAAAAAAGTGAGGCTTTGTTAGATTTGTCTAATGTTTGTGAACCGTTAAAAGGATACACAAGAAATAAAGGAGGAACTGAATATAAAATGTATTCTCCATTGACATTATTCGCAGATGTTTGTACTCCTGACGCTTCTGATGCTATTTTATTCGGTGAAGCTGTTGTAAATTTTTCAAATAATAAAACAATTGAAAATCAAGTAATAGTTGTTAGCTATTTAAATAAATGGATAAAAATGGATTTCGATTTAAATACTTTGAGTGATAATGCACCACTTATTCAACCACTTTTACCATTGTCTAAAAGTTTGAAAGACATTTCAGAGCAACTTTTGCTCAAAATTGATAAAAAACAAAATATAGATATTTCTGTATTAAATGAATTACTCGAAAAATGTAATTCGAAAGAACATGCTGACGTTGAGTTAGCGGTATATAATAGCTTGAAAAAATTAGTTCAAGGATAAGATTTAAATTCAAAAAGTAAAGTTGTAATAGTTTAAGTTTGAGTTTGGTTATTTATGTTTTACTAGGTTTTCTTTATTTTGAATTGGTATTGTTTTTGTATGAAAACAATATTTAGGAGGCTGTCCATTAAGGACAGTCTCTTTTGTTTAAAATAGTTCTTTCTATTTAGGAATCATAGAATTTCAATAATTAATTCAAGTTGTTTAAACTCAAGTACCTCATTCTAGAAATAATATTAGTAATTATTTTTAATTTAATTCCAATAAAAAACCCTTAAACAATTGATGTTTAAGGGTTTGTTTTCGTAGCGAAGACGGGAGTTGAACCCGTGACCTCAGGGTTATGAATCCTGCGCTCTAACCGACTGAGCTACCTCGCCATATTTGGGATAATTTCTATCCCTGAATGCGGGTGCAAATATAAAACAATAATTAGAGTTTGCAAGCAAAAAAGAACAAAAAAATTTTTTTTTGAAAAGGTTTTTTTTTTGGAGTAATAATCTATATATTTCGCAAACGAAAAAAATGTATTCATGAATTTAAAAGTGCGTTACGAAATCGAATTCCCCATAAATTCTTCTCCCCAATTGTTGTATCAATATATTTCGACACCATCAGGCCTATCTGAGTGGTTTGCAGATAATGTAAATTCTCGAGGTGAGTTTTTTACTTTTATTTGGAATGATTCCCAAGAAAAAGCTAGACTAGCATCAAAAAAGTCTGGAGAAAAAGTAAAGTTCAAATGGGTAGATGAAAACAATAAGGATACAGAATATTTCTTTGAATTGAATATTTTAGTAGATGAATTAACCAAAGATGTCTCTCTGATGGTAGTTGATTTTGCTAGTAAAGAAGAAGTTGAAGAGGCTACTCAATTATGGGAAAACCAAATTTCAGATCTAAAACATGTTATAGGTTCGGTATAGTAGAATTGTATATTATAACTTATATTTGCCTGAATTAATTTCAGGCTTTTTTTATGATAAATTTTAATGGTACGATTGTATCTGAGGATGCAAGTGTTTTAGTGCAAAATAGAGGGTTTTTATACGGTGATGCAGTTTTTGAAACGGTAAAAATAGTGAATGAAAAAATCTTGTTTCTAGAAGATCATTACTTCCGCCTAATGTCTTCTATGCGAGTAGTACGAATGGAAATTCCAATGAACTTTACCATGGAATATTTAGAAGAGCAAATACTTTCGTTAGTTAAAAACGATGAAATTGCATCTTCTTCAAGGGCAAGAATTACAGTTTATAGAAACGATGGAGGCTATTATTTACCACAAAATAATACTGTATCGTTTTTGATAAAAGCGACTCCACTTGAAAATAAGGAATATTCATTTAGTGAGCAACAGTATGAGGTTGATTTGTATAAAGATTTTTATGTAACCAAACAATTATTGTCTTCTATTAAAACAACGAATCGTTTGATAAATGTGACAGGAAGTATTTACGCACATGAAAATGGATTAGATAATTGCATTCTGTTAAATGATAGTAAAAATGTTGTTGAAGCATTACAAGGTAATATTTTCATGCTTAATGGTAATAAATTGGTTACTCCTCCAGTATCAGAAGGTTGTTTAAATGGAGTTATGAGAAAGCAAGTTTTAGAATTAGCAAAAAAAATAGAAAGTATTGAAGTAGTAGAAGAAATAATTTCTCCATTTGATCTTCAAAAAGCAAATGAATTGTTTGTAACTAATGTTATTAAAGGCATACAGCCAATTACTAAATACAGAAAAAAAGAATTCTCAATAGAGATTTCAAAGACTTTAGTAGCAAAACTAAATGAAACTTTAGGCTTAGTTTAAATATGGGTTTTCAGGGGCATTGGACCAAATGAGATATTCGCCACCCAATTCCATGATTTGTTCTTTCCAGAAGTGGACAGTTGATTTTCCAATTATTTTGTTCTCGTAATTATTTTTGGTAATAATCCAAGAATTGGCTTTCATTTCATTTTCAAGTTGGTCTACTTCCCATCCTGTATAGCCCAAAAAGAAACGAATGTTTTCTTTTTTGATTTTACCGCTATTGATGAGATCTTTCGTAGAATCAAAATCTCCTCCCCAATAAATTCCATTGGAAATCTCAATACTATTAGGTATTAAGTCTGGAATATTGTGGATGAAGTATAAATTGTCTTGTTCTACTGGGCCACCGTTAAAAATTTTGAAATTGGCATTTATTTCAGGAATCAAATCATTGATTGTATATTTCAGTGGTTTATTCATAATAAAGCCTACTGAGCCATCTTGATTGTGATCCGCTAGTAATATTACAGATCTATTAAATGACAAATCTCCTATTATTGATGGTTCAGCAATAAGTAAATACCCTTTTTTTAATTTTTCTGAAATCATAAGGCTATATTTTTAATTAAATTTAAGAAAAATTACATAAAGGAACCAAATTTTTTGAGCCTTATTCGTTTAAAAGCATAAAAAAACCTTCCAATCGGAAGGTTTAATTATATAAGATAAACTATAAATTAGTTTACAGCTCCTTCTAAATCCGCTCCAGCTTTGAATTTTACAACATTCTTTGCAGCGATTTGAATAGTTTTTCCAGTTTGAGGATTTCTTCCGTCTCTTGCAGCTCTTGAAGATACAGACCAAGATCCAAATCCTACTAAAGATACTTTACCACCTTTTTTCAAAGTACCACCTACATTTCCTAAAAATGATTCAAGTGCTAATTTTGCAGCAGCTTTAGTAATTCCTGCATCAGCAGCGATAGCGTCAATTAATTCTGATTTGTTCATAATAATGGATGTTAATTGTTGGTTAAAATAATTGTTAATAGAACAAAATTAGCAGGAAATACGGAGTGTGCAAGTGTTTTGTACAAAATCAACCTATTTTGTTAATAACTTGCTTTTTTTGTTCATAAAGTAGGCTAAAATTCTGAAAAAATAAGGGTTAAGTCCTGTTTTTATTGGTGTTAGGAAACTCTTGCGTTTTCTGAAAAAGTAATTCCATTTAATAATTCTGCTGTAGTCATTTTCTTTTTTCCAGGAAATTGTAGGCTTAATATTTGAATATAACCTTCTTTCGTGGCAATTTTCATTTCTTTTTTAGTGCAGATTAAAGATCCAATCGTTCCATTATGTTCTTCAAAAATGGTCTTAGCTTCATAAATTTTCACATTCCATTCTTCGTCTTTGTCTGTAAAATAACACCAAGCAGCTGGGTAAGGACTTAGTCCTCTGATGAGGTTATGGATGTTTGTAGTAGATTTTGACCAGTCAATTTTACAATTTTCTTTATTTAATTTGTAAGCTGTTTTAATATCTGAATTATCATTCTGAATGGTAGTGGTTACATTTCCGCTTTCAATCAATTTCAAAGTATCAATAACAGTAGTACATCCCAAAACCATCAAACGGTCGTGAAGTTGTCCAGCATTTTCGGTATTATCGATTGCTATTTCACTGCTTAATATCATTGCGCCAGTATCTATTTTGTCATCAATGAAAAAAGTAGTAACTCCAGTTTTGGTTTCTCCATTAATAATTGCCCAATTAATTGGCGCTGCTCCTCTGTAATTAGGCAATAAGGAGGCATGTAAATTAAATGTTCCTAAAGCAGGCATTTCCCAGACCACTTTTGGCAACATTCTAAAAGCAACGACGATTTGTAAATTGGCTTGTAATGATTTTAATTCTTCAAGAAAAGCTTCGTCTTTTAAATTTGTAGGTTGTAATAAGTGTAAATTATTTTCTAATGCATATTCTTTTACTGCCGAATATTTTATTTTTTGTCCTCGTCCTGCGGGTTTGTCTGCGGCAGTGATTACACCAACTACTTCATAATTGTTTTTGATTATGGTATCTAGAATTCCAACAGCAAATTCTGGAGTTCCCATAAATATAATTCTTAATTTTTTCATTAGGTTTTTAAAATGTATTTGTTGTTTTTCTGAATTATTAAAAAATCATCTTCTAATAATTGTTGCAGTACAAAGATAACATCGTCTGCAGTATTTTTAGTCTTATTTTGAATTTCTCTTGAACTTAGACCTTCAATTTTTAATAAGTCTATAATTTTTTTCGAAAGAGCATTAAAGTCTTTTTTGGGTTTTGTTAGTGTGATGCAATAAGAGCAAATACCACAATTAGTTGTTGATTTTTCTCCAAAGTAGTTCAAAATAGTTTTACTCTTGCAAACATCTTTTTCTTTTATATAATTTAAAACTGATTGGAGTTGTTCTTTTTTGAGTTCATTTTGTCGAACCAAATGTTTCGAAACCTTATTAATGGTTCTTTCATCTTCCCGAATTTCGTTGAAAATTAAAACGGCATCATTATTTTTCGAGTGGTATTCTATAATTTCTTTGTCTTTTAGTTTATGTAATACTGCTAGTATTTCTGCTTCCGAATGGTTTGATTTTTTGGCAATCAACGATAAGTTAAAAGCAGTTTGCATTTCGTAAACGCCAGGATATGTTCTTAGGATAGTCAAAATGATTTCCTCATCATTTGGATTCAAACTAGTATATCGAATAACTTCTTTGGATGGAATTATGAATTGTAAAGTGATTTTTTCTGAAAACTCTTGGGATAAAGTTATAATTCCCTGTCCGTCCAAAAATCGCATAGCGTTAAAGGTCTTTAGAGTTGGAAAGTCGTATTTATGACAAAAATTATTCAAATTAAACATGAATTCTTCGTTTATTCCCTCTCCGTATGCTATTTGAAAATAATTACAAAGTTTAATATACATCGTAGTCAAAAACGTTTTGTCTGGCAAAATGTTTATAAATTGACTCTCAGCCTGAATAGTGTCAGATGGGCTGGTCAGTAAAACGGCAAATGCTTTCTCTCCATTCCTGCCAGAGCGCCCTGCTTCCTGATAATAGTTTTCAATATTTTCGGGTAGCTGAATATGAATAACTGTTTTAACGTTGGACTTGTCAATTCCCATTCCAAAAGCATTTGTAGCGACAATTACCTGCGCTTTTTCCTCCATCCAGAGTTGCATGTTTTTGTCTTTCTCTCTAGAAGTAAGACCGCCGTGATAATATGTGGCTTTAAACCCTAAGGTTTGTAATTGTGAAGAAATCTCTAAACAAGATTTACGATTTCGAACATAAATAATAGAAGGCTGAGGATTTTTTTTAAGAATCTGTTCAATTCGAAAAAGTTTATCTTCTACTTCAAAAACCATATAAGCAATATTCTTTCTGGCAAAAGACTTTTCAAATTGAGCGGGACTATGCATTCCTAATTCAGTAATAATGTCTTCTTTAACTCTAGGAGTTGCAGTTGCCGTTAAAGCCAAAAAAGGAATTTTTGGAAAATGTTTTTTTAATTCCGAAATTTTCAAATAAGCAGGACGAAAATCATGTCCCCATTGCGAAACACAATGTGCTTCATCAATAGTTATAAGGTTTATTGGGAGATTTTTTATTCGGTCCAGAATCCAATCCGATTGCAAACGCTCGGGAGAAACATACAGGAACTTATAATTTCCAAATTGACAATTGTCAAGTAAATCAATAATTTCATCTTGTTTTATTCCTCCAGTCAGAGCAATGGCTTTTATTCCTCGGTTTTGCAAATTAGCTACTTGGTCTTTCATAAGTGCAACCAAAGGAGAAATAACTAAACAAATTCCTTCAGTCATAAGAGCAGGTACCTGAAAACAAATTGATTTTCCACCACCCGTTGGCATCAATGCAAAAGTATCATGACCTTTCAAAACCGAATCAATAATTTCGTTTTGTAATGACCTGAAGGTATCATGTTGCCAATATTTTTGAAGAATCTCTAATGCTGTTGGCATTATTTTCTGTTTAGATTTGTACTAATTTACAATATTGAATTTCAATAATTGCTAAATTTTATCTAATATAAAAAGAATTCTGTTATCAATGCTATCTTTTGGTACCTCAATTAAGTCGTAACCGTAATTAACATAGGTTTTCTTAAGGTGTTCTTGTATTGTTTTTGCCTGCTCAAAGTTTTCATAACGTTCACTATCGCTTTCGTAAATCTCTTCCCAAGGCGGAAGTATAAAGATTTTAGTATATACATTTTCGTTGCAAGCATCAACAAAATGATTTGGATAATCATCACCAATATAATCTAAGTAAGCAACGACATCGGGGATTCCGCGGTCAATAAATACCCATTGATGAGGTTCATTTTGGGCATTGTTAAATTGCTTAATTCTACCATCAAGCAACATTTGGCTAAACAATAAAGGATCTTCCAGAAACAATTGTTCAATACCTCGTTTTTGAGCTTCGAGTGTAACTTCACGCGAAATTTCAGGATAACAGCAATAACCCTTGGCTACCAAACCTTCAATAATAGAACTTTTTCCCGTACCAGGACCGCCAATGATAACAATAATTTCTTTCTGCACGTTTTCTAATTAAACGGCAAAAATACTCAAACTTATTGGTATTTGAAACCTTTATTTAGTACTAATTAAAAGCAAATAATTAAGGAGCGAAAGATTAGGTTTTATCGGAAAGAATGGGTTCCTGCTGTCCGTTATATCTTTTTCTCCCGAAAAAAAATCGCTATAAAAAGGATGCCGCTGCTATTAGTGCTAGGGAGGAGTTATGGTATTTTTTTTTGGAAACATGGTACAAAAAATATAAGCTCTATGATTCTTTAATCATAAAATTCAAAATCTAAAATCTAAAACGTATATTTGCCTTTATTTTTATTTAGGAATGAGCGACGACAACGAAAAAAAGACAGCAGAGTTTTATGAAAGACTTAAAGCCGAATTAGATAATAGTAATTCCTGGCCTGCTCCATATTTGTTTAAATTTATAGTGCCAACAAACGAAGAAAATATCCTAAAAGTGGAAAATGCCTTCAACTGTATGGGAGATGTAATCAAAACAACAAAATCCAAAACCGGAAAATTTACCAGTGTTTCGGTAGATGTAACGGTCAAAGATTCACAAGAAATAATAGATAAGTACCAAGAATTATCCACAATAGAAGGTATAGTTTCCTTATAATTATGATCGAAAAATATATAAAAGAAAATGCGAATGATGTAGTTTTCAATTTAGAATATAATTCTGAAAGAGAACATTTAATCATTCCTGAGTATGGTCGTCATTTACAAAAATTGATTGAGCAAGCTACTAGTATTGAAGATGATGAAAAACGCAACAAAGCGGCAAAATACATCATTCAGGTAATGGGAAGTTTGAATCCTCATTTGCGTGACGTACCCGATTTTCAACACAAACTTTGGGATCAGCTTTTTATCATGTCTGATTTTAAATTAAAAGCCGATTCTCCTTATCCAATACCATCTAGAGAAGTACTACAACTCAAACCAGATGTTTTAAAATACCCACAAAACTTTCCAAAATACAGGTATTATGGAAACAATATCAAATACATGATAGATGTGGCCAACAAATGGGAGGAAGGTGAGATGAAAAGTGCATTGGTAAAAGTCATTGCCAATCACATGAAGAAATCCTATTTGAGCTGGAATAAAGATACCGTAAAAGATGATGTCATTTTCGAGCACCTTTTTGAACTGTCCGATGGAAAGTTGAATCTAATACAAAGCACAGAAGAATTATTAAATACTACTGATTTACTAAGAACGAATAAAAGGATTTCTAATAAAATTGGTCCTGCAGGGCAACCTAAAATTCAAAGTAATAAGAATAATAATAACAAAAACGGAAAGCCAAAACCGTTTCAAAAGAAATAATTAATTAAAAAAGAGGCTAAGTTACTATGTTAGCTAAGTTTCTAAGATATTGGACAGAATTGTTCATAGAAATCTTAAAAACTCAGAAACTCAGAAACTCAGAGACTCAGAAACTCAAAACAAAAGCATGGAAGTTTTCAAAATTGAAGGAGGAACACGTTTAAAAGGAGAAGTAATACCACAAGGTGCAAAAAATGAAGCATTGCAAATTTTATGTGCTGTACTTTTAACTCCTGAAAAAATAACAATCAACAATATCCCAGATATTATCGATATCAATAAATTGATAAAGCTTTTGGGAAATATGGGAGTTAAAATTGAAAAATTAGGACATGGTTCTTATACTTTTCAAAGTGATGAGGTAAACGTTGGATACCTAGAAACAGAAGCTTTCAAGAAAGAAGGAGGTTCACTTCGTGGTTCTATTATGATTGTTGGGCCGCTTTTGGCTCGTTTCGGTAAAGGATATATTCCAAAACCAGGAGGAGATAAAATTGGACGTAGAAGATTAGATACTCACTTTGAAGGATTCATTAATCTTGGAGCAAAATTCAGATATAATAGAGAAGACCATTTTTATGGAGTAGAAGCTCCTGACGGACTTACAGGTGCAGATATGTTATTAGATGAAGCATCTGTAACAGGAACTGCTAATATCGTTATGGCAGCTGTTTTAGCAAAAGGAACAACAACTGTTTACAATGCTGCTTGTGAGCCTTACTTGCAACAACTTTGTAAAATGTTGAACTCTATGGGAGCTAAAATTACTGGAGTTGGTTCTAATTTATTGACTATTGAAGGAGTTGAAAAATTAGGTGGTTGTACTCACAGAATTCTTCCTGATATGATCGAAATTGGTTCTTGGATTGGTCTTGCGGCTATGACACAAAGTGAAATTACGATTAAAAATGTAAGTTGGGAAAACCTAGGAGTGATTCCTACTGTTTTTAGAAAACTAGGAATTACACTTGAGAAACGTGGAGATGATATTTATATTCCAGAACACAAAGATGGTTATGAAGTGAAAACAGATATAGATGGTTCGATTCTTACTATTGCGGATGCACCATGGCCTGGATTTACACCTGATTTACTGAGCATTGTTTTGGTGGTTGCTACACAAGCAAAAGGAGATGTTTTGATTCACCAAAAAATGTTCGAAAGCCGTTTGTTCTTCGTTGATAAACTAATTGACATGGGCGCAAAAATCATGTTATGTGATCCGCACAGAGCAGTAGTTATGGGGCATAATTTTGAATCAATACTAAAAGCGACTACAATGTCTTCACCAGATATTCGCGCAGGAATCTCATTATTAATTGCAGCACTTTCTGCTAAAGGAACTAGTACTATTCATAATATTGATCAAATTGATCGTGGGTATGAGCGTATCGACGAAAGACTAAGAGCACTAGGAGCTAAAATAGTTAGAGAGAATTTATAATAAATAAAAAGTCCAATTTTAAATCGCTTAAATGAATTTAATTTTCTCTTGAAAACAATTTATTTAAGCGATTTTTCAGTTTTAAAAAAAGCCAAATATGACTAATGAAGAAAAGGCTATAAAAGCAACGTATTTTAGTATACTTGGGAATACTTGTATGGCGCTTATAAAAGGTTTGGCCGGTCTTTTTGGAAATTCCTATGCCTTAGTTGCCGATGCTATAGAATCTACTACAGATATTTTTGCATCATTATTGGTATTGTTTGGGATAAAATATTCAAGCAGACCTGCAGACGACAATCATCCTTATGGACACGGAAGGGCCGAACCATTAATTACTTTTTTGGTTGTTGGTTTCTTGATTACTTCGGCAACAATTATTGGATATGAAAGTATTATGAATATCCGAACGCCACACGAATTACCAAAACCATGGACACTTTTTATACTCGGTGCTATTATTATTTGGAAAGAATATTCGTTTAGATTAGTGATGAAAAGAGCTAATGAGACCAATAGTTCTTCTCTTAAGGCAGATGCTTGGCATCATAGGAGTGATGCACTAACTTCTGTTGCTGCTTTTATTGGGATTTCGATTGCATTGTTTTTAGGGAATGGATATGAAGCTGCAGATGATTGGGCGGCTTTGTTTGCTTCGCTATTTATACTTTATAATAGTTATTTGATTTTTAGACCGGCCCTTGGTGAAATCATGGACGAACATTTGTATGATGATTTAGTTGAAGAAATTAGACAAGTTTCGCATCAAGTAGATGGAATTATAGATACCGAAAAATGTCTCATTCGTAAGGCAGGAATGAAATACCATGTTGATCTTCATGCTCGAGTAAATGGTGATATATCCGTAAAAGAAGGACACGATTTATCTCATAAATTGAAGGATACTTTGCGAGAGGAAATACCAGAATTGGGAAATGTTTTAATACATATTGAACCTAATTAGAAAAGTTTTAATGAATAAAAAAAACCAATACATTTTTAAGTATTGGTTTTTTTATGAATATAATTTATATCAAAGGGTTGTGACTTACTCTCCTGTAAAACTTAATCTGTTCCCAAACGGATCGATAACTTGCATACAGTAAATTTTTTCGTCCCAAAAAGCTTTTTCTATTTCGGGTTTATTGTATTTATAATCCTTTGCGATCAATTGTTTGTGATAAATTTACTAAGTCAGGGAAATTTTCAATGTGGATTCTTGCACCTGGTGAACAATCACCATGATGTTCTGTCAGATGAATTTTTAAATCTCCAAGAGAAATCATTATGTAAAGAGGAAAGTTTTCGCCGAATGTATGCTCGCCATCAATTTTAAATCCCAGCCAATCGATATAAAATTCGATAGCTTTTTGGTAATCAAAAATTCTAAAAATAGGTCTTGCTATTGTCATGGTTTAGTTCGATTTAGTTCTGATGTTACCGACGATCAATGTCTTGGTGCTTGACGAGCTTGGTGATTAAAGAAACGAGTTTTTCATTATGCACATTTAATTAATATTAAAAAATTCATCAAAAGTTTCTTTGCTTGATTTTTGATAACTTTTTATATATAAATCCAAAAATCCACTTTCTTTTAAAAATATAAAAGGGTTTTTTATATTAAGCATATTGTAGATTGCTTTGTGCTTATCTTCTTGTTTGTTAAAGTATGCTTCCATTATTTTATATCCAATCCAATATCCCAAATCATTTGGTCTGTCATCTTTTTTAGAAGTTCCATATAACCAATCTTGGTTATCATCTTGTTTTAATCTCGTTACAAATTCCTCACATAGTTTATTCAAATGTTTTTCACCGTATTTATATGAAACTTGATTTATTGCTTCTCCTGATATAAATTCTCCAACAAAATCTGCACCACCCTCCAGTAAACATCTCCATAAAAGTGTTTGTTTTCCTTCAATGTGTTGTTGATAATGAATGAGTTCATGGGCAATTAAACCCGTAACACCATCAAGATTATTTAGTTTTTCTGTTCCTATTATAATTCCATCATCAGAAGAAGTTCCCCCTGAGTTAAATCTTCCATAAACAAAATATACTGGTGGAAAATTTGCATCAGGATACCAGTATTTTAAAGCACTATAAATGGCTTTAACTCTTTTTTCTTTTGCAGAAATTCCATCAAGAACATTTCTCGTGATTTCATAATCAGGTTTTCGCTTTTTTACCATTACGAAAAGTGAATCGGCATTTAAAATTCTATTTGGTATAAAACCTTTTAGACCGGCAGAACCTTTTTCAATATATTCGTTGAAGGGATTTTTATTTGAATTGTCTATTTTATCAAAAGCAATCCAAAAATTTTTGGCATCATTTGTTTCAAATACAGCGTTTAATGGACTTTCAGAAAAATTTGATTGTCCAAAAAATAAATTTGGAATAGTCAAAAAAATGGAAATAATTAAAATCTTAATTTTCATAAATTTTCAATATTAACTAAGGTTTGTTTCCCTTTGTTCTTTATTTCAAATATAGAAATTTAAAATTACAAACTGCTAATAGCATTTTTGGGTTACTTTGGTTGTTTTTTGCACTAAGCCTAGTAAAATCTGGATTCCGAAGAAAAAAGAATGCCTTCAAAAGGTCTTCCGTCGCTTACAAATTGTCTTCCGTCTCCTTCAAAAGATCTTCCGTCTCCTTCAAAAGATCTTCCGTCTCCTTCAAAAGGTCTTCCGCCTCCTTCAAAAGATCTTCCGCCTCCTTCAAAAGATCTTCCGTCTCCTTCAAAAGGTCTTCCGTCTCCTTCAAAAGGTCTTCCGTCGCTTACAAATTGTCTTCCGCCTCCGTCAAAAGGTCTTCCGTCGCCGTCAAGAGAGCTTCCGTCTTCATCAAACGTGCTTCGGACAGTTACAGAGTTGTTACTAAGTGTTTAGAGTTGTAATTGTATTCAAATAAATAGGATTGTAATGAGTTCTAATTCATGAATTTCAATCCAAAAACGACACCGTCTTTTTGGAAACCGTTTTGATAGGAACGCACATAATTCACTCTAAATATTTTAAGTTTACCAAAGCCTAGATTGTCCAGACCCGCGCTATACTCCGAGTATGGGTTTTGATTTGGAATAGCCAGTAAGTGATAGCCAACCACCAAGTTCGATTTTAATAGATTTAGTAAAGGAATTTTATTCATTATATAGCCTTTGTCATTGTGCTCCGTATGCAATTCAAAATAACTATCATTAGTGCTATTCGTGTAGTAAGGCATCAAACCAAAAGCATTTAAATATTTATCAGATAAGTCTATAAAGGTTTGGTTTCCGTTAAAATGTTGGTAATCTACAAACGAAATTTCATCGGCATTAAAGAATTTTCCAGTCTTTATATTTAATCCAAAATTTCCTTTATTCCCAAAAGTATGGTTGTATTTTAGTTGTGCATTAATTTGATCAAACTCATATTTTTTTTCGCTTCCAGCAAATCCTTTTTCAAAACCTACGTATAAAGTGGGATATTTTTCATTTCTAATATTATACTTTCCGTCGGGTCTTGAGGAGTATTTATTTCCGAAATTGATTTTTGCATGCAAATCCAATTTAGCCAATTTATGTTTTTCAAAACCTGAATTGGTATAATCAGTTGGGTCTAATGGGTTATTGGATGAAAATATATCACCCTTGTTAAAAAATGAAAAATCTGTGGTGTTGAATAAAGGTTTTCGTTGCTCATAGCTAATTTTTCCGTTTATATGAACCCCATTTGCTACATCTTCGCCATACTCAAATTCGGCAAATTCTAAATTATAAAGCTTTATGTAGTTGTCTTTGAAAAACAAAGTGCTGATAGAGTTTATAAAGGGACTAATAGGCTCTTCTCTATTAAATTGTGCAACCGTGCTTCCTCCCGAAAGGGTGAAATTTGCATAATTTTGATTGTTCAACTGATGCCAATATTTACCCTTAACTCGCAAACGATCATCAGAAAACCCATAATTAATATTTAAATCTATGTTAGTTCGCTTTCCTTCATCTTCTTTCTTCCAGTCAGAATAGGAGAAACCAGAACTAAAGTTCCAGCCTTGCACGGTATTAAAACTTAAAGAGCTAAAGTCTAGTAAGCCGTTATATCTCCAAGAATATTTTTTTGCACTGTTATGGTAGCTGTAGCCAGTAATGGGATCGAAAAACTTAAACTTGTTATTTTTTTTGTCAATCGAATCTAAATATTTTTTGGAGTTGCGAACGTTGTGTATACTGTCTTTTTTAATATAATCATTGCTTTCTTCCTGTGTTAGCGGAATGGGTCTGTTGGTGTTCCAGAAAATAGTATCTTTTTTGTTTGAATCGATTTCGACACTAGTGATTTCGTTGGTAAATGTTTTTTTATCGAAAGAATCTACAAATTCATAATTGCTGTAAACATAAGTGTATTTACCATTGAATTTGATTCCAAATATTCCTGCATTAAAATCAATGCTTTGGGTGTTTTTAGCCCAAATTTTGTTGGTTTTATTGTAGCTGAAGTTTTGCTTCAATGTCATTACATCGATAACTTCTTCCTGCATTCGATACCCTTTTATGTCCAAATCTACCGCATAAATAGAATAGGAGTTATCTGTGATATAGATATAACCTTCAAAAACAGGCTCTTTATCTCTCTTGGCAATAACTTTTATCTTATTGATTGTTTGATTGTTTTCGTCTACAAAAGTGCTCTCTAGTTTGTATTTATAATAGTTGAAAGCATTGTCTGCAATGGGCGAAATCATATTAATGCCAAAATTTATAGTATTGTCATAAAAATCATAAAAGGAAGATCTGGCGGTATTATAAGCATATCCTTTGTTGTCTCCGCTAACTTTTGATGCAGTAACAACTTCTTTTAAATTGTTAGGTTTTTCAAAAATGATTTTAGAAAATGTTTCAGACAAAGAAATAATACCTGTTCCAGTTGAGTCTAAGGCTCCATTCAAATCACCAATTTTCTGACCGAGTATTTTTTTGGGAGCATTTTTTAGTTTGAAAATTCCTCTTGAATAAAAATCGGCTTTAAACCTTGCCGTTTTATTAGTATTTTCTTTTTTGTTGGCAATTGCTTTTTTTATGATTGCGTTTGCGGGATTATCTTTTGTGTTAATTACTACTTCATTAAGAGAGTAGCTTTCTTCAGCCATTTTTACATCTAATGGTAAGGTAAAGTTTTCAATCGGGATAGCTATTTTTTGAGTTTTAAAACCTAAATATTGAAAAACAATTTTATTACCACTAGATTTTAGATGAAGTTGATACTTTCCTTGCTCGTTTGTAGTAGTTCCGTTATAGGTATTCTCTTCAAAAACATTGATCAGAGGCAACGGATTCCCTTTTTCGTCAGTAACAGTGCCTTTTATTTGGGAAGTGACATAAAAAGAAGATAATAGTAAAAAGTACAAAAGAGCGTTTTTCATAAATTTAGATTTTATGTAAGACGCTCTACTGTAAGTATTGTTACTTGAATATTAAGGTTATTCTGTTAATATTTATATAAAAATATTACAAAAATGACTGGATTGCTAAGTCGTAACTTTTCATTCCGAAACCTAAAATAACACCTTTGGCATTTCCTGAAATATAGGATTGATGTCTGAAGCTTTCGCGTCCATAAGTGTTTGAGATATGCACTTCGATTACAGGAGTGGTTATTGCTTTTATAGCATCACCAATTCCAACAGAAGTATGAGTATAGGCACCAGCATTAAGAATTATTCCATTATAAGTAAATCCCAATTCTTGAATTTTACCAATTAATTCGCCTTCAATATTACTTTGGTAATAAATTAATTCTAATTGAGGGAATTTGGTTTTTAAAATTTCAAAATAATCTTCAAATGTTTGAGAACCATAAATTTCTGGTTCTCTTTTTCCAAGTAGATTTAAGTTTGGACCATTAAGGATGGCGATTTTCATAATTTTTGTTTTTGTAAAAATAAATAATTCGTTCTTAATATTGATCGTCTATTGCGGAAAAGAACTAGTCTTTTTAAAATAAAATGGAAATGTTTTTTTGTTAAAAAATGAAAATTATGGGTGTTTTTTTTGAATTTTATTTCGATGTAAATGTTTGATTTACATTTTTTTAACGTCTTTTTTGCTAACTAAAAATAAGTATTTAGACTACAATTTAACATTAAATTAAGAATTTGTTAGTGAATGTTGATTAACAATTCGTACATTTGCCGCCGTATTAACAAACAAACAAAAAAAATGAAAAAGATTATTTTATCAGCGATTGCTGTATTCGCATTTGGATTTGCAAATGCTCAAGAAGGAACTGCAGGATTTGCAAAAGGGGATTTGTTTATTTCTGGCGCAGTAGGTATTTCTTCATCAAAAACTGGAGATTTTAAAGAGAGTGAGTTTAATTTTGTTCCAAGAGTTGGTTATTTTGCAACTAATAATATTGCAGTTGGTGCTACTATTGGTTTTAATTCACAAAAAGAAACTAATGAGTTTGGTAACGATCAAGAATTAAGTACAATTGGTTTTGGAGTATTTGGTAGATATTATGCTACTCCGGCTTCAAATTTTTCTTTATTTGGTGAATTAGGAATTAACTATGCAAGTGCTAAATTTGATGATGGTATTGATGGTACTGAAGATGGAAAAGCTAATGGTTTTAATATTGCAGTAGCTCCAGGTGTTAGTTATTTTGTATCTAAACATTTTGCTTTTGAAGCTTCGATAGGTATTTTGAGCTATGGTTCTATTAAGCCAGATGCAGATGGTGCTGAAGCTACAAAAACTTTCCAATTAGGTTTAGGTCTTGAAGATTTAACTATGGGTCTTGTTTACAAATTCTAATTTTTAGAATTTAGTTTATAAAAAGGAAACCTCCCAATCGGGAGGTTTTTTTATGAACAAAAAAGTCTTTACTTTGCTATAATGAATTGGGGAACTCACATAAAAAATTATCAGTCATATCTTAAAATTGAAAGAGGTTTATCTAAGAATACGATAGATAATTATTCCTTTGATATTGAGCGGTTGTGCCAATTTCTGACTCAAAATTCGATTCAGGTTTCTCCTATAGCCATTAATGAAGAAGTTCTCCAGCAATTTATTTATTCAGTTTCCAAAGAAGTAAATCCGAGATCTCAAGCTAGAATTATTTCTGGGCTAAAAAGTTTTTTTTCGTATTTAATTTTTGAAGATTTAAGAAATGATAGTCCTTTGGAATTAATAGAATCTCCAAAGACTGGGCGTAAATTACCAGATACTTTGGCTGTTACCGAAATTGATGCACTTATCTCAGCAATCGATTTGAGTTCTAACGAAGGGGAGCGTAATAGAGCTTTGTTAGAAACTATGTATGGTTGTGGTCTTCGGGTTTCAGAATTAGTTGCCTTAAAAATATCTGATTTATTTTTTGAAGAAGGATTTCTTAAAATTACGGGAAAAGGCAATAAACAGCGTTTTGTACCAGTAGGTGAATTGACTCAAAAATATATGGAGACGTATAAAAATAATGTACGGGTTCATGTGAATATTCAAAAAGGATTTGAAGATATATTGTTTTTGAATAGGAGGGGAAGACAATTAACAAGAGCTATGATTTTTACGATTATTAAAGATTTGGCAGTAAAAATTAATTTGAATAAGAGTATAAGTCCTCATACTTTTCGACATTCATTTGCTACCCATTTATTAGAAAATGGAGCTGATTTACGTTCTATTCAGTTAATGCTTGGTCATGAATCGATTACTACCACAGAGATTTATGTTCATTTGGATAGAAAGTATTTAACCGAAGTTATGAATGCCTATCATCCACGAAAGTAATTCTTTAATAAATTATTTATTGTTTTTAATAATATCTATTTAAGTTTCAATATTTTTGTAATTATACTAAGAAGTTTATAAATATGATCTTTACAGCCAATAAAAACCCAGAAGATTTAAATAAATTATACGAAAGTCTAATTAAGCAACTTCCTAATATAATCTTTCAGATTAGGGTAAACTCTCTTAAGCAAATTACAGTCGACTTTTTGAGCAAACCAATTGAAATTCTGAATGAATTTTCTATGCATGAATTTCTAGAGGATTCGTATAACTTGTCCAATTATAAAATTTATGAGCCAGATTTAAAAATGTTTTTGGATTCATACGAAAAAGCGATTTCTAGTAATGAAAAATGGGAGATCGATTTCAGATTATTGATGCCCGAAAGTGGATATAAATGGATTCGTATCGATGCAACACCTAAAAAGAATGATCAAAATGAAATTGTTTTTTATGGATTAATTTCGGATATAACAATTGTTAAAGAACAAGAAATCAGGTTAAAAGTTGCTGATGAAAGATATCATTTTGCTGTGCAAGCTTCTGATAGAGGAGTATGGGATTGGGATTTAACTACCAATAAGGTTTATTATTCTTCAGAGTCAATGAAGATATTGGAATTGACCGAATCTGATTTGGTGGCTGCCCCAGAAGAATGGGACGAAAGGGTTCATCCAGATGATCGTGAAGAATATTACGGAAATATAAATTTACATTTTGATAACAAAATTCCTTTTTACGAAACTTGTCATCGCGTTTTATGTTCAGGAAAATACAAATGGATTCTGGATAGAGGAAAAGTTATAGAAAGAGATGAATATGGCAAGCCTTTGCGTATTGTAGGTACTCATACCGATATATCAGTACAAAAAGAAAAGGAGATAGAGTTGTCGAAAATGCTTGAAATTGTAAATGTTCAAAACAATAAGTTGCTTAATTTTGCTCATATTGTTTCTCATAATTTAAGAACCCATAGTGGTAATATAAAATCATTATTAGATTTGCACAAAGAAGCTCTTTTGTCTGAATCGGATACCTTAAGTAATATTCAAATTGTATCCGATGAGTTGTTTTCTACAATTGAAAGCCTGAATGATTTGGTAAGTGTATATACTGAGAGAGAGAATAATATGCAACTTTTGAAAATTAATAGCTTTATTGATAAAGTTTTAGATGTCCTGTACGAGTCTATTAAGCTAAAAGGAATTCAAGTACTGAATTATGTTCCAAATTCGGTAAAAATACTTTGTATACCTGCTTATTTAGAAAGTATTATGTTGAACTTACTAACGAATGCAATTAAATATTCGGATCCAAATAAAGAGGCTAAAATTGTTTTTACTGCTGAAGTAAAGGATGATTTTGTAATTCTGAATGTAAAAGATAATGGATTGGGAATCGATTTAGATAAACATAAAGACTCTATTTTTGGATTGTATAAAACATTTCATAGAAATAATGATGCCAGAGGAGTTGGTTTGTATTTGACCAAAAATCAAATTGAAAATATGGGAGGTAAAATTGAAGTCGAAAGTACTCTTAATTTCGGAACAACTTTTAAGGTGTATTTTAAAAAAGGATAATAATTATATTTTTTAAATCTAGAGAAATATAATTTTATTACTAATTAAAAAATCCAAATTCCAATTAATAAAATCGGAATTTGGATTTTTGTATTTTAATTTCTCAATCTTTTACGATAAGAAAGACTAAGTTTTATTTCGCGATGTTCACCGCTCTAGTTTCTCTAATTACAGTGACTTTAACTTGACCAGGATAAGTCATTTCAGTCTGAATTTTTTGTGAAATTTCAAATGATAAATTAGCAGCATTATCATCAGATACTTTTTCGCTTTCTACAATTACACGAAGTTCTCTACCAGCTTGAATTGCATAAGCATTTTTTACTCCACTAAATCCGTATGCTACTTCTTCTAAATCTTTCAAACGTTGAATGTATGAATCTAAAACTTGTCGTCTTGCACCGGGTCTTGCGCCCGAAATAGCATCACAAACTTGTACAATAGGAGATAATAATGATTTCATTTCAATCTCGTCGTGGTGAGCTCCGATTGCGTTGCAAACCTCTTCTTTTTCACCATATTTTTCAGCCCATTGCATTCCTAATAATGCGTGTGGTAAATCACTTTCTGCATCAGGAACTTTACCAATATCATGAAGTAATCCAGCTCTTTTAGCTAGTTTTACATTCAGTCCTAATTCAGCAGCCATAATTCCACAAAGTTTAGAAACTTCGCGTGAGTGTTGTAATAAATTTTGTCCGTAAGAAGAACGGTATTTCATTCTACCTACAACTTTTATCAATTCTGGGTGTAATCCATGAATTCCTAAATCTATTACAGTACGTTTACCTACTTCGATAATCTCATCATCAATTTGTTTAGTAGTTTTAGCTACCACTTCTTCAATGCGAGCAGGGTGAATACGACCGTCTGTAACTAATTTGTGTAATGCCAAACGAGCAATTTCTCTACGAACAGGATCGAAACAAGACAAGATAATAGCTTCAGGAGTGTCGTCAACAATAATCTCAACTCCTGTAGCAGCTTCAAGAGCTCTAATGTTTCTACCTTCACGTCCAATGATTCTACCTTTTACATCATCTGATTCAATATTGAAAACAGAAACACAGTTTTCTACCGCTTCTTCTGTTCCAACTCTTTGGATGGTATTGATAATGATTTTTTTAGCCTCTTGTTGTGCTGTTAATTTAGCCTCTTCAATTGTGTCTTGAATATGAGACATGGCTTTACTTTTCGCTTCAGCTTTTAAGCCTTCAACAAGTTGATCTTTAGCTTCTTCGGCGGATAATCCGGAAATCACTTCTAATTGTTGTAGCTGGCTTTTATGAAGTTTGTCAACCTCTTCTTGTTTCTTTTCTAAATTCTCGATTTTAGAATTGTATTCTGCAGTTTTTGCTTCAAAATCATCGTTTACTTTTTTTGCTTTTGATAATTCATTTGAAATTTGCGATTCTTTATCACGAACTCTCTTTTCTACTTCGGCTACTTTTTTATCTCTAGCTAAAATTACTTGTTCATGTTCTGATTTCAATTCAATGAATTTTTCTTTTGCTTGAAGAATTTTGTCTTTTTTAATGTTTTCAGCCTCAAGATTAGCATCTTTTAAAATTGAAGTAGCTTCTTTTTTTGCGCTTTTAATTAAATTAGAGATATTGCTTTTTTCTATGATTTTGGCAATACCAAATCCTAGTGCAATACCCGTAATTCCTGAAATAATTATTGTTATGATGTCCATGTTTATTAAAAATTTATATATAAAAAAAGCCTACATTAGAAGTTGTATAAACTCGAAAAGACAAGTTTTGAGCTAACTCACTGTTCAAGTTTCCTCGCCGAAGCGTGGCATGCTTTAGTAGTGATGATTTGCTCATTCTAAATTGTTAGTGTTGAGTTTACCAATATGAACTAATGTAGGCAGTATCTTAGTCTTTGTAAAGAACGTTTAATTTTCGAGATATTCGTCCAAAAGCAAATTGATTTTGTTTAATCTTTCAATGGTTTCATTACCATTTATAGCATTATCAATTTGTTTTTGTTCTGCTTGAGAAGCAAATTGTAAAGCACACATAGCTAATACATCTTGTTTGTCTCTTACAGCATAATTTTCTTCAAATTGCTTAATCATAGCATCAATTTTTTTTGAAGCACTTCTAAGTCCTTCTTCCTGAGAGAAGTCTACCGTTAAAGGGTAAACTCTGTCAGCAATTGATATTTTAATTTTAAGCTTTTCGTCCATGTGTTTTTTATTAATCTGATAGCTGGGCTATGCAGTAATCAATTTCACGAATTATTGAATTTATTTTAAGCTTTGTATCTCTTTTATTATCGTCACTGCCTAATAATGCATTGGCCATTTTAAGTGTTTCTAATTGTGTTTTAAGCTCATCAATCTCTTTGGATTGGTTTTGCGTTAACACTGCAGTATTCTTTAACTCTAAACGTAAATCTTGATTGTTTTTTTCTAAACTTTGTATTTTTAGAAAAAGTTTTCCAATCTTATTTTCAAGAGTATCAATTATTTCTGCAATCACACTCATTATAATTCCTATTCATTACTTAATCTTACAAAGTTAGTATTCCTTTTTATTATTACAATATTTTATTGATTTTTTTACGTTAAAATAATCAATTATCTGAAAATCAAATTATTGTAATTTTTTTATTTTGTCTTATAAACTGAGTTTGATTTTAATTGTTAATTATTATAAAAAGGCTTAACGTTTATCTTTGGCTTTGATCGAAACTACATTCTCTACTTTTTTACTGCTAAAAAAGTAAAGGTATAGTGTTGAGGAGGAACTATTGGTATTGGAAATACTTTATTATGGTTGTTCCTGAAAATTAATAAGTATGTTCAAATTTGTAGGTCTTGCTTGCTTTTTTTATCTTAGCCAAAATGTATACTATGAAATTTTACTTTTTTTTGTTATTATTTTCAACAACTCTTTTTGCACAAGTTGAGTATCCTAAAGATTATTTTCAGTCGCCTCTTGATATTCCTTTAAAGTTATCTGGAAATTTCGGAGAATTGCGACCAAGTCATTTTCATGCTGGTTTTGATATGAAAACTCTTCAAAAGGAAGGTTTAAACGTGTATGCTGTTGCTGATGGGTATGTATCTAGAATTAAGATTTCTACTTTTGGCAATGGAAAGGCCATTTATATAGATCATCCAAATGGATTTACTTCGGTGTACGGACATTTGCAAAAAGGCACTGATTCAATTGAAAGTTATATAAAGAAAACCCATTATCAAGAAAAGTCTTTTGAAATTGAAATGTATTTCAAGCCCAATCAAATGCCTGTAAAAAAAGGCCAGTTAATAGCGTTGTCTGGAAATACTGGGTCTTCTGAAGGGCCTCATTTGCATTTTGAATTTAGAGATACCAAAACGGAAAAAATTATCAATCCAATGTTTTTTGGATTTGATGCTTTGATGCAAGATACCAAGAAACCAATTGTCTCAAATCTATACGTTTATCCTTTGGATTCTAAAACAACTGTTAATCATGCGCAACGTCGTATTCCAATTAATTTATCTCTGCAAAAAGATGGAACCTATTTAGCAGATAAAGTTATTGCTAATGGTAAAATTGGTTTTGGAATTACTACTTTCGATTATGATGATGTATCTTTTAATAAAAATGGCAGTTTCAATGTTGATTTATCTAACAATGGAAAATCTATTTTCGGATACCAATTTAATACCTATTCTTTTGATGAAATGCGATATGTAAATGCATTGATTGATTATGCATTTTATAAAAAAACGAGTCAAAGGATTCAAAAGCTCTTCATGAATCCACCGTATAATTTGAGTATTATAAAAGTCGATGAATCCAATGGTATAATTACGGTAGCTCCCAATTTAACTAATGTTTGTCGTTTGGAAGTTTCAGATTATTATGGAAACAAAACGACAATTGTGATTCCAGTTGAATATGATTCTCTTTCTACGATAATCGAAAAAGAACCTATTTTGTCTAATTATGTGGTGAAAGCATCAAAGGATTGTTTCTTTGAAAAAGATAAAAACAGCGTTTTCTTTCCTGCGGGAACATTCTATAATGATTTTGATTTGAATTTTGAATTTAGCAATAATGTATTAACAGTTCATGATGATACCGTTCCAGCGAATAGCAATTTTACAGTTTCAATGGAGGGTAGTAGTTTAGATATTAGCAAAAAAGATAAAATTTTTATAGGCCGTGTTTCAGGGAATGGTGTAAGTTATAACTCAACACGAGAAAAGAATAATGTTTATGAAATTAGTACTAAAACACTAGGTAAATTCAAATTGGCGATGGATACCGTTGCACCAGTTATAAAAATTTCGAAACCTATTGAAGGAAAAAATTTAGACAATCAAAAGATACTTCAAGTTCGTATTTCAGATGCTTTGTCTGGTATAAAATCGTATAATGGTTATCTCAATGGAAAATGGATTTTGATGGAATACGATAATAAAACAAGTCTTTTAACGCATAATTTTAGTGATGGAATTGTGGCAGATGGCGATAATGTATTAAAAGTAGTTGTAGTTGATAATGTAGGGAATTCTTCTATCTTTGAAACTCATTTTATAAAAAATCAAAAACAGTAAAACCCAAATCAATTGAATATTTTTAAATCGCTATGCTGTTTTATTTTTTTGTTGGTAGGAGTAACTTCACTTGCTCAGACAGGCTTCGTAAAAGGTGTTGTTTTGGATAAAAACAACATTCCTGTTGAAGGTGTAAATGTTTCTTGTCTTAATAATAGTTCTCAAACTAACGAAAAGGGATTCTATCAAATTGCTATTCCATCCAATCAAAACGTTACTGTTGAATTTACTCATGTTTCTTTAAAAAAGGCAAGTCTTAAAGTGTCTATAAAATCTAATGAAGTATATATATTCAATATGTATATGAGTGATCAAGCGGAACAAATGGGTGAGGTTGTGATCAATAATAATAAAAAATCGGTTCAAGGGATTCTTACTTTTGAGGCTAAAGATATTCGTTCTATTCCTGGTGCCAATGCTGGAATAGAAAACGTTTTGAAAACGTTACCAGGAGTAAATTCTAATAATGAGTTAAGTACTCAGTATAGTGTTCGAGGCGGAAATTATGATGAGAATTTAGTTTATGTTAATGAAATAGAAGTGTATCGTCCCTTTTTGATACGCTCGGGACAACAAGAGGGTTTGAGTTTTATCAATACAGATTTAGTTCAAAATATCGATTTTTCTGCCGGTGGTTTTCAAGCAAAATATGGAGATAAAATGTCTTCAGTTTTGGATATTACTTATAGAAATCCAACGCAATTTGGAGCATCACTCGAAATGAGTTTCTTGGGAGGAAGTCTCTCTGTTGATGCGGTTTCTAAAGATAAAAAATGGTCTGCAATTACAGGAGTTCGTTATAGAAATAATAGTCTTCTTGTAAATAGTCAGGACACACAAACAAATTACACTCCTACTTTTGCGGATATTCAAACTAATATCAATTATCAGGCTTCTGCTAAATGGCAATGGAGTTTTTTAGGAAATATATCTCAAAATAAATATTTATACCAGCCGCTTACTCGTCAAACTAATTTTGGAACAACAGATACGCCAATGGCATTGGCAGTTTATTATCAAGGAAAAGAGAAAGATTTATACAATACGTATTTTGGAGCAGTAAAAACTACTTATCAAGTGAATGATAGTTTTTCTTTAAAATTCATTGGATCTGTTTTTCATACCATAGAGCAGGAGTATTTTGATATCTATGCACAATATAGATTGGGTGAGGTTGATACTAATATTGGTTCTGATACCTATGGAGACATTCAGTTTTCAAGAGGAGTTGGGTCTCAACTCAATCATGCCCGTAATGATTTGGATGCATTAATTGCTAATTTAGAAATTAAGGGATTGAATAATTGGAAGCAAAACCAAATAGAATGGGGAGTAAAATATACTAAAGAATCTATTCATGATCGAATTTCAGAGTGGGAGGTAATTGACTCTGCTGGTTTCTCAATAAGACCTCCAATTATTCTGCCTAAAAACGATGAACCTTATCAACCTTATTCAGGCTTATTAATTCCGTATCAGTCCGTAAGAGCCATAAATTTTACCGATATTGATCGATTTTCTGCTTACGCTCAATGGAGCCGAAAGGATATTTTAGGGACAAACGAAATATGGTATAATTTGGGTGCCCGTATGCAAAGTTGGGAAGTTTCTGGTGATAATTTGAATGGTAAGATTCAAACTGTTTTTAGTCCAAGAGCTCAATTTGCTATAAAACCAGATTGGAAAAAGGAAATGCTTTTCAGGTTTACTATAGGTCTTTATAATCAACCTCCATTTTATAGAGAATTAAGGGATTATGATGGTGTAGTTTTGCCTGACACCAAAGCACAAAAATCGCTTAATATCGTTTTTGGGAATGATTATAGTTTCAAAATGAGAGATCGTCCTTTTAAATTGGTGACGGAAGCTTATTATAAAAAAATGACAGACGTGAATCCTTATACAGTTGACAATGTCCGAATACGATATGCAGCCAATAATAATGCTATTGCGTATGCACAAGGACTTGATGTTCGGCTTAATGGAGAATTTGTTCCAGGGACAGATTCTTGGATTAGTTTTGGCTATTTAAAAACAGAAGAAAATATAGAGAATAAAGGATATATTGCCAGACCAACAGATCAAAGATTAAAATTAGGCCTTTTATTTCAGGATTATATGCCTAAGATTCCAAGTTTAAAATTGTATCTTAATTTGGTTTACAATACAGGATTGCCTGGAGGGTCACCATCTTATGCGGATCCTTATTTGTACCAAAATCGATTGCATGATTATCGTAGAGTAGATATTGGTTTTTCTAAAGTTTTTATTGATAAAAATGCAGGAATTTCTACTAAGAAATTTTTAAAGAGTTTAAAGGAATTATCTTTAGGATTTGAAATCTTTAATCTTTTTAATAATCAGAATGCGATAACGAATACTTGGGTTAGAGACGTGTATACCAAAACCGAATATGCAATTCCAAATTATATGACATCCCGTGTTTTTAATTTGAAGTTAAATGCAAGGTTATAGTATTTTAAAATATAAGCAGGATTTGGTTTGCATGAATAAATCTGTGATGTATTTTTCTTTTCCATTTTTAAAAATGATTACATTTGGTTTATTTTTTAATATTAAAATTATTATGAGAACATCACATTTTGTTTGTATTGGAATCTCGCTTTTACTTTTAGCAAGCTGTAAAGAAGAAACAGAAAAGCCAAAAGTGATTTACGATGCTTCAAAAGCGGGAAGAGAACTTACTAAAGCCGATTCGACTCAAATAAAAATCGCAGATTTGCCTATACAAATGCAAGGAACAGACTATTTAATTCATCCTGTAGGTGATTTGAGTGTTTATGATAAAGGAGCTAAAAATAAATACGGATCTTCGAGTGTGAATGATTTGAGTTTTACTATATCAAACACATCCGAGTATCAGATTACCGGTTATTTGCAAAATCTTAAATTTCAAAAAATAGGCTCAGATTCTATAAAAGCATTGACTGATAAACCCGTTTTGATTCAAACAGCAACCTACTTAAAAACGGTTTCTGATAAAATCAAAAAGCAAATTATGGTATATACTTTGATGGATATGGACACCAATAAAGACGGAAAACTCGATGTAAGTGATATTACAACATTATATTTGAGTAAAATCAGCGGAGAGAAATTCACTAAAGTTTCAGTTGATTTTCAGGAATTGATAGATTGGAACTTAATTGAGTCTCAAAATCGTTTGTATTTTAGAACGGCAGAAGACACCAATAAAAACGGAAAATTTGATAGTAAAGATGTAGTGCATTATAGTTATATTGATTTGGCTACAAAAGACTGGGAAGTTAAAACCTACAGTCCTATTTCAAATTAAAATATCACTTTCTAAATCTGATTTTTCTATTTCAAAATCAAAACCTAATTGTGTTACTAATTGAATGACTAAATTTTTATACCAATTCTCAGATTTGGGATGAATATAAATTTTTTCTATCAATTGATTAATATCTACATTTATTTTTAAACCATCATTTAGTTTAATGTTGCTGTCAGCAACATCAGTGATGATACGCACTTCACGCTCGTATTGAAAGCTTTTTCGTTTGAATAGAAAAGGGAAAAACATATCATCAAACGGAATGTATTCTTTTTTGTAATCTATATAATTAACTTCACCAATGTATTGTTTGTAATTATTTTCAGGAGCTAAAGCGTTTTGAAGTCTTTTTACAGTAGATTGGATGGCTAATCCTTCACTATTTTGGGTAAAGATTTGCCACATCGCAAAAGATTCATATTCGTTGATATGCCAACTGCTAATAGCTACTTTCTCTCGATGAGTTTTGTAGAAATTTAAGAAATCTGGATTGTTTATAGAAAGTTTTTTGATTTCTTCAAAAGTAGGTTCGCTAAAAGTACCTTCATATTGATCTTCAAATTTATCAGATCGGGACATGAACAGTTTATGCGAAATCAATAAATCCAAAAACTTCGACAAGTCCAAATATTTCCAGACTACAGTATCAGGATCTTGTGGAAGTTTTATGTTAGGATTATTGTGATACATAGCTTTAGATTTAAAAATGAAATAATTTAAAAATTGGATTCTTCAAAAAATCTTAAATACTTTGCCTCTTTATTATGGTAGGTTTAAAATACGGAAATTATAGTAATTATTCTAATGATTGCATTGTTACCAATTTGTTATATGTACCATTCATAGCAATTAGTTCTTCGTGTTTTCCTTGCTCCACGATTTTACCTTTTTGCATAACTATAATTAAATCTGCTTTTTGAATAGTAGAAAGACGGTGCGCAATTACGATCGAAGTTCTGTTTTGCATCATGTTTTCAAGGGCCACTTGTACAAATTTTTCGCTTTCAGTATCTAGTGCAGATGTAGCTTCGTCCAAAATCATAATTGGAGGATTTTTCAAAACAGCACGGGCAATAGAAAGACGTTGTTTTTGTCCTCCTGAAAGTTTATTTCCACTGTCGCCAATGTTAGTGTAAATTCCTTTTGGTAACTCTTTTACAAATTCGTAAGCATTAGCTATTTTTAAAGCTTCGATGATTTCATCATCAGTAGCATCTAGTTTTCCTAATGAAATATTGGCTTTTATAGTATCATTAAATAAAATGCTATCTTGAGTTACTAGTCCCATCAATCCACGAAGTGATTGTAAGTTTAAATCTTTTATGGGTATTCCGTCAATCAAAATTGTTCCTTCATTAACATCATAAAATCGAGTCAATAAATTAGCAATGGTGCTTTTTCCACTTCCTGATTGTCCAACAAGAGCAACGGTTTGTCCTTTTTTTACTGTAAGTGAAAAGTTTTTTAGGACGTTTTCATCTTCGTATTTAAAATTGATATTTTGAATTGCAATTTCCGAATCGAAAGTGTTTTTTTCTATCGCATCTATTTTACTGGTAATTGTGTTTTCCTGGTCCAGAATTTCTAAAACACGCTCTGCAGCTGCATTTCCTCTTTTGATAGCATAGGATGCTTTTGAAATTGATTTAGCAGGAGTAAGGATGTTGTACGCTAGTCCCATATAGGCTATAAATGAAGCTCCATTAAGTGTTTTGTCTATCAAAACCATATGACCTCCATACCAAAGCAAAATAGCAATAACCATAATTCCCATAAATTCACTGGCAGGTGAGGCTAAATTTTGACGATTACCAATACTGTTTGATAAGATAAAAAAACGTTGAGTTGATTCTTGGAAAACACGGTTGAAGTAGTTTTCGGAATTATAACCTTTTACAACTTTTAATCCACCCATAGTCTCTTCAATGGTAGATAAAAAGACTCCCTGTTCTTCCTGTGCTTTGGTAGACTTTCTTTTTAGTTGTTTACCAATAAGAGAAATAATATAACCCGAAACAGGAATAAAAATAAACACAAAAAGGGTTAATTGCATACTTATGGTAACCATTGTGATTAATGTAAAAATAATGGTAAGTGGTTCTTTTACTATAAGTTCAAGTATAGACAAGAAAGAGTTTTGTACCTCGTTTACATCTCCGGAAATTCTGGAAATTACATCACCTTTTCTTTTTTCAGAATAAAAAGCCAAAGGCAATTCAATCGTTTTTTTGTACATGGCATTTCGCATGTCTTTCAAAATACCATTGCGTAAAAAATTAATAAAAAACATAGCGAAATAGTCGCATAAATTTTTTAATAAAAATATAGAAATTATTATGGCAACCATTATGGTTAAAGTACGGCCAACACCAAATGTATCGGTTGTATGGGTGATGTAATAACTTAAATAATTTTCACCAAATTTCTTAAGTTCCCAAATGCCATTATAAACAGGCATGGCTGTGTTTCTTTTGGTTTGATCAAATAAGACCTGCATCATAGGTATTAATGAAACAAACGAAAGTGTACTAAAAAGTGCATATAGAACATTAAAGAGAATGTTCATATAAGCATATTTTTTGTACGGAATTACAAAAGGGAATATTCTTTTAAAGTTGTTCATTTAGTAATTTAGCTCAACTGCATAGCAGTAATTATGTTTTTAATTTTGTTATCTAGAGTAGTTTCTACTTTTGTAAAGTTTTCTACGCTGTCTAATTCAGTATTTACACTGATGTAGAATTTGATTTTTGGTTCGGTTCCACTTGGTCTTGCACAAATTTTAGATCCATCTTCAGTGTAATAGATTAATACATCTGCTTTTGGCATATCTATGGTTTCTTCTTCACCAGTAAGTAAATTTTTAGCAACAGACGATTTGTAATCTTCTAACATAATTACTCTTTGTCCGTTGATTTCTTTTACAGGATTTTCACGTAAAGAGATCATCATCTGATTGATTTCGGCTAAACCTTCCATTCCTTTTTTAGTAATCGAAATCAAATGCTCTTTATAAAAACCATGTTCTACATATAATTGTAATAATTCTTTGTAAACTGTGCTTCCTTTAGCTTTTGCCTGAGCGGCTAATTCGCAAATCAATAAAGTAGCAGCAACTGCATCTTTGTCACGTACTGCATCGCCTACCATATATCCAAAACTTTCTTCTCCACCACCGATGAATTCTAATTCTGGGAAATCCTTAATCATTTTGGCAATCCATTTGAAACCAGTCAACCCAACTTTGAATCCAACTTCATAAGCTGAAGCCAATTCCATAATCATTGGTGTAGAAACAATTGTAGAACCTACGAATTGTTTTCCATTAATTTTACCCGCTTTTTTCCATTTTTCTAATAAAAAAGCAGTCATTAAAATCATCGATTGATTTCCGTTCAACAAGGTCATTTTGCCTTCATTATTTCGAACTGCAACACCTAGGCGGTCACAATCAGGATCGGTGCCAATAACAATATCAGAGTTGGTTTTGTCTGCCAATGCCAATGCAAGTGTTAATGCTTCTGGTTCTTCAGGATTTGGAGATTTTACTGTTGGGAAATCACCATTTGGAACTCTTTGTTCTTCAACAATGTTTACGTTTTTATATCCTGCTTGGGCAAAAGTATCAGGCATTGCTGTAATTGAAGTTCCGTGTAAAGAAGTAAAAACAATATTAAGGTTGTCTTTTGCTTCTTGTGGCGTTCCGAAACTTGCATTTTCGATAGTCGATTTTATGAAAGCCTGATCAATTTCAGTATCTATATATTGAATCAAATCTTCGTTTGCATCAAATTTGATTTGGTCGTATTTTAAATTTTCAATAGTATCAATAATAGCTCCATCTTGTGGAGGAACGATTTGTCCACCATCTTCCCAATATACTTTGTAACCATTGTATTCTGGTGGATTATGAGAAGCAGTCAATACAATTCCACATTGACAGCCTAAATGTTTTAATGCAAAAGACAATTCGGGAGTTGGTCGTAAATCTGAAAATAAATACACTTGAATGCCATTTGCAGAGAAAACATCGGCAACTACTTTAGCTAACGATTTACTGTTATGACGGCAGTCAAAAGCAATAACGGCTTTTATAGGTTGGTTAGGAAAAGATTTATGTAAATAATCAGAAAGTCCTTGAGTGCTTTTTCCAAGTGTATATTTGTTAATGCGATTGTTTCCAACCCCCATTACACCGCGCATTCCTCCAGTTCCAAATTCTAAATTTTTATAAAAACTCTCTTCCAATTCTTTTGGAGAAGTCGTCATTAATTCCTTTACGGCAACTTGCGTTTCATTATCAAACGTAGGAGTTAACCATTCGTTTAGTGCGTCTAAAATGTTTTGTGCTATGTGCATTATATATTTAGTTTAAAGTTGTTAATCTATTTTATAAATTTAAGAATATCAGTTTTTAGGAGCTATTCCTGCTATTCGTTGCAATCTTTTTATTTTTAAAGGAAAAATAAAAAGGATTTCCACTTCTATCAGGGCTAGTCAGAGTAATCAGGTTCTAATATTCAAATTTGTGCTAAGATTTTAATTTATTAAAAGTTGACTTCAGTCGAAACTTTGTAACGTTCTTCATTATTTTTAGTTCTCAAAATGATTTCACCAAGAAAACCTGCCAAAAACAATTGTGTTCCCAAAATCATTGTTGTCAAGGCTATAAAAAACCAAGGATTGTTAGTTACCAAAGTATATTTCATTCCATTGTACATATGGTATAACTTTGAAATCCCAATATATCCTGCCGAACAAAAACCAATGATAAACATAAAGGAACCTAGGGCACCAAATAAATGCATTGGTCTTTTTCCAAATCGAGAAAGAAACCAAATTGTAATCAAATCAAGGAAACCATTAATGAAACGTTCCATTCCAAATTTGGTTTCTCCGTATTTTCTAGCTTGATGTTGAACTACTTTTTCGCCAATTTTTCCAAAGCCTGCATTTTTCGCCAAAACTGGAATGTACCGGTGCATTTCGCCAGATACTTCTATGTTTTTTACAACTACATTTTTGTATGCTTTCAATCCGCAATTAAAATCGTTTAATTCCACTCCAGATGTTTTTCTAGCGGCCCAATTGAATAATTTTGATGGGATATTTTTGGCTACAACAGAGTCGTATCGTTTCTTTTTCCAACCCGAAACCAAGTCAAATTTTTGTTCTGTAATCATTTCGTATAAACCTGGAATCTCGTCTGGGCTATCCTGTAAATCGGCATCCATTGTAATGATTACATCTCCTTTTGCTTTTGCAAAACCAGCATGTAAAGCTTGAGATTTACCAAAATTTTTCATGAACCGAATTCCTTTTACATTAGGATTCTCTATGGCAAATCCTGCAATAATACTCCAAGATTCATCTGTACTTCCGTCATCCAGAAAAATGATTTCGTAACTATAATTGTTAGATTTCATAATTGAAATGATCCAAGTGTACAATTCTTGTAATGATTCCTCTTCGTTAAGAAGCGGTATGAGTATTGATAAATTCATTAATTAGATACTTTGAGGGTTTTCATTTCTTACAATTACACCTACTATAAGAGAATAAAATAAACCAATGAAAGAATACATTGCAAGTGTTACTGGAAAAACAATAAAGGGGTTTGTGAATTTTTTCATCATTGCTAAACCTGATTCTATTTGTTCGCTAGTAAGATTTGGATTGCTCTTAAGCATTCCTTCTCTTGTAATGGCAACCATTTCATCAACAAATTCAGGGAAAATTAAATTGAAAACTACACTAAAAGCAGCATATATAAGTGCAGCAATAAATGTTATAGAAACTCCAATTTTAAGACATTCAATAAAAGAAACAAATCCATTATTTATGTTTTTTTTATAATTGTTGCACCCTATATATATGAATAGTATTGGTAATATAAGATAATTGGCAATGTTTACAATTGTTCCAAACATTGTATTTACTAATGATTTCATACCAATTACATACATAACTGTAAATTCCAAAACCATAATTACACCAAACAAAACGCCATAAATAATTCCAGATTTTGCTGGGGATGTATTTTTTTCCATAAAAGCTCTTTTTTATTAATCTACAAATATAGCAATTCCCAATATAATGGCGTGTAAAAAATGATTTTTACGGCTATATAAAAAAAGTGAGACAAAGGTTTGTATATTAAAAAATAAGTGTAAATTTGCAAACTCAAAATAATATTGTAAAACAAAAAGTTATAGCAAGTTTATACCTTTTCTGTTAGAAGAAAAGCTTCAAGACAAGTTATAATTAACAAATAAAAAAGATTCAAGATGAAAAAAGGTGTACACCCAGAAAATTACAGATTAGTTGCTTTTAAAGACATGTCAAACGAAGATGTTTTTATTACTAAATCTACTGCTGATACTAGAGAAACTATTATTCACGAAGGTGTTGAATATCCAGTTGTAAAAATGGAGATTTCTAGAACTTCTCACCCTTTTTACACAGGTAAATCTAAACTTATCGATACTGCAGGACGTATTGATAAATTTAAAACTAAATACGCTAAACACGCTAAATAATTTTAGCTGTTTTTTAAATATTTCTAAAGCCTCGCAATTTGCGAGGCTTTTTTTATGAAATTTCATTTCCTTTCTTTTGGGATGAGATGTTATAGCTCGGTAAACATTTAAAAATAATTGTAACTTTGCGGTGATAACCAAAATCACATTTTAACAATTTATAATTACATTTTATGAACTATATACTTTTTGACGGCCCCGCTCGAAATGCTTTATTACCCTTTACTTTTACTCGACCTGTTGCTGATATTTTGGTTGGAATTATGACAATTCGTCAAAAATGGGAAGCAAGATTGGGATCTACAACTACAACGGTTACTGAGGAATATTTATCAGAGAAATTTCCAATGGTAGAAATGGAAGAAAATGTAATGATTAATGCTTCTTTTTTGCCTAATGATGTTTTGGTTGAAATGGTTAGTGATCTTGGGCCTAATCAAGCTATTTTTAAAGGAGATGATATTGTGGCATTTTATACAAATGACGAACAAGAATCAGTTGATTTTGATTGTTATGAGATTATAGAATACAATGAAGAGGGAATTACTATTGAATATACTTGGGATATTTTCTCTAAAAATGATGCTGCGATTCGTGAAGATTTTGAATTTTTAACGGAAGATAGAAAATCCCAGCCAATCCCAAAAAGTGTAAATGTAATTGCGCCTGAAAATGTTTTTATTGAAGAAGGAGCTAAATTGGAGTTTGTAACCTTGAATGCTTCTTCTGGACCAATATATATAGGTAAAGATTCTGAAATCATGGAAGGATCTATCATTCGTGGTCCATTTGCTTTATGCGAAAATGCACAAGTAAAAATGGGAGCCAAAGTGTATGGAGCTACTACAGTTGGCCCGTATTCCAGAATAGGAGGAGAGGTGAAAAATGCAGTTCTTTTTGCGTATTCAAACAAAGGGCATGATGGATTTCTTGGAGATTCAGTATTAGGAGAATGGTGTAATATTGGAGCCGATAGTAATAATTCTAATTTAAAAAATAATTACGAAGAAGTGAAATTGTGGAATTATGAGACTGAAAGTTTTACAAAAACAGGGCTTCAGTTTTGTGGCTTGATGATGGGTGATCATAGTAAATGCGGAATAAATACAATGTTCAATACTGGAACTGTGGTAGGAGTGAGTGCTAATATTTTTGGTAGTGGTTTCCCACGCAATTTCGTGCCTAGTTTTTCTTGGGGAGGAGCAACAGGATTTACGACTTATGTTACCAAAAAAGCATTTGAAACTGCAAAATTAGTAATGAGTCGAAGAAATGTGGATTTTGATGAAAAAGAAGCTGCAATCTTAGAGCATATTTTTGAGGAATCTAAGAAATGGAGAAAAGAGTAAAAAAAAATAGAAAATCCGTCTAACGAATACAATGTAAATCATAGGTTTTGTTTTTTAAACATAATTTTATCCTGAAATTGTTACTATAATATGAGAACAATAAAATTTGTTTTGGTTACATTGATTGCTTTTTTTGGATTGATTTATTTATTAATCATTTCTTATATTTATTTTCATCAAAGAGAAATGGTTTTTGACGCTTCAAAACTTTCGAAGGATTATAAATTTGAATTTGAAGGGGATTTTGAAGAGTTAAATATTTCATCTTTTGATAATTTGAAATTAAATGGACTTTTGTTTAAAACTAAAAAATCAAAAGGATTAATTTTTTATTTGCATGGAAATTCTGGAGCTCTTGATTCATGGGGAAGTATAGCTAAAGTGTATAATGATTTAGGCTACGATATTTTTATTTTGGATTATAGAGGTTATGGGAAAAGTGAAGGTGTAATCGAAAATGAGGAGCAGTTTTATAAAGATATATTGTTTTCATACAATAAATTAATTTCGAGATATAAAGAGGAAAAAACAATTATTATAGGTTATTCAATAGGAACTGGTCCTGCAGCATATTTGGCTTCAGTTGCAAAACCTAAATATTTAATATTGCAAGCACCTTATTATAATTTCATTGAATATTCAGGGGTAATAGTTCCATTTATGCCTAATTTTTTGAAAAAATTTAAATTTGAAACTAATAAATTTGTTGCTAAAATAAAATCTCCAATTTTTATCTTTCATGGAGATAAAGACAATGTTATTCCGTTTAGTAATTCTAAAAAACTGAGTGAAATATTAAAACCGACCGATCATTTTTATGTTTTAGAAAATCAAGATCATATTGGAATGAATGAGAACGAACAGTATCTTTTAGAATTGAAAAAATTGTTAGAAAAGTAAGTATAGCAACTTCCTAAGAATATCCTATCTTTGCGCCTTCAAAATTTAGGCGTTTGAATTTTTTTACTTCTTACTTCTAATCTCAAACTATAAAAAATTAATGATTACAATTAACGATATTTCGGTTCAATTTGGAGGTACAACGCTTTTTAGTGACGTGTCTTTTGCGATAAATGAAAATGATAAAATTGCCCTTATGGGTAAAAATGGTGCTGGTAAGTCAACACTATTAAAGATTATTGCAGGTCAGGGTAAACCTTCTACTGGAAATGTTTCTGTACCTAAAGATGCTGTTGTGGCATATTTGCCTCAGCATTTATTGACTACTGATGGTTCTACCGTAATGGAAGAAGCTTCAAAAGCTTTTGGTGAAATCTTCAGTATGAAATCCGAAATAGATGAAATCAATGAGCAATTAACCATTCGTACGGATTATGAAAGTGATGCGTATATGAAATTAATCGAAAGAGTTTCTGATTTAAGTGAAAAATTCTATGCTATTGAGGAAGTTAATTATGAAGCTGAAGTAGAGAAAATTTTAACTGGACTTGGTTTTGTTCGCGAAGATTTCTCCCGTCAGACTACTGAATTTTCTGGAGGTTGGAGAATGAGAATCGAATTGGCTAAAATTCTGTTACAAAAACCCGATTTGATTTTATTAGATGAGCCTACCAATCACATGGATATTGAAAGTATTCAATGGTTGGAAGACTTCTTGATCAATTCGGCGAAAGCGGTTGTGGTAATTTCGCACGATAGAGCTTTTGTAGATAATATTACCAATCGTACTATTGAGGTAACAATGGGACGTATTTATGATTATAAAGCAAAATACACTCATTATTTAGAGTTGAGAAAAGACCGTCGTTTGCATCAGCAAAAAGCCTATGATGAGCAACAAAGAATGATTGCTGATAATAGAACTTTTATTGACCGATTCAAAGGGACGTTTTCTAAAACAGATGCGGTTCAGTCAAGAGTTAAAATGCTTGAAAAATTAGTTATTGTTCAAGTTGATGAAGTGGATACTTCTGCATTAAAATTGAAATTTCCACCTGCAGCACGTTCTGGACAATATCCTGTAATTGTAAAGGAAATGTCTAAGTCTTACGGAGATCATGTTGTTTTCAAAGATGCCAATATTGTTATTGAAAGAGGGCAAAAAGTAGCCTTCGTTGGAAAAAATGGTGAAGGAAAATCAACGATGATCAAAGCCATAATGAAAGAGTTTGGTCCTGATAGCGGTTCTGTTGAAATTGGTCACAATTCTCAAATTGGTTATTTTGCTCAAAATCAAGCGGCTTTATTGGATGAAAACGCTACTATTTTCGAAACTATAGATGATATTGCAGTTGGTGATGTAAGAACTCAAATAAAAAATATTCTTGGAGCTTTTATGTTTCATGGAGATGATATTACCAAGAAAGTTAAAGTGCTTTCTGGAGGAGAAAAAACACGTTTGGCAATGATTAAATTATTGCTTGAGCCTGTGAACTTATTAATTCTGGATGAGCCTTCCAATCACTTGGATATGAAAACCAAAGATATTATCAAAGATGCATTACGTGATTTTGATGGAACTTTAATCTTAGTATCTCACGATCGTGATTTTCTTGATGGTTTGGCTACCAAAGTTTTTGAATTTGGAAATAAACGAGTAGTTGAGCATTTCGAAGATATTACCGGTTTCTTGGCTCACAAGAAAATGGATAGCATGAAAGAAATTGAAAAATAAATTTTAGATTAAAATTGAAAGAGGCCGTTTTGTAAAAAACGGCCTCTTTTTTATATTCTTATTCCTGGTGGGAGTAGTTCTTTATAAGATGGATTTTTTTTGAAAAACACTACTGTTCTAGGGAGGATAGGTACTACTTTTAATTTTTTTTCAATGGCAATTTCCATGATGTTTTTTAGAAAATTAGAAATAAAATCTTCGTCAGTGAAGTTTTCCGGAACATTAATCTTGGTTAGAAATATTTTTTTCTCTTGAAATGAATATTCTAAAGAAACTATTCCTGTTTCTACTTTTGTTTCAAATTGTCTGGCAAAAGCATTGTCTTTAATTTCTAATTTTGTTATCGTTTCCATTTTTGATGTTGTTGATGAAATGATGTGTAAATGTTTACGGAGTAGTGTTAAAATACTATAGCCATGTTTTTATTTATGTTCTAATTCCAAAAATAAATATTTTGGTTTATATCTGAATAAGTCGTTTGTGTAGTTTTGGTTGAATAAAGTGCAAAGGTAATGATTTGATATTCAGTAACAAAAGTTTTATGATTAACTTAGTAAACTAAATTTCAAAAGAGTTTGTGTAGTAGGTGTCAACGCTGTTTTGAATTTTGTAAAAAAAATCAATTTTTTCATAAAAAAGTAAGAGAAGTAATCAGTAGGAGAGGATAAAATTTTTAATTTTAAAGAATTATAAAGAAGAAGTTTTGCTTTAATTTATCTATGAATAAAATAAATGTAAATTATTATGAATAAGATTCCGGTTTATTTTATGCCTGGTTTAGCGGCAAGTGTTGCCATTTTTGAAAGAATAAAACTTCCTGAATCTGAATTTGAAATGATTTTTTTGGAATGGGAAATACCGAATATAAAGGAGACATTGTATGAATATGCCAAACGAATGACTGAAAAGATTGTGCACAAAAATCCAGTTTTGATTGGAGTTTCTTTTGGTGGTATTTTAGTTCAGGAAATGGCTCGTTTTATTGCGGTTCGAAAAGTTATAATTATTTCGAGTGCAAAAAGTAATTTGGAGTTTCCTCGAAGAATGGTTCTTGCTAAAAGTACAAAGGCATATAAATTGATTCCTATAAGTTTGGTTCAAAATATTGAGAGTCTTGCTAAGTTTTCTTTTGGGAAAAAAGTAAATGAAAGGCTTAAGTTGTATGAAAAATTTCTTTCAGTGCGGGATAAACGATATTTGGATTGGGCAATTGAGCAGGTAATTTTATGGGATAGAACTACTGTTGATCTAGATGTAATTCATATTCACGGAGATGCAGATGATGTTTTTCCTATTAAGTACATTAAAAAATGTATTGTTGTGGCGGGAGGAACTCATGTTATGATTCTTAATAAATACCGATGGCTAAATACTAATTTGCCTCTGATTATTTTAGGGAGTGAAATTTAAAAATGTAATCAATTAATTGGTAGTAAAGCTTTTGTTTTTAGTTACTGAATTAACAAGGTTTTCATTAATGTCTTTACTAAAATAATTATAACTAGTTGTTATAGCTTCTTTAATTGGTGTTTTTAATTTGATTATATTGTCAAAGTGTTTAACATTGACCACGTTTTTATTTTCGTCAATGAAGATAGAGGTTGGAAAGCCTAAGTTATGTTTGATTGTAGAAATTATATGTGAGTCTTTGGCGTAATACTCGTTTGCGTAACACACTTTTATATTGTCGCTAAATTTGTAAGCGATATTTTTTATGTCGCTTTTTTTATCCCAAAATACCACAATGAATTGCAAATCATTTCTGTGTTCTTTTGCGAGTATATTTAATGCAGGAATTTCACCTTTAGGAATAACGCACCATGAAGCGTAAGTGATTATAAATATAGGTTTGTTGATTCGGTTAATTTTCACATTTTTTTCTTTGTAAACTTTAAGGCTGAAATCATCAAATTTTGTTCCGATGAGCTTTGTTTTTACTAAAGAATCAAAAAGTTTTTTTCCTTCTTTTATATCGTTGCTTTCGTAAGCTTTGTTTGATGCTCTCTTGTAAGGGTTGATATTTCCTTTTATTGCGTCGGAAAAATATACAATTGTATCTTGGCTGTATGAGAAGTACATATTGAAAAGAAGCAATAAGGTGAGTATTTTTTTACACATAAAATATTGAAATTAAGGGCTTTGGCAAAAATAAAAATGTTTATAACAATTTAATAACTTTATCGACTAACGGTTAATAAATCCGTTTAAACGAGTTAAAGTTATATAAAAAAAGCGTTCTAAATTTAGTTAGAACGCTTTTTTTAAAAGATATTGTATGATTATATTTTTTTCATTTGCTCTTTCATCATTATGATTTGATCCTTAAGCATATTTTGTTTGTCTAATTTCTTGGCTTCGTTTAATAAAGCAGTAGCTTCGAGTTTTCTTCTACGGGTCATTGCTACACCTGCAAGATTTAATTTAGCAACTGCTAAATCCATATCCATAGATAAGCCAAGTTCGATTGCCTTTTTAAAATATTTTTCTGCTTGATTAATATTAGTTTGAGAAAGCATGATTCCATGTAAATAATTGAAATATCCTTGTTGTTTTCTAACTAAAGCAGTTTCTGGATTTTTTATATAAGCAAGCCATTTTTTGGCGCCTTCAAAGTCTTGTTTTCTAAGTTTTAAAAAGGCAAGTAGGATAAGTTCGTTTTTGAAGTATAAAAAAATAGGTATTCCAGACAATAAAATTAGAAAGATTCCGTTACCAATATTACTTTCCGTAAATTGCCAGATGCCAGTAATTATAATAAGTCCGGCGATAATAAGTTTAATATTTTTATGAAACATAATGTATAGTTATTTATGGTTGCAAAGATAGTAAAAGGATTTAAAAATATTTTTTAAAAACTACTTGCCAGAAAAAAAAAGTCTTTGTATATTTGCACTCGGTTTTTGAGTAACGGTTATTCAAAAAGAAAATAGAGATTTTAATTAAGATTTTAAATATATAAAGCCATGAGCAAAAGAACATTTCAACCATCGAAAAGAAAAAGAAGAAACAAACACGGATTTATGGATAGAATGGCTTCTGCTAATGGAAGAAAAGTTCTAGCGCGTAGAAGAGCTAAAGGAAGACATAAATTGACTGTTTCTTCTGAACCAAGACACAAAAAATAATGTTTGTATAAACATCTATAAGGCGTTACTTTTTTTTAGTATCGCCTTTTTTTATACCCAAGCGGTACTGCTGTTCAAAAGTTTGATTTTTGATTTTTTCTAACAAATTTCAAATTCTAAGTGATAAAATATAACTACAATAATAAAAAAAATGCCAAAAGACACATCCATTAAATCCGTTTTAATAATAGGTTCAGGTCCGATTGTAATTGGTCAAGCATGCGAATTCGATTATGCTGGATCACAATCTGCTCGTTCGATCCGTGAAGAAGGAATTGAAGTAATTTTAATTAACTCCAATCCAGCTACAATTATGACAGATCCATCAATGGCGGATCATGTTTATTTGAAACCCTTAACGACAAAATCGATTATTGAAATTCTTAAAGCACATCCACAAATCGATGCAGTTTTGCCAACAATGGGTGGACAAACAGCTTTGAATTTATGTTTAGAGGCTGACGAAAAAGGAATTTGGCAGGATTTCGGAGTAAGATTAATTGGTGTTGATGTAAACGCAATTAATATTACCGAAGATAGAGAGCAGTTTAAACAGCTTTTAGAGAAAATTAATGTACCAACTGCACCTGCAAAAACGGCTACTTCTTATTTAGAAGGAAAAGAGATTGCTCAAGAGTTCGGTTTTCCATTGGTAATCCGCCCTTCATTTACACTTGGAGGAACTGGAGCTGCAATTGTTTATAAAAAAGAAGATTTTGATGAGCTTTTAACAAGAGGTCTTGAAGCTTCTCCAATTCACGAAGTTTTAATTGATAAAGCTTTGATGGGATGGAAAGAATATGAGTTAGAGCTTTTGAGAGATAAAAATGATAACGTAGTAATCATTTGTTCTATCGAAAATATGGATCCAATGGGAATTCATACTGGAGATTCAATCACGGTTGCACCAGCGATGACTTTATCTGATACAACATTCCAAAAATTACGTGACTATGCAATATTGATGATGCGTAGTATTGGGAATTTTGCAGGAGGTTGTAACGTACAGTTTGCAGTTTCGCCAGATGAAAAAGAAGATATCGTTGCAATTGAAATCAATCCACGTGTATCTCGTTCTTCTGCTTTAGCATCTAAAGCAACTGGTTATCCAATTGCAAAAATTGCTTCTAAATTAGCTTTAGGATATAACTTAGATGAATTGCAAAACCAAATTACAAAATCTACTTCGGCTCTTTTTGAACCAACTTTAGATTATGTAATCGTGAAAATTCCACGTTGGAACTTTGACAAATTTGAAGGTGCTGACAGAACTTTAGGACTTCAAATGAAATCAGTAGGTGAGGTAATGGGAATTGGACGTTCGTTCCAAGAAGCACTTCACAAAGCGACTCAATCTTTAGAAATTAAAAGAAATGGTATCGGTGCGGATGGAAAAGGATATAAAAACTACGAACAAATTATCGAGAAACTGACTTTTGCAAGTTGGGATCGTGTTTTTGTTATTTATGATGCAATTGCAATGGGAATTCCGTTGAGCCGTATTCATGAAATCACAAAAATTGATATGTGGTTTTTGAAACAATACGAGGAACTTTATATTTTAGAAAAAGAAATTTCAAATTATAAGATTTCAAATTTACCAAAAGAGCTTTTACTTGAAGCGAAACAAAAAGGATTTGCTGACAGACAAATTGCTCACATGATGAATTGTCTGGAAAGTGAAGTGCATACTTTGCGTATGACAATGGATATTAACCGTGTATTTAAATTGGTTGATACTTGTGCAGCTGAGTTTAAAGCTAAAACACCTTATTATTACTCTACTTTTGAAGCTGAAATTGAAAAAGCAGACGGAACACGTTATGTTGACAATGAAAGTGTTGTAACTGATAAAAAGAAAATAATAGTATTAGGTTCTGGACCGAACAGAATTGGACAAGGAATCGAGTTTGACTATTCTTGTGTTCATGGAGTTTTGGCAGCCAAAGAATGTGGATACGAAACAATTATGATTAACTGTAATCCTGAAACTGTTTCGACTGATTTTGATACAGCTGATAAATTATACTTCGAACCAGTATTCTGGGAACATATTTATGACATCATTCAGCATGAAAAACCAGAAGGTGTAATTGTACAGTTAGGAGGCCAAACAGCTTTAAAATTGGCTGAAAAACTTTCTAAATACGGTGTAAAAATCATAGGAACAAGTTTTGACGCTCTTGATTTAGCAGAAGACAGAGGACGTTTCTCTGAATTATTGACAGAATTAAAAATTCCTTTCCCACAATTTGGAATTGCAGAAACTGCAGACGAAGCTTCGGCATTAGCAGATACTTTAGACTTCCCATTATTGATTCGTCCTTCTTATGTATTAGGAGGTCAGGGAATGAAAATTGTAATTAACAAAAAGGAACTTGAAGAACACGTTATCAATTTATTGAAAACGATTCCAGGTAACAAACTACTATTAGATCATTATTTGGCGGGAGCTATCGAAGCCGAAGCTGATGCGATTTGTGATGCTGATGGTAATGTTTACATCATAGGTATAATGGAGCATATCGAGCCTTGTGGAGTACACTCAGGAGATAGTAATGCTACTTTGCCACCATTCAACTTAGGTGAATTTGTGATGCAACAAATAAAAGATCACACTCATAAAATTGCTAAAGCTTTAAAAACGGTAGGTTTAATCAATATTCAGTTTGCGATAAAAGACGATACAGTTTATATTATAGAGGCAAATCCTAGGGCTTCTAGAACGGTGCCATTTATAGCAAAAGCTTACGGAGAACCTTATGTAAACTACGCTACAAAAGTAATGTTAGGGCACAATAAAGTAACCGATTTTGATTTTAATCCTCAGTTAAAAGGATTTGCAATCAAGCAACCAGTTTTCTCTTTCAGCAAATTCCACAATGTAAATAAAGCATTAGGACCAGAGATGAAATCAACAGGAGAAAGTATCTTGTTTATTGATGACTTGAAAGATGATCAATTCTACGAATTGTACTCTAGAAGAAAAATGTATTTGAGTAAATAAGACTCAAATTCTAATATTTAAAAAGCCTCGTTTTTCGAGGCTTTTTTTGTTAATCATTTTAAATTAGAACTCAATTCTTAATGATAATGCGGGTTGAATATTCTGAGCTACTGAGATTTGATTAGGGGTTAGAATGGGATGGTAGTTTATCGATAAGGTTGCTGATTTTCTAGCATTGCTTCCGGAACTTATAAAAAAAGGAATGCTTCCTAAAGCTACAAGTGGGCCTCCTAGCATTAAATAGCCGTATGCATCTGTAGAGTCGTTATTCCAGTCATCAAAAGTGCTGCTAAAACCGATGACTCCTACAATTGTGATACCAACTCCAGCAGAAAGTAAAACCCAACCTGTGGTCTTTTTATTTTTGCTTTTTTGAAGATAGTAATCTTTTGTAAATTCATTATTTGGGGTTGTTTGGCTTGCTACTTTTATCATAAAAAGCAAAGCTGTTGTAAGAAAAATAAATTTTTTCATAGCAGAAATTTTTTATGCCAACTCTTTCAGACTTACTATTATTTGTTCTCAATTCAAACTAGTTAGCTTTTAAATGTTTTTAAATGAAAATGATTTTGATGGATTTATTACAAAGTTACTGATATATAGCTGTTTATGGTTGTTTATGGTTAAAAAATGATTTTACTATTTTAAATTATATTAATATTCTTGCAATGATCTAATTTTCTCCTTGTGGTAGGTTTATTCAATTGACAATTTTGTCTGTATAGATTTGTAAACCCCAGTAGCATCAAAAGTTTCATCAGTCTTTATAATCACTCCATTAATACTAATATCAAATTTTCCAGGAATTAATGAGGCTACTCGAAAGATCATTTGGTACGAAGCGTTTTTAGCAAGATTGATCATATATTCGCCCCAATCTCCTGCATCAGTAAAGCATACATTTTGAGAAGTACCTCCATCGGCTATTAGTGGCAGTTTATATGCATCCTTTATTAAATTCTTCCCAATTAAATTCAATGTCTTTGGGATATTTTATTTTTAATTCGGATTTGATTTGATTCTGCATTTGCTCAAATTCAAACCCATATATTTTATTAAAATTGTTATAGCCTTCTTTCCAAAGTTTAGAGAATTTATCAAACCCAAATGTGTCAATTAAATATTTTACTAAAAAAGCACTTTGTGTATAAGTAATCATATCATTTGCAGAGTAAAAATCATTTGCAATTGTATTCATTGGAATTAATTTTCCGCTTTGCATAAAATATTGATATATCTCCTCTAAAGTATATTTGCTACAAGTTCCCCCAGCATATGTCGCTAGACCTTCATTCATCCAATGCGAACTTTCTGCGGTATCTCCCCATTTGTCCATGCTTATCATATGCATCATTTCATGTTTAATCGGCGAATTTTGGTTTTTATGTATCATAAATATGATATCTCTTTCGAAAATGGCTAAGCCTTGTGCTCCCAATCCTGAATATTTAAGCATTTCTTTTCTTGAAGTCAAAAACTCAATTTCAATGACTTTTTTATATTCTTTTTCGTTGATTATGGCTAAGTCTTCTTTTATAGATTTTCTGCATAATTCTATGTCAAATTCTCTTTCTTTATATGGAACGTTTGAATCAAAAAAATAAGTAATATTTTCAACAGTTTTGTGTTCTCTTATAACTTTTAACCATTCTTTATTTTGCCCGTTTATATAGTTAGATGTAATTAATATTGTTAATATAAAAAATATTTTTTTCATTTTTTTAAATTCTTTTATTTACTGTTTCTATGTTAAATTGCCACTAGCGTTCTGGTACTATGCAAGGTTTGGGATTAAATAGGCTAGTTTTCCATTATACACAATTTTCCAAATACAAAACTATCTTTTAAATTAAGCCTAAAACCCCAATTACTACAAGGGCAGTTAGTGGTTGGCAAATTTTTCTGTTTGTTTTTTTAGATCATTTTTTACATTTTCTATCCACTCACTTTTTACAATGCTTAAAATTGTGGTATCAATAATTTTTCCTTCTGCGTCTTTACTAAAATTTCTTAAAACTCCTTCTACTTTACAGCCAATGCTTTTCATAGCATTAATACTTCTTTCATTTTTACTATTTGCACCAAATCCAATTCTTATAAATTGAAGTTTGTCAAAAGCAAGTTCAAGCAAAAGATATTTACAATGTTTATTTAACCCTGTTCCTTGGAATTTTTTACCATACCAAGTATAACCAATGTCAAGTCGATTAAATTCGTTAGAAATTGCATAAAATCTTGTCATACCTGCATATTCATTCATTCTTTTGTCAAAAACAATAAATGGATATTCTTTTTTATCAGCAAAATTCTTAATTGCAGTGTCAAAATAGTTTTCAAAATTATCCTTTCCGTTACCTCCATTAAAGTTAAATTTCCAAATTTCAGGTTCATTAATAGCATATTTTATTAGCATTTCTTTGTCAGAGAGTTCTAATGGTCTTAATAAAACATAATCATTCTCCAAAATATAATTTTTTGTAAAATCTAAATTCATTTGTTAGTTTTTTGGTTTCTTACTACTTAACGTTCTGTTGCTACAAGAGGTTTGGGATTAAAGATGCGAGTTTTCCCCATTATGCACAAATTTTCCAAAAACAAAACCATCTTTAAATGCAGCTTAATGCTCTAATCTCTTGTAATGGCTGTTGGCAAGATGCCTTTCTTTTTGTTATCAATTTAAATGCTATTTTGTAGATGATATAGTTCCGATATTTTATAAAATTTCATATTGTTACTTTTTACATAATTGCAAATTTCAATTAGAGTTTGATATTCCGTTTCATAATCATTTTGAAAAGTAGTAACTGGTTTGTGAGCATAAAATATAACAATTTTATTATTGTTTTTTGCATATTCTAAAAGTGATAAAAAATATGGAATACTAAAATGCGAATAATTTTTATCTATTCCCAGGCCAAATACGAGTTGATTATAGTTATAAAAACAATTTTGCGAAGATGGATTAGAATTACCATATGTTGTTCCTCTGATTATTTGAAACTCATTTAACAGTAAATTGTCTGTTGTAGAATTTCTTGCACCATATGGATATGCAAATGAAGTAGTTGATAAATCATTGCTATCCATTAAAGTTTGCATTGGAAATATTTCTTGATTTAGATATTCACTAGTTTCATTTGTTGAAATAAATGTTAGCGCATTCAAATGATTTAATCCGTGTCCGCCAATCTCGTGACCATAACTTTTTAAATCTTTCAGTTTTTGAATTTTATCTGCTGACAATTGATTAAATCGAGTTACAAAAAATGTTGCTTTCCAATCGTAAGGTTGTAAAACAGTATTAACTTCAAACCATTCATCTACAAAATCATCATCAAATGTAATTACTACGCCAGATTGTAAATTTGATTGCTTATTTGGTAATTCATCACTTTCGCAACAAGAAAATAATATTATGCTAAAAATTAATAAAACGTATTTTTTTGTTTTCAAATTATAGTTTTTTTGTTCCGTTCTTCGAAGGTTTTTGCCAACGTCTTGGCGCTACGCGAGGTTTGAGATTAAAGAAGCAAGATTTTTTACATTATACACAAATCTTCCAAGTACAAAACCATCTTCAAATTCAGTCAAATGCTCAAATCTCTTGTAACGGCTGTGTGTTGGCTTGTTTATTTTACTGTTTTAAAATATTTATGTAAATGTTCTTCTAGTTGTTCAGGAGAAATATTTTGATCTATAATTGTACCTTTCTCATCAATTAAAAAATTTGATGGAATAGATTGTATATTATACATTTGGGTAACTTTACCATCAAATTGTCCAGTTTCAATTACGTTATCCCATGTTGAATTTTCTTTAATAATTGCATTCTGCCATTTTTGTTTATCTTTTTCTGAATCCAATGAAATAGCAAGTATTTTAAAATCATACTTCTTAAATTGGCTATAAATTCTCTTAATTTCTGGCATTTGTTTTCTACAAGGAGCACACCAAGAAGCCCAAAAATCTATAAATAATATTTTGCCTCTGTATTTTTTGGTTTGTAATTGTTTCCCATTTTCATTTGGGAGTTCAAAGTCAATAATAGGTTTTCCAACCAATGAAATCTCTTCTGGAAATAAATTACTTTTTAAAACATTAATAGTTGAAGAATCTTGGAACTCTAAATCTAATTTTTTATACATTTTCTGTAATTTCGAAATGTCAGACTTCGAATTCCAAGATTCTTCTGCAAGCAAACTTGCACTGTACTTACTTTTTGGATTTTTAGTTATAATTTCATTAATCTTCAAATACTTTTTAAATTCCCAATCTTTATTGTCTTTAAACTTAGTTTTATAACTTTCAAATTCGTTTTGCAAATCAGCTATTTTACTCCCTTTACTTGAATTAATAATAATCCAGTCTAGTTGTGTTTCTCCTATTTTTTTTTGTTGGACTTCAATGTTAATTGTTATTTCGGATTTTTCAAGATAGAAATCTTTCTCCATTGCAGATGTTCGTCTTTTTGTACTCAAACTTGCTCCTGTAGTTGAAAATATTGTGCCTTCAAAACGGAATTTATTGTTTGAAACTAAACAACTGTCTTCATGAGAATTATAATTGAGATAAATAAATCCTGAATAGTCTCCCTTTATAGTTCCATTTAAAACAAATGTATTTGGTTTTAATTTGTTACAACTAGCAAAAGATATGATTATGAGTAAATTGAAAAATATTTTCAAATAATTTAAAGTCATTATTTAGTTTTGTATTATTTTATCATTTCGGTTGGCTTGCAGATTATGTTCTGGCTCTACAAGAGGTTTGGGATTAAAGATGCGAGTTTTTTCCATTATGCACAAATTTTCCAAGTACAAAACGATTTTTAAATGCAGCTTAATGCCTAAATCTCGTATAACGGCTAACGGATGCCTTTTTTTTCGTTTATTATTCTTCTAATTGTAAAAAACAGCATAAGAATATACGCTATGATTGGCAAACAATATTTTTTACAAATTTCAATTGTTGCTTGATAATTAAGTTTTATTTTTTGCCAAATTATATTTATTTCATTATCTTTTACATATACTTCTTGCCCAAATACATCACCAATTAGTAGTAGTCTTATATCTTGCATCTCATTTGGTTTTAATCTTTTTGGATTTGTTACCCAAATGTCATTTTTATAAAACATATAAAGATTTGCTCCTTCAATTTGTAAAATATCGAGGACTTTTACAATAGTCCAATATTCTGATTTTTGTCCAAAATGAAATTTAATACCACTCACTGAATCTTTTGAGCCGACTAATTTTCTAATATCATTTTGAGCTTTTTCAATTTTAATTTTGTCTAAAACATTGTCACCAGTTAAATCGACTGTTTTGAATTTTTTTGAATTTAAAAATGTTATACCCTCTTTAAATAAAACAGTATTTTCATCTCCTCCCCAAAGATCACAATTTATTGAACTATATATTTTATAAGAAGGATTATATTTTAAAGTCAAGAAACAAAGCATGGGGAGCAATATTATGCTGATCAATCCTGCTGAATAATAAAGTTTCTTATTTCTTCTCATTTTTTTCATAGTATCGCATAACGTTTTGCAGCTTGGCGAAGTGGCGGATTTAGAAGCACTTACTTTCAATTTAGCACTAAAGTTTATTAGAAATCCGAATGTTCAATTTAGCACTGAACCCGCCATTTTGCCAAACTGCTGTTAGCTGTTCGGCTTTTTATTTTTCCATTCTGATTGTGTCATTTTAAACCAATTGTGTTCTTTGTCTTGGTGATTAAATGTTTCGATTAATTTTAAGCCAGTTTTTTCCAAAACATTTTTAGAACCTATATTTTCTACATCGCAAATTGCATAAATATTTTCAGCTTTTAGATTTTCAAATGCGTATTCAACTAACGGAATTGTGGTTTCTGTTGCAAATCCTTTTCCCCAATATCTTTCTATAAACCGATAACCCAATTCATAAAAATTGTTGTGATTATTCATCGGTTCTTTTATTAGTTTTATTCCAGACCAACCAATTAATTCACCCGTTTCTTTTTCAATAACTGCCCAACGAGCAATTCCGTTTTCAACATATTGTTGTTGAAGATTTTGAATTAGTTTTTCAACTTCTGTTTTGTCTTTTACTGGTATATTTCCAACATATTTTTGAACATTTGGATTACTATCTAATTCAAAAAGTTTATCAATATCGGTTGATAAAACTTCTCTTAAGATTAATCGTTTTGTTTCTAGTTTTATGTTCATTTTCTAATTTGAATTTGTTTCGATTTCGTTCTTCCAAGCTGATAGCTAACAAGTATATAAGCGAAATAAACCTTCGCATACACACCCAAAATTGGGTTAATTGGCGAAGTTTTATTTCATTTTATTCTTCATTTCAAATATAGAAATTAAAACTTACAAACCGCTACCTATATATTTTAGTTATTTCAGCTGTTTTTGCCCTCCGTCAAGCAAAATTGGGCTTCCGAAGCAAAAAGAATGCCCTCCCACGAGCTTCTGGCAGCCTCCCAGATACTTCTGGCGGCGGACAATGAGCTTCTGTCAACGGAAAACATACTTCTGTCTGCGTCAAATGGTCTTCTAAGTGCATAATATGATCTTCTGGCTGCTACAAACGTGCTTCTAAGTCCCGATTTTGGTCTTCGAGAAGCTTAAAAGCTGTTAATTAGTGTTTTGCACAATAGTATTGTACTATTTTTTTTATATATAAATGTAGTACATATTGTGTTTTTAATATATTTGTAAGTATTAACTTTTAAATTAAAAAAAATAATTATGAAAAAACCATCAGTTGTTCGACTATATACTTTTTCGGATGCCACATTAGTAACCACAGGGAAAGAGAAAATTGCTTTTATGCGCAGAGACGCTACCGCTTTTACCCCTTTTGGTATTACGGCAACATTAATGACCAGTCTGGAAACGGCGATCAATGCTTTTTCGAATACCATTACCGACATCGAGGCAGTAAACAGTCAAGCTGGTGTTACGGCAAGCAAAGATGCTAAAGCCGACCAATTGCGCGTAGCCATTAGAACAGTTATGGCACGTGTCGAGTTAAAGTATGGTACCAGTGAGGCTAAATATAAAAAATTTGGTACCGAAGCACTCTCGAAACAATCAGATTCGGATTTACTTATTACCGGAAAAAGAGTGGTACGGGTAGGGACAGAGTTTTTAGCAGCTCTTACTGCAAATGGATTGACAGCGGCTATGCTAACGACCATTACCACACTTTGCAACGAATTTGAAACACTGATAATAGATCTTAAAATAAAAATTGGCGAACGCGATATTATGCAGGAAGACCGGGTAGAAGCGGGTAATACTATCTACAAGACTTTGGTAAAATATACCACAATTGGACTTAGCCTTTGGGAAACCAGCGATGTGGCCAAGTACAATGATTATGTTATTTATAATACTATAAATAGTGAAGTGCCAGAAGTTGCAGCACCACTTACGGTTTAAAATACTATTATGAGGACTAAAAAAGCACTGCATTGGCGGTGCTTTTTTTGTTTCGACTCAACATTCGAACACATTAATTGATAGACGCTCGTGACAACCGTGGCTTTAAGCGACAACTTGTTATAAACGAAGCTTTTATTTCGTTAAAATCTCTATATTTGGAAAAAAAAATATTTTATGATGCTAAAACTACGTACTTTAAATTTTGTTCTCCTGTTTAAATTCTTTTTTGTAATACTGTTGTTTTCCTCTACGGCAATTCATTCGCAAACATTTACCGATAGTAATTTACCTATTGTTGTTATTAGCACAGATTTGGATCCTAATACGAATCAGCCATTAGAAATACCAGATGATCCAAAAATTTTGGCTAGTATGAAAATTATTAAAAGACCAGATGGGAGCAGAAATTTTCTTACGGATGTTAGTACTGCTGAGTATTTGAATTATAATGGAAGAATTGGTATTGAAATTAGAGGTTCTTCTTCGCAATCGCTACCAAAGAAACCGTATGGTTTAACAACTTTAAAAGCAGATAATAAGAGTAATAATAATGTTAGTTTATTAGGAATGCCATCAGAAAATGATTGGGTGTTAAATTCTTTTGCATTTGATCCTTCTTTTATGAGAGATTTAATTTCGTATAATTTAGCAAGACAAATTGGTGATTATGCTTCCAGGGCTGTTTATTGTGAAGTGGTTCTAAACGGAGAGTACATAGGTTTGTATGCTCTTCAGGAAAAACTAAAAGCAAATTCAGATCGTATTAATATACTTAAAATTGGTTCTTCGGATATTAGCTCGCCAAATGTTACTGGAGGGTATATAACAAAAGCAGATAAAACAACTGGTGGAGATCCTGTTGCTTGGAATATGGCTTCCTACAGTGGGAGTACAGATTTTATTCATGAATTGCCAAAACCAACCGCGGTAACACAGGAACAAAATACATATATACAGAATGAGTTTTTAAAATTAGCATCAAATTCTGGCAATTCGGATTTAATAACGGGTTACCCATCCGTTATAGATGTGCCTTCTTTTGTAGATTTTATGTTGCTTAACGAATTGGCTTCAAATGTAGATGGCTATCAATTTAGCACTTATTTCCATAAAGATAGAAATGGTAAATTGCGAGCAGGACCTATTTGGGATTTTAATTTAACGTATGGTAATGATTTATTTCAGTGGGGTCTTGATCGAAGCAAAACAGATGTTTGGCAATTTTCTAATGGAGATAACGAAGGACCTAAGTTTTGGACTGATTTATTTGCCAATTCTAATTTCAAATGTTATTTATCTAAACGTTGGAATGAGCTAACACAAACAGGTAAACCATTTAATTATTCTAGTTTAGTGCAAAATATTGATGACTCGGCAAATTATATCACCGAAGCTAAAAATCGTGATAATATAAAATGGGGAGCTTTAAGAGATTTTACAACCGAAGTTGCAGGCATTAAAACCTACTTGACTACCAGAATATCTTGGATGACGACTAAGTTAGGATCGTTTTCATCTTGTAGTTCTGTTCAAACTCCTTCTTTAGTAATTAATAAAATAAATTACAATCCTGCTACTTCAGTTGGGTTTTCGGTTAGTGATGATTTAGAGTTTATAGAAATTGTAAATACAGGTACTACAACCGTAGATCTAACAGGGGTTTATTTAAAAGAATTAGGAATTACGTATCAGTTTCCAGCAAGTTCAACTGTTTTAGCAGGAGCTAGTATTTTCTTGGCAAGTAATCCAACTACTTTTCAAAGTAAATATGGAATTGCAGCATCTGGACAATTCACACGAAATTTATCAAACTCTTCTCAGAAAATTGTTTTAGCTGATGGATTTGGAAATACAATTGATAGTGTCGAATATTTGGACGCATCACCTTGGGTAACCGAAGCAGATGGTAACGGAAGTTATTTGCAATTAATAAGTACAGATTTAGACAATAGTTTAGCATCAAATTGGATTGCCAAAAATGATGATACTCTTTCTGCTCCGTCTTATTTAGCTTCAGCTGCTATTTCAGTATATCCTAATCCAGTTACGAATGTTTTGACAGTTCATGCCAGTGAACCAATAATCGGAATTAAAATTTATTCTGTTTTAGGTGTTTTATTGAATGATATTAAGCAAAAATCAGAGACAATTCAAGCCGATTTAAGTAAATATGCTAACGGAATTTATTTTATTACTATTTATGATGAAAATGGTTCGGTTACTCAAAAAATAATAAAGCAATAATTTGAAGGTTTAAATAAACAGCTAAAACATACAGAACTATCATTCGGGTTAGGTTTTTAGTTTGTTGCTTATAATGAATCTTTTAAAAATATTTCGAAGACAAACTTGATTGTAAATACAATCCAATCCAAAAGCATATCAAGTTTGTTTTACGATTTTTAGATACAATTGAGTTTGGTCTTTAGTTCGATTTTTGGTTACTAATTTAACAAAAGGATGGCTTTAACGTTGTTTATATGTTTAAAAACTGAAAACATTTCTTTACTTTTGTGCCAACCAATATTTGAACTATGTACAAGATTTTTATACGTCCTATTCTTTTTTGTTTTGATCCGGAAAAAGTCCATTATTTTACTTTTTCATTAATTAGGATAGTTTCAAAAATTCCAGGATTTCCATCTCTTTTTAGATTTTTATACCAAGTAAATGACAAAAGATTAGAAACTGAAGTTTTTGGATTAAAGTTTAAAAATCCAGTAGGTTTGGCAGCTGGTTTCGATAAAGATGCTACTTTGTATAGTGAACTTTCTAACTTTGGTTTTGGTTCTATAGAAATTGGCACACTAACTCCAAAAGGACAACCTGGTAATGAAAAAAGACGTTTATTTCGTTTAAAAGAAGATTCGGCGATCATAAATAGAATGGGGTTTAATAACGGAGGAGTTCTTGAAGCGGTTGAGCGTTTAAAGAAAAATAACGGAGTTTTAATTGGTGGTAACATCGGTAAAAATAAAGTAACTCTAAACGAAGATGCTACTCAGGACTATGAAATTTGCTTTGAGGCTTTGTTTGATCACGTAGATTATTTTGTTGTTAATGTGAGTTCTCCAAATACTCCTAATCTTAGAGCATTGCAAGAGAAAGAGCCGCTTACTCAATTGTTGCAAACTTTGCAAAATAAGAACCTGGCTAAGCCAAAACAAAAACCAATATTACTTAAAATTGCTCCAGATCTTACTGATGAGCAATTGCTGGACATTATCGATATTGTAAAAGAAACAAAAATTGCGGGTGTAATCGCAACCAATACAACCATTTCTCGTGGAGGATTGCGTTCTTGTGATCAAACAGAAACAGGAGGTTTGTCCGGTAAACCTCTAACATCAAGATCTACGGAAGTGATTCGTTTTCTTTCTGAAAAAAGTAATAAAGCATTTCCAATTATTGGAGTAGGAGGAATACATTCTGCCCAGGATGCTATAGAAAAATTAGAAGCAGGTGCTAGCTTACTTCAATTATATACAGGTTTTATCTATGAAGGACCTGCATTAGTTAAGGAAATAAATAAAGCAATTTTATCAAAAAAATAATAGGCTAACGATTTTCTTTCTTTATAACTCAAAACCTTTTTATATATTTGAAAGTTATGGAGGCTATAAAAATAATCGAATGTCCGCGGGATGCTATGCAAGGCATAAAAACCTTTATTCCTACCGAAAGAAAGGCTGCTTACATACAAGCTTTGCTTAGAGTTGGTTTTGACACAATTGATTTTGGTAGTTTTGTTTCGGCAAAAGCCATCCCTCAAATGCAAGATACTGCCGAAGTGTTAGAACAACTTGATTTATCCAAAACAAAAAGTAAATTATTAGCTATTATAGCCAATGTTCAAGGAGCAACTTTGGCTTCTGAACATGCAGCTATTCAATATTTAGGTTTTCCTTTTTCGATTTCAGAAAATTTTCAAATGCGTAATACGCATAAAACGATTGCCGAATCTTTGGTAACGTTAGATGAAATTTTAAATATTGCAGACAAAACCAATAAAGAAGCTATAGCCTATCTTTCTATGGGATTTGGAAATCCTTATGGAGACCCGTGGAATGTTGAAATTGTTGCTGAATGGACCGAAAAGTTGGCTGGAATGGGAGTGAAAATTTTATCTCTTTCTGATACAGTCGGAAGTTCTACTCCTGATGTGATTGAGTATTTATTCTCTCATTTAATTCCACAATATCCTCAAATTGAGTTTGGTGCACATCTTCATACAACTCCCGATAAGTGGCTAGAAAAAATTGACGCAGCTTATAAGGGTGGTTGTCGTCGTTATGATGGTGCAATTCAAGGATTTGGAGGTTGTCCTATGGCTACAGATAAGCTAACGGGTAATATGCCTACAGAGAAATTACTTTCTTATTTTACGGTTAAAAAAGAAAATACCAATTGCAGTCCAATGAGTTTTGAAAGTGTTTACAATGAAGCTTCAAAATTATTTGGTGAATTTCATTAAGATATAGTTTTTTTTAATTTAAGTTATTGGTAGTTAGGTGTTTTAATTTTTTTTTTTGTTACTTTAGTATGGTTCCAAAAAAACAGCAAACTACTGTTCTGTAATTAAAATAAATAGGTATGAAATTTACTTTTCTCAAAAATATTATTTTAATTGCTACAATAGGTTACTATTTTTTTTCATGCAGTAGTGATTTAGATTTCGACCAAGTTAATGATTTCAATACTCAACCAGTCGCAACAACAAATCTCGCATATATAAAAAATGATGCATCAGATTTTGTTTCGAATGGGACTGAAACTCCTTTTTTTTCTTATACCTCCAATGTTGAGTTTTTGAATACATCATTTGTTGAAAGTGATTTGGTTAAAACCGAATTATATTTCCGAATTAAAAACACAATTAAGAGGGCTTATATTTTTAATATTATTCTTCTTGATGAAAATGATTTGCCCATTCATACAATAACAATGAATGTGCCTGAATATAATGGAACTGAGGTTGTAGTCGAAAAAACGGAAACATTTACTACTGCAAATGTGGATATACTGAAGAGTACAACCAAAATGATTTTTTCAGTTTTAATGCTACCTGGAACGCCAATATCCGAAGATACGCTCGGGAGAGTTGAATTAAGCTCAAGTATAACTGCTTATTTCGATATAAAATGAGAAAAATATCCGTACTTCTAAGTCTTATTTTCTCTTTTTATTGTTTTTCTCAGAACAAAGAGATTTTATATAATTTCACGCCTCAACCACAAAGTTTATTGACTAATCCTGGTGCAGATGTAAAATACAAATGGTTTGTTGGAGTGCCTTTGTTGTCTGGTATTTCTGCGAATGTGGGTTCTACAGGATTTGATGCTTATAGTTTATTTGCAAATAATGGCGTTGATTTTACAACCAAAGTTAAGAATGCTGTAGCTGCTACTAACAGTAAAGATTATGTTACAGCAAATCAGCAACTCGAAATATTTACTGCGGGATTTCGTGTTGGAGGACCAGAAAGTAAATTCTATGTGTCTTTTGGAATGTACCAAGAATTGGATTCGTTTATTTACATACCAACAGATTTGGCGATATTGGCTTTGTATGGGAACAAAGATTATATGGGAAAGTCCTTTGATTTGGGTGATTTGAGTGTAAAAGCCGAGTTACTTTCTGTTTTTCATGTTGGTTTTAATAAACAAATGAATGAGAAGCTTATTCTTGGAGCACGTGGAAAAATTTATTCGAGTATTTTTAATGGAACATCTACCCATAACTCTGGTTATTTTGTAACTACTCAAGGAGAGAATTTAATTTATGACCAATCAATATATTCCAATTTGGAACTTAATACATCTGGAGTTTCGAAGTATCTCAATGAAAATTATGATGGTGATATTGCGGGCGACATGAGAGAAGATGTAACTAAAAGAGCTTTTCTAGGTGGGAATTTAGGATTAGGTTTAGACTTAGGACTTACTTATTATCCCAAACGGAATATACAACTAACAGCTAGTTTAGTAGATATAGGTTTTGTAAGTCACTCCAAAGACGTGGAAAGTTTTACTTTTAAAGGAACTTATAATTTCAAAGGAGTAATTACCGATTTTAATTCCGCAGGTACTGTAGGTGATGCCTACGATGATTTTAAAAAAGCAATTCCTTTTGATACTTTGTATCATAAATATACAACATGGCGTCCTTTGAAATTTTATTCTTCTTTTCAATATTCATTTGAAGAAGAAAGACAAACAGAATGTAATTGTGCAACAGATGAAGATTCTTGGTATCGAAGTGCAGTTGGTGGGCAGCTTTTTATAATGAGTACTCCTAAAGAGCCTATGTTGGCCTTAACAGGCTATTATAGAAGAAGAATTCTTCGAGGATTACAAATGAAAGCTACTTATACTATCGATTCTTATTCTGCCTCGAATATTGGTTTGGGGTTGACAACCAAAATTGGTATAGTTAATTTTTATGCATTAGCCGATAATCTTTTGGAATATAGAGATGTTTCGAAGGCGAATGCTCTTATATTTCAAATAGGATTTAATATTATTTCAGGCGGAAGTAATAAATAAAAAGTAATAAATTTTCATATAAAATGCAGCAATAAAATAAATTATTACAAATAGTAAAATGTTTCTTTTTTATAGCCTTTCATAATTCAATTTGAAAATAAAATAGTCTAGTAAAGTGTTTTTAGCTTTAGATTATGTATATTTGCACGCAATTCAACTACAAATTGCAACATGAAAGCACACGACTCTAAGATTATCGGCGAAGGTTTAACTTACGATGATGTATTATTAGTTCCAAATTACTCAAATGTTCTTCCTCGCGAAGTGAGTATCAAATCCAAATTTTCCAGAAATATTACATTAAATGTTCCTATTGTATCTGCAGCTATGGATACTGTAACCGAAAGTTCTATGGCAATCGCTATGGCACAAGAAGGAGGAATAGGTGTTTTGCATAAAAACATGACTATCGAACAACAAGCAGCCAAAGTCCGTAAAGTAAAACGTGCAGAATCTGGTATGATTATCGATCCAGTTACTTTATTAATGACAGCTACAGTTTCGGATGCTAAAAATGCCATGAGAGAATTTGGTATTGGTGGTATTCCAATTGTAGACGAGAATAAAATTTTAATGGGAATTGTTACCAATAGAGATTTACGTTTTGAAAAAAATGGATCGAGACCTATTGTGGAGGTAATGACTAGTGAAAACCTAGTAACTGTTGCCGAAGGAACTTCATTAGAAGAAGCTGAGGTAGTATTGCAAGGTCATAAAATTGAAAAATTACCTGTAGTAAATGATAAAAATGAATTGGTAGGTTTAATCACTTTTAGAGATATTACCAAATTAACTCAAAAACCAAATGCCAATAAAGATAAATTTGGTCGTTTGAGAGTAGCAGCTGCTTTAGGTGTTACTGCTGATGCTGTTGAAAGAGCAACTGCTCTAGTAAACGCTGGTGTTGATGCTGTAATTATTGATACTGCTCATGGACATACACAAGGAGTGGTTGATGTATTGAAAGCGGTAAAAGCTAAATTTCCAAAACTAGATGTAATTGTTGGTAACATTGCCACTCCAGAAGCTGCTTTATTTTTAGTAGAAAATGGAGCTGATGGTGTGAAAGTAGGAATAGGACCTGGTTCTATTTGTACAACAAGAGTTGTAGCAGGGGTTGGGTTTCCTCAATTTTCTGCAGTTCTTGAAGTTGCCGCTGCTATAAAAGGGACAGGAGTTCCTGTAATTGCTGATGGTGGAATTCGTTATACAGGAGATATTCCTAAAGCGATTGCAGCTGGAGCTGATAGTGTAATGCTAGGTTCATTATTAGCAGGAACAATGGAATCTCCAGGAGAAACCATTATTTTTGAAGGAAGAAAATTTAAATCATATAGAGGAATGGGTTCTGTTGAAGCCATGCAGGAAGGATCGAAAGACCGTTACTTCCAAGATGTTGAAGATGATGTTAAAAAATTAGTTCCAGAAGGAATTGTAGGGCGTGTACCTTATAAAGGAGAGCTAAACGAAAGTATGCAACAATTCGTAGGTGGTCTTCGTGCTGGGATGGGATATTGTGGTTCTAAAGATATTGCTACTTTGCAAGATACAGGACGTTTTGTTCGTATTACTGCTAGTGGTATCAATGAAAGTCACCCACATGATGTAACAATTACTAAAGAAGCTCCGAATTATTCGAGATAATTAAAGGAGAGTTATATAAAGATAAAAGGCATAGGATTTTAAAAATCTTATGCTTTTTTCTTTTTCTGAATATGTCTAAAATCATTTTGAGGTAGTGATAATCTGAAGCAGCTAATATTATTTATCCCTGTTATTTTTTCAAATATTGATCTAGTGGTAATAATATATTTTTTGAATTACTCATTTTATCAGAAAGTGATTGTGCTTCTTTAATCATATTTACGGTTAAATCACGTGTTGCAGTAATATTATTTTTAGCATTATTTTCAGGAGTTTGATCAATTTTAATAGATAGTAGAAGTAGCGACATTCCAGCAACCTTGTTCATTTTTACACCTTGTCCCCGTATATATAACATTCCTAAATTTCCAATAGCTAGTCCGTCTTTTTGCAAGGCTGCCCTGCGGTACCATTTATTAGCTTTTGCATAATCAATCGGTGTGCCTTTACCATTTTCATAAAACACCCCTAAATTGAATTGAGCATTTACATTTCCTTGTTCAGAAGCTTTATTGTACCAAATAAGGGCTTCCTTTTCATTTTTGCCAACACCCATTCCTTTTTCATACATCAAAGCTACATTGAATTGAGAATCTAGATGTCCTTCTTTAGCTGCTGCTAGAAATTTTTTGTAAGCAAGTGGCATATTATTAGCGTCAAGTGCTGCAACACCGGCAGTAAAATTTGTATTTACTTTAGTTTGTCCATAAGTTTTTACGGTTAATGCCAAAGAGGTAGATAAACATAGTGCAAAAAAAATAGTTTTGAAAAGTTTCATTTTATAGGAGGTGTTTTTTGTTAAAAAATTCAACATTAGTTAATCTTTAATCGTGAGCCAAATCCGTTAGTAGCTTTTTATCTCCAACGATCCATAAAATATCATCTTTTTCCAAAATAACATTCGATTCTGGATTTAGAGTTCTCTTTCCTCTTTTTTCGATCCCAACAATTAATCCTTTGGTTTTTTCTCTTAATTTGGAATCTTTAATGCTCTTTCCTAGAAAATTATGATTCTTTAGTTCTATTTGCCTTAAAACAATATCAGGCTCAACAACTTCGGGAGAAATATCCATTTCGTGCTGGTCTAGGTATTTTTTAAATTCTTGAACCTGCGCATCGGTTCCAATAACACACACTTCATCTCCAGGAAAGATACGTTCGTTTGCCTCTGGAATGTGAATCATGACCTCACCACGTTTTATAGAAACAATATTTACTCCTAGGTTCTCTCTAATTTGTAAATTCTTCAATGATTCACCAGCAATATTCGATTCGGCAGCAATATCAAATATAGCCATGTGCCCATCCCAAGGCGATAGATCACTTCGACTTCTTTTAGCTCTGTCAATCTCTCTGTCATTTAAATTTGTCAAAAAATGATTTTCAATTTTATGATATTGAGTGTGTAATCTTTTGTGGAAAATTAAATAGATTACTACTGCAATTATCAATGCAATTAAAGCAATTTTCGGAGAGAAGAATATATTTAGTAATAAACCAATAAAGAAAACAGATAATAAAATTCGAATGAAAAACAACATGGTCAATGGTCCACGGGATTTCCGATCATGCATTAATTGTTCTACTTCGTCTGTAGCTACTCGTCGAAAAGCTAGTGCCCATAAAAAAGGAGATAGTATTCCTAAAATTAGTAAAGCTCCCAGTGAGTTACCTAAATGATAATCATTTACTAATGGAAGTAGATATCGAGCAGAAAGCAAAATAATAGCAAGAATGATAACCACAAGCACAATTACCTGAATCAAAAAAGCATTGATTACTGTTTGCCACAAACTCACCGTTTTTATCGCCTGTGTACTAGCTGAATAACGTTCAATCCTTTTGGTCCATTTACGAGGTAATTTATGAGCTAAATACTCCGAAAAAGGTAAGGAATATTTAATCATAAACGGAGTTGTAAATACTGTCACAGCCGAAACTGCCACTACAATTGGATACAAAAAAGTATTGGTAACTTTCAATGTCACCCCTAAAGTAGCTATAATAAAAGAGAATTCTCCAATTTGAGACAAACTCATTCCAGTTCTGATGGAATCTTTTAAAGGTTGTCCTGATAATAAAGCTCCAAATGTAGAACTAATTGATTGTCCAAAAATAGTAACAACAGAAAGGATGATGACAGGTACGGCATGTTGATAGAGTACGTCTGGATTAATTAACATTCCAACAGACACAAAAAAAACAGCCCCAAAAAAATCTTTCACCGGTTTTATCAAATGCTCAATATGTTCGGCCTGAGTGGTTTCTGCAATTATAGATCCCATAATAAAGGCACCAAGAGCAGGTGAAAAACCAACATTTGCAGCAAAAATAACCATAGTCAAGCAAAGTGCCAGAGAAATAATCAATAGCATTTCGTCGGTTAGCAAATGTTTGGTTTTTTTGAGCACAGTAGGAATGATAAAAATTCCGCCCAAAAACCAAAGCACAAGAAAAAATACTAGTTTTAATACCGACATTAAAAGAGCAACTCCAGAAAATTGATTACTCACCGCTATTGTCGATAATAAAACCATCATTAATATGGCAAGAATATCTTGAACAATTAGCGATCCAATAACGATTCCTGCGAATTTTTGCGTCTTAACGCCCAATTCATCAAATGATTTTAGAATAATTGTGGTCGAAGATATCGAGAGAATCACACCTAGGAAAATGCTATCCATAGTAGGCCAACCCAGCCATTGTCCAACGGCATAACCCACAATACACATACTTACTATTTGAATTCCTGCTGTAATAGAGGCTGTACCGCCGACTTTCATTAGCTTTTTAAAACTAAATTCCAATCCTAGACTGAACAATAAAAAGATAATTCCAATCTCTGCCCAAACTTCAACACTCTTAATGTCTTTTATCGATGGAAAAAAATCAAAGTGATTCCCTGCTAGAAAACCAGCAATCAAATAACCAAGAACCAAAGGCTGTTTGAGTTTTCTAAATATCACAACAGCAATTCCAGCTGTCATTAATATTAATCCTAAATCGGTTATTAAAGGTTCTAGATGTTGTGTTGTATCCGTTACTGCACTCATGTTTTTTATTTTTAGAAGTAAATCCAGTCATTCGTTTCAAGTTCTTGGAGATAAAACTTTTTTCTTAGACTCGTAGAAGTTTCTTTCAGTCGTTTTGGACTTACAAGAAAAATAGTTTTATTTCGTTCAAGGCTTTCAACTACTATCTGGGCTAAACTGTCACTGGAGAATTATTGGGTTCGATATAAAAATAACAAATTTCAGGCTTGAAAAAGAATGAAAGGGGACTTTAATTTAATTTATCTAAATCACTTAAACGGTAAAAAGCCATCTTATGTTGTCGGACATAGCTACAAATTAGTTCCAGAGTAGCTGTTTCTGTCTGATACTTAGCTGTAATATTATTTACAGGTTTATGTCCATAAAGGATTAGTATTTTATTCTTTCGTTTGGCAAAATCTAATAATTTTAAAAGATATGGGATACTGAAATTAGGATAATCGGTATCAATGCCAATTGCTAATACTGATCGGGTGTTTTCGAAATAACAATATTGAAAAAAAGGATCTTCGGCACCGTAGGTTGTTCCTCGTACTATTTTAAACTTTTTTAAAAGAACCGAATCAATTTCAGGGTTTCTAAAACCATAAGGATAAGCAAAGGAGCTTACTTTCAAAGAATAGAATTTCATTAAATCCAGCATTGGGTTTATTTCTTCATTGATATACTTATCAATCCCATTTGCAGCTACATATTCAGGAGCTTTAAAATGATGATAACCATGTCCCGCAATTTCATGACCTTCTTTCTGTAATTCTTGGAGTTTGTTTATTTCAGGATAGCTTAACGTATTTATTTTAGAAACACAAAAAGTAGCTTTCCATGAATAGAGGTTCAATATTTTGTCAGTTTCAAACCATTCATCAACACTTGTGTCGTCAAAGGTGATAACTACTCCAGCGATAGGATGCGAGGGTTTAGGTTTTATTATCGGCTTTTTATTTTCGCATGAAAATAAAAAAAAAGTACAAAGCAATATGAATAGTAAGAGTTTCTTGTTCATAATTAACTTTGTACTTTTTTATGTAATTTTTTTAAATCTATATCCCTATAAAATTGCTTGGAGTGATTTGCATTAATTCAGCTTTAATTTCATCCGAAACATCAAGTGTAGCAATAAAACTATGAATCGCATTTTTATCAATTGCTTCGTTGGTTCTAGTCAAACCTTTCAAAGCTTCATAAGGATTTGGATAAGCTTCTCTGCGCAAAATAGTTTGAATAGCTTCCGCTACAACAGCCCAGTTTTTCTCTAAATCTTCATGAAATTTAGACTCGTTTAAAAGAAGTTTATTCAAACCTTTCAAAGTAGCTTCAAAAGAAATAATTGTATGTCCCATTGGCACACCAATGTTTCTCAAAACCGTACTGTCTGTCAAATCACGCTGTAATCTTGAAACTGGTAATTTAGCTGATAAATGCTCAAAAATAGCATTAGCAATTCCTAAGTTTCCTTCAGAGTTTTCAAAATCAATAGGGTTTACTTTGTGTGGCATAGCCGATGAACCAATTTCTCCCGCTTTAATTTTTTGCTTGAAATATTCCATAGAAACATACGTCCAAATATCTCTGTCTAAATCAATAACGATGTTGTTGATTCTTTTTAATGCATCAAAAAAGGCAGCAAAATGGTCGTAATGCTCGATTTGAGTCGTTGGAAAAGAATGATGTAGTCCTAGATTTTCCTGAACAAATTTTGTTCCGAATTGTTTCCAATCAATTTGAGGATATGCTACTTGATGCGCATTGTAATTTCCAGTTGCACCACCAAATTTAGCTGCAAAAGGAACGTTAAACAATAAACGCATTTGCTCTTCTATACGCTCAACAAAAACAGCTATTTCTTTACCCAAACGAGTTGGAGAAGCAGGTTGTCCGTGTGTACGGGCAAGCATCGGAATATTTGCCCATTCTTGACTTAAATCCTTTAATTTAGTAATCAAAGTAATCAAAGATGGCATATACACTTGTTCAAAAGCATCTTTAGTCGAAAGCGGAATTGCAGTATTATTAATATCCTGAGAAGTCAATCCAAAGTGGATAAATTCTTTGTATTCAGATAAACCAAGTTTTTCAAAAGCGTCTTTGATAAAATACTCAACCGCTTTTACGTCGTGATTGGTTACTTTTTCAGTCTCTTTAATCCAAAGAGCATCTTCGGTAGAAAAGTTTTTATAAATATCACGTAAACTATCGAAAATATTCGGGTTTACGTTTTTTAATTGTGGCAAAGGAACTTCGCATAAAGCAATGAAATATTCAACTTCAATTAATACGCGGTATTTGATTAATGCTTCTTCAGAGAAAAAAGGAGCCAGAGATGCTGTCTTACTTCTATAGCGACCATCGATTGGCGATATAGCATTCAATTCGTTTAGAGTAGTCATTTTTTGTTGTTTTTTCGAAAGGCACAAATATAGAGAGAATTTAAAGATTAGAGGGTATTAAATTTTAACTTTTGGGTGTAAATAACTCAAATTAATTCAAAAATTCGTGTAATTTGTAACTTTAAAAAATTAGAAGAGTCAACGAACAATTATCGATAAAAATAATTTGGGCATGACCGCCAGAAAAAGGCGGTCGGGCTATCCGTTCCCGCTTTTTTTATTGGGCAAAAAAAGCCCAATAAAAAAGAGCTCCACTTCTATCCCTCATGCAAAAGGCAGTCGTTGTCTAAATAATTAACAAATTGTACCATTCAAAATAATGACAAAACAAAAAGTTTCAATTTTTTGGTTCCGACGTGATTTGCGTCTGGAAGATAATGTAGCATTGTATCATGCCTTGCAGTCCGAGCATCCTGTAATTCCACTATTTATTTTCGATACTGATATTCTAAATAGTTTACCCAAAAACGATGCACGTGTAAGTTTTATACACGAATCACTCCAAAAAATTAATGCCAAATTAAATAGTTTGGGTAGCTCACTTTTAATTAAAAAAGGAACAACAACCGAAGTTTGGAAATTACTTTTCCAAGAGTTTATAATTTCTGCAGTTTTTTTAAATAAAGATTATGAACCCTTTGCTATCAAAAGAGATTTGGCTATTGAGACTTTAGCAAAAGAGAATAATGCTTCTTGTTTTTCTTTCAAAGATCAAGTAATTTTCGAAGAAAAGGAAATCACCAAAGCGGATGGATTGCCTTATACGATTTATACGCCGTATAAAAACAAATGGTTAGAGAAATACAGATCAATGGCACCAATTGTGGAATATGATACTGAAAAGCATTTCTCTAATTTCTTTAAAAGTGATTTTGAATTCCAGACCTTACAGCAAATAGGTTTTGAGGAAACTGATATAAAAGTTAAGCCGTATAATTTAACACAAATTGCTAATTATCATGAAACTCGTGATTTTCCAGCTATCGATAGCACATCATATCTTTCTCCGCATTTGCGTTTTGGAACCGTTAGCATCCGAAAATTAGTCAATTGGGCTGTTCGTAAAAACGATGTTTTCCTGAGTGAATTGATATGGAGAGAATTCTTTATGCAAATCCTATTCAGCTTTCCAAAAGTAGTAACTCATAATTTCAAATCGGCTTATGACGGAATTCAGTGGCGTAATAACGAAGAAGATTTCAAGCGTTGGTGTACAGGAAAAACAGGATATCCAATGGTCGATGCGGGAATGCGTCAGCTTAATGCAACGGGTTATATGCACAATAGAGTGCGTATGGTTGTGGCGAGTTTTTTATGCAAACACTTACTCATCAACTGGCAATGGGGAGAAGCTTATTTTGCCGATAAACTATTGGATTATGAGTTATCGGCCAATGTAGGCAATTGGCAATGGGCAGCTGGAACAGGTTGTGATGCGGCTCCTTATTTTAGAGTTTTTAATCCTGACATTCAGCTCAAGAAATTTGATGAAAAAGGAGTTTACATCCGCCAATGGATTCCCGAATTTGATTTAGGATATGTACAGCCAATGGTAGATCATGCTTTTGCCAGAGATAGAGCTATAGCTACTTATAAAGCTGGAATTTTGAAATGATTTTAGTGAATGATTTCAATGTACAATGTATAGCTAGATTTTATTACTAATTACTAAAAAACAAAAAAATATTTTAAGTATAATTTGTGTATAAAGGGCTTACGTTTAACTTCTTATTAATACTGTTAAAAATGACATTAGCTTATATTTGTAATGTTATAATTGATTTCTTGTAATTTATAAAGTATGAGTAAAAATGTTTTAATAACAGGTGGTACCGGTTTTATTGGAAGGTATCTAACTGAAAAATTATTGGAAAGAGGTTATACGGTTTCAATACTTACCAGAAATAGTAAACCAAACACAGATCGTGTTTCTTATTATATTTGGGATGTAACTTCGCAAAGTATTGAAGAGGCTGCTGTACACAATGCCGATTATATCATTCATTTGGCAGGAGAAAATATTGTCGAAGAAAGATGGACTTCCAAAAGAAAAACCTTAATTCTTGATAGTAGAATACTATCGATACAACTGATCTATGATACTTTAAAAAAGTTAAATAAAAGAGTTGATGCTTTTGTTTCGGCTTCGGGCATTGGGTATTATGGAACGGTTAATGGCGAAGGTATTTGTACCGAAAATACATTGCCTGCCAATGATTTTGTTGGAACTGTTTGTCAGGAATGGGAGAAATCGGCTGATTTAATGATAGGTTTGGGTATTCGTACTGTGAAAATTCGTACGGGTATGGTATTGGGCAAAAATGAAGGTATATTAAAAAAACTTACTCCAATTTTTAAAAAAGGTTTAGGTAGTGCTTTAGGTTCAGGCAAACAATATATGCCATGGATTCACGTACATGATTTGTGTATAATGTATATTGAAGCTATTGAAAACGGAAAAATGACAGGTTCTTATAATGCTACGATTAATGATAGTACTACGAATCTGATTTTCTCTAGAGAATTAGCAAATTCTTTTGGTTATTCGATGTGGTTGCCTAATGTCCCAGCATTTTTAATTCGACTGATGCTGGGAGAAAGAGCAGCACTTGTTTTGACAGGAAGAAGGGTTTCTTCGGATAAAATTAAAAAACTAGGGTTTAGATTTCAATTTAAAAATCTCAAAAAGGCATTAAAAAATTGCCAAAAATAAAGCTTAGTTTAAAACACATTCGATTTGTGTATTCACTTTTTTTGAAATTTTAGCAATAACAATATTAGGTATTTCAATATTGAAATCATCCGTATTCAATGTGAAATTTGAGTTCACTTGTATTCCGTTGCCTACTTTTTTAATTTTTGCGAGAACAGTAATCATTCGAGATTTTCCGTGAATGGTTAATTTTCCATTTATCAAAAAATCTTTCTCTTCTTCGGTGATTGCCTTCAAATCAAATTTTTCGATAATGCCTTTAAAAGTTGCTTTTGAATATCGGTCACTTTCCATGTAATTGCTATTAAAATGTTCTTGCATCAAATCTCTTTTGAATTGAAATTTTTTGATAACAACTGTAAAAGCAATTTCACTTTTATTGGGGATTAATGTACAGTCTACGTCATTATTTTTGGCTTCTACAGCTTCAAATAATGGCACTGATGCTTCAAAGGAAATAGCGCATTTGGATGAGCTAAATTTGTTTTGTGCATCAATGGGATAAAGGACTAATAACAGAGCTAATAGAGTAATTTTTTTCATGATCTTTTCTATTAAAGGTTGTACTTAAAGTTACGATTTTTTTTACGGTAATAGTCTTAAAATTGAGCCAAAAAAAAGGCCAATATAAAATTTTTGTTTTTTTATATTGGGCCTTTTGAAAATATTGTAAATGCTATAGAAATAGCGCTTTTATAATAAAAAGTATTAATCTAAATTGATTTGTACATTGTACTTTTTTAAACCTTCAAGAGTTTCTTTGGAAGTGTAATTGAACTCTTCTTCATGAAGTTCTCGCTCTTTTTTTAGAGCGATTTGTTTTAATGAATTGCAAAAACGTTTTACATCTTCAAAATTAGATAGAATTAGACCAGGTACTGGCACGCTATTGCCTTCATTATCTTTTGCCACCATAGTAAAATATGAAGAATTACAATGTTTTTTATTTCCCGTTTGAATGTTCTCAGCTTCTACTCGAATCCCCACAACCATAGAACTTTTTCCAACATAATTTACAGATGCTTTCATAGTTACAAGTTCACCTACTTCAATAGGTTTTAAAAAATTAACTGTATCTACGGAAGCCGTTACACAATAATTTCCGGAAAATTTAGAACCGCATGCAAAGGCAATTTGATCTAAGAGAGATAAAATATAGCCACCATGAATTTTTCCGCTAAAATTGGTATGTGAAGGTAACATCAATACAGAAATACTGACATGAGATGAAGGAACTGTTTTGTAAATTTTGTCCATAGGTTTATTTTTGGTTAAAAGGAGAGTTCTCCTTCTTTATTGTTTTGATAAAATATCTGGTTTCTCCCCACCAGAAAAAGGTTCTGTATTTTTCTTCGTATGTAAGTTTGACATATTGACCTTGGAGAGTTTTCATTTTTTCAATTACATCTTTATCACTATCCAATACTGAAAATTTAAAGATTTGTGCTCCTGAAATTCCTTGGCTTAATTCTCCTTCCCATGTTTTTACGATAACTCCTTTGTGGCTTAATCGGATTAATTCACCAGATCGAATACCATCGCTAACTGAAACGTAATAGATAAAAGCAAAATAACTTGCAAAACCAATAGTTATTAATGCAATAATAATAGCTAGAATTTTTTTCATTTTTATTTAGTTTAGAAGTGAATTATTATCTGTTTCTGCTCTTTTTAAAATGCTTTCAGGAAGTGCTTTTTTGGCTTTGGCTCCCATTTTCTTTAGTTTTTCAACGCTGGTAATTAAATTTCCTTTTCCTTCAACGAGTTTATTCATGGCTCCTTGATATTCTACTTTACTCTCTTCAATTTTCTTTCCGATTTTGATTAAATCTGCTACAAAGCCTTCAAATTTATCATATAATGCACCTGCTTGTCTTGCTATTTCAAAGGCATTTTCCTGCTGTTTTTGGTTCGCCCACATACTGTCGATAGTACGTAAAGTAGCCAATAGAGTAGAAGGTGTCACGATTACGATATTTTTTTCAAAAGCTTTATTATATAGCGTAGTATCTTCATTAAGTGCCAATGCAAAAGCAGGTTCCATAGGGATAAAAAGCAAAACAAAATCGGGGCTTTCTATCTGGTATAAATCATGGTAATTTTTTCCTCCCAATTGATCTACGTGGCTTTTTATCGAATTTACGTGTTCTCTTAAAAAGGTTTTCTTTAAGTTTTCATCTTCTTCGTTTATGAACTTTTCATAAGCTGTTAGGGAAACTTTAGAATCGACAATCATCTTTTTTCCATCAGGAAGATTGATAACAACATCAGGAAAAACGCGCTGTCCATCTTCATTGACATGCGATTGTTGTACATGGTATTCTCGGTCTTTTTCTAAGCCTGATTTTTCCAGAACTCTTTCTAAAACTAATTCACCCCAGTTTCCTTGCATTTTGCTGTCGCCTTTTAATGCTTTGGTTAAGTTCAATGTTTCTTTACTCATCTGAGCATTCATTTCACTTAAGCCAAGTATTTGTTGTCGCAAAGCTGCATGATAATCAATACTTTCTTTGTGTGTGTCTTCAACTTTCTTTTCGAATAACTGAATTTTATCTTGCAATGGTGTCAAGATATTTTTCATGTTTTCTTTGTTTTGCTCAGTAAACTTATTCGATTTTTCTTCTAATATTTTATTGGCAAGATTTTCAAATTCTTTGGTGAATTTCTCTTGAAGTTTCTCTACTTCATCTTTTTGTTCTTTGTTGCGTTCCCAAAGATTTTCAAAATCAACTTCTTTTTTAGAGAGCTGAATGGCTAGGCTGTCTTTCTCATTTCGGATATTTTCTTTTTCGGAATTAGACATTTCCAGTTGTTTCTCGAAAGTATTTTTATCCAATAAAAATTGTTCTTTTTGTTGAATCAGTTGAGAATTAAGTGCTATTAACTTTTCTTCCAGACTTACTTTTTCTGACTGAAATCTTGCAGAAAATATGAGTTTGCCAATGAAAGTGCCTATTGCAAGTGCGATAATAAAAACAACTAATAAAGGAAGAATTGATAACATAAATGTTTCTTTTTTTTAAAACGTAAAAGTACGCATTAATACGTAGTACTTAATTTTTAAAATGAAATTTCACGAATTATTATAAATCCAATGCTAAATCAACATTTTTTTATTTCATCACGCAACCTTTTTAGTACATAGCTATCTTACTATTATAAATAAACTATTAAAATATAAAAAACATGAAAAGTTTGATTTCAATAATGTTGGTAGCTCTTAGTTTTTATTCCTGTACAGATACATTAGATTCTGGCAATGTTCAAGATTGTGGTGATGTTAGAAACGTTGCTTATGAGGGGTTTAATTTTTGTGGGCAATTAAAAGAAAATCCAACGAAGCCTGTTTATGTAATTGTAAATTCAGCAGAGGAAATGCAAAAGAAGTTTACTACTTGTGAAACTTTTGATGTTGTCTTGCCAGATTTTACGACAAAAAGAATATTAGGACTTTTGTCCGGACCAAAACCTACAGGAGGTTACGTTATAAAGATTCAAACTGTAATTGAAAATGATTGTCAAATTTTAATAGAGTATTTCGAAAAAGAGCCTAGTGATAGTGACATGGTGACTACTGCAATTACATATCCTGCGGACTATATTGTACTTCCAAAATCGGATAAACCTATTTTGTTTTCCAAAGTGAATAAAATTGTTGATTATGCTATCGTAGGGACTTATTTTGGTCAATGTAATGGAACAAATTGTAATCAGTTCTTTAGAATAGAAAATTACAAAGTGCTTCAATATTCAAAACTGAATAATTTCCCTGCTGAGTTTAATACATCTGATTATAAGGCATTAGTTTATAGAGATGATTTTGCTGGTTTTCTTTTGAAAGTGCCAACTGAAATAAAAAATTTAAAAGGTCAAACTAAAACATTTGGATCACCAGACGCTCATGATCAAGGAGGGGTTTATTTTGAATGGAGTCAAGGAGGTGTAATTACTAAAATATATTTGGATGCTGATAATACTACAGATCAAACTGCAGAAGTCATTGCATTTAAAAAAGTGATTCAAGATAAAATAGTAGAATTGAAAACCAAATTATAATTATAATTGGTTTTGATCCGTTAACCCAGATTTATTTAGAAATCTGGGTTAACGGATTTATTAATATAAAGTTGGGATTGTTAAAATTTTATTTTTCAGATGAAGGAGATGGTTAACTTGTTGATCCATAATAAAATAATTTTGACAATAGTAACGAAGAGATACTTATTTTTGTAGATGATATTTGGTAAATAAATATAGAGAATAATTTGTTTTTTAAAATCATTGAAGTTGCCTTCAAAGAAGATGCATATAATACTAGTTTTTAATAAAGCTAAAAAAGTAATAGTAAATCAATACCTCAAAATTCTTGAAAGAAAGCATAGAATTAATTAAGAAATGTGTCGATAATGATCGGGAAGCACAACTGAAAATGTATCAGTTGTTTTCTCCTATGCTTTATGGGCTGTGCTTAAAATATATGCGAAATGAAGATGATGCCAAAGATGTTTTTCAAGAAGCCTTTGTAATTGCTTTTCAAAAAATAGGACAATACAAGTTTGAAGGAAGTTTTGAGGGTTGGATTAAACGAATTTTTATCAATAAATTATTAGAAACATTAAAGAAAAAGAAAAAAGATATTTTGTTTTTGGATGTTTTTGATACAGATGTAGTACAGGAAGAAGAGTTAGAATTGGTACCTATCGAACAGGAAAAATTATTAGAATATATTCAAGAATTACCAGATCAATACCGAATGGTTTTTAATTTGTATGTCTTCGAAAAAATGAAACATAAGGAAATTGCTACGTTGCTTCAAATAAGTGAGGGTACATCAAAATCAAATTTGAATAGAGCCAAAAGTATTCTGAAAAAAAAAATTTTGATGATTTTAGATTCAAAAACAGCATAAAAAAGAAATTCTGTATAGGTAAATAAAGAAAGACCTGATTGGTTTCAAAAAACTATAATTACGCATGAAAAATAAAGAAGCAAAATCTATTTTTTCTCCATTGGATAACTTCTCAAGTACTCCACCACCAGAGTTATGGGATAAAATTGAAGCTCAATTAGATAAACCCAAAAAGAAAAAGCGTGCTATTATTTGGTGGTGGGCTGCGGCTTGTGTAGTGGCTGGACTTTCTCTCCCAACTATTTGGTATGTTAATTTAAATGAAAATAATAGTCAAGAATTGAATATTGAAAATAATCTGAATGAAGTTGTTTTGCAAAATGATTCAAAAGATAATGAGAATGACAAAAAGGTAAATGGGAATAAAAGTACTACTCCTTTAGAATCTAAAAAGAATGATGTAATTGAAAACAAAGATGAAAACTTTAGTACTAAAGAGAATCGTATTTCTTTAGCCAATAGTAATTCGGGAGCAACTAAAACGGCTGCTACTATTTCATCTAAATCGGCAGACTCTCAAAACGTTAAGAATTCAAAAACTCACAAACAGAATCAATTTATTGCTGAGAGTGATGATAAATTACAATCTGACGATATAGTTACTAATAAAAATGCAACAGCTGTTAATAATTATAAATCGGCTTCCATTATTGGGATGAATAATTTTTATTCTCTGAGTAATCCAAAAGGAAATCCAAAAAGTATAATGAGTATTACTGGAAATACTAGTATTTCTGAAACGAAACAAAACAAAGAACTTGTAAAAAGTTCAAATCCTAAATCAATACAACCAAATCAAAATACAATCGTTTCTAGTTTTAATGGCAATAAAGCAATTGTAGAAAACACCAATACTAAGGATTCAATTGATATAATAAAAAAGGAAGTTGCTCAATTAGAGAATGCTTTGGCCGCGTTGGATAAGGATAAAACTAAGAAAAAAACCGAATCAGATGTTATTGATAAATGGTCGCTTCAGGTTTTTGCAGGCGTAATGGGGTCTGAAAATTATAATAATGAAAAAGCTTTGGGGAATACCGTAGCATCCAAACAATCTAGTGGTTATGGTGTGAAGACCAATTATAAGTTAAACAAAAAATGGGCTGTAAGTTCAGGCTTCAAAATTAATGAACTTGGACAAAAAATAGATGGAATTGCTTATTATGATCGAAGCAGTTTGTTGAATTTTACATCAGATACACAGCCTTTAGTACAGGGCAGCCCTTCGAATAATAGCACTATAGTTTTTGTTTCAAATAATGAAAATTATTTGTTTGCCTCAAATTCTAAGGCCAATACAGGTTTTGAAACAGGAAATGTTACCCAAAATTTGAAGTATTTTGAGATGCCATTGGAGGTTTCATACGCTCTTTTAAGCAAAAAGAAAACCAATATAAGTATGAATACAGGAGGTTTCGTAGGTAAATTAATTTCAAATGAAGTGCTATTGAATGGGAGTTCAATTGGAGAAAATAAAAATGTAAACCAATATGTTTACGGTACAGTTTTGAGTAGTACTTTGCAATATGAGTTCTATAAAAAAACCAGATTTTTCATTGAGCCTGGGATGAATTATTATATCAATCCATTAGAAAATCAATCGTTCAATCAATTTCAATGGATGTTTAATATTGGTTTAAATGTGTCTTTTTAGTTATTAGTTATAGGTTATTTTAGGTATTTAGATTTTTAATTGTGGGTAATGCCAGATTCTTTTATAGGAGTCTGGCATTTTACATTGGTTAAAATCCTCTTTCTCTATTTGATTAATTATTTATTTTGGAAGCAAAAAGACTTGGCGTTTTGGTTATGCGGGTTGCCGCTATTCGTTACAATCTTTTTGTTTTAAAGAAAAACAAAAAGGATTTTCACTTTTATCAAGGCTAAAGAGGAATAGTATTTTTAGGATAGAAACCAAACTTTGATTATAAATAAAATGCTATAAAGTTCCATTTTCATAGTACCCAAAACAAAACTATCTTTGCGTTTTAAAACTTCGAATAAAATGTCTCACCATCATTTCATGGTTCATAAACCTTACGGATATCTAAGTCAATTTATTTATGAATTGAAACGCAAGAAAAAGCTCTTGGGGGAATTACACGATTTTCCAGAGGGTACCATGGCTATTGGGCGGCTTGATGAAGATTCTGAAGGTCTACTTTTATTAACAACCGATGGAAAGATGAGCGAAATCATTCGCAGTAAAAAAGTTGATAAAGAGTATTATGTCCAAGTCGATGGAGTAATTACTCAGGAAGCAATAGATGAATTGAAAGAAGGTGTTGAAATTGGATTCGATGGAGGGAAATACAAAACCAAAAAATGTGAAGCCAGGCTTATTACTGAAATTCCTGATTTTGGACCGAGAGGTAAGAAAATAAGAGATGAGCGTCATGGACCAACCTCATGGGCTTCCATTACAGTAAATGAAGGTAAGTTTCGCCAAGTTCGTAAAATGACAGCAGCAGTTGGTTTCCCAACTCTAAGATTGGTACGAGTACGCATAGGAAACGTATATTTGAACAACTTAAAAGCAGGTGAAGTTTTAGAAGTTTCTAATTTTCAATTAAACGAATAAATAAAAAGATTACCGACTAAACCAATAAAATATGTTAAACATCGTATTAGTAGAACCTGAAATACCAAATAACACTGGGAATATTGGACGTTTGTGTGTAGGAACTGAAAGTCGTTTGCACTTAATTCATCCTTTTGGATTTGTAATTAATGATAAAAATCTGAAGCGTTCTGGACTTGATTATTGGGTGCATCTTGACGTAACCGAATACCAAAATGTAGCCGAATGGATGTCTCAAATTCCAGATAATTCAAGAGTGTTTTTGATGAGTTCACATGCTGAAAAATCGTATTTAGAAAATCAATTTCAGGATGGAGACTGGTTGGTTTTTGGAAAAGAAAGTGTTGGCCTAAGTGCTGAGGTTTTGACATTATTCGAAAATCATCTTACCATTCCTATGTCTTCTTTAATTAGAAGTTTTAACATCGCTAATTCGGTTGCTTTTGTGATTGGAGAGGCTAAAAGACAAATTGGATTATAGTTTTGTAATGAGATAGTTGAGTTGTATTTATCGTGTGATTAATAATTTTATTTTAAAGGAAATTTCATATATTTGAGATAGACATTGAGTCTTAAATTCCTTTTTATGATAGATAACATTTCCTTAAGAAGTACAATTTTTAAACATCTCGATGGCTTGGTTACTGCACCCGTTGCTTATTCTCTTTATAAGAAAGGGGTGTTGGCTCATATTTTAGAAAAAAAACAATCCACACTTTCTGAACTTTTATTACAGTTTAAAGCCAATGAAGGGTATCTCAATGTAGGTTTACGTGTTTTGGCTGCTCAAGGATTTATTAATTACAAGATTGATTCTGATGAAATTACCATAACTGTCAATGAAAAAAGTGAGATTGCTTTCTCACTATTCCCATTGTATAAAGATGTGGTGGATTTATTGCATTTTTCAATGGAATTTCATCCTAGATTATTTGAAGAAGCTCCTTTTGAACGCTTGCAATCACTTTTTGAAAAATACAAAAATAATTTTGGAATAGCATTTTCTACAGATTCTTTAACCAATTCACTTCAACATCAGATTTTAACTCACATTGAAGGCTATTTAGTTGGTCCAACGATAGTGCGTCTGGGTATGAGTGGTATGTTTCATAAATACTTTATGGAAATTTCATTCCGCCCCGAGGAGTTTCATAAATCACCTGAAAATTTCAAAATCATACTTGATTTTTTGGTGCATTTGGGATGGTTTACACAAAAAAAAGGCAATTATCAATTTACAGAAACGGGTTTGTTTTTTGCCAAAAGAGCTTCGGCTTATGGTGTAACCGTTTCGTATTTACCAACCTTTAGCAAAATGGATGATTTACTTTTTGGAAATCCTTCTATTTTAAGAATTGTAGGAGATGGGGAAGATGAAATTCATGTTGATCGAGAAATGAATGTGTGGGGAAGTGGTGGTGCACACGATGCTTATTTTAAAGTGGTTGACGAAATTATCATCAAACTATTCAATTTGCCTATAGAAGAGCAGCCCAAAGGAATTCTAGATATGGGTTGTGGAAACGGTGCTTTTTTGGAACATATTTTTGATGTTATTGATCGACAAACATTGAGAGGGAGAATACTAAATACACATCCTTTATTTTTGGTGGGTGCCGATTATAATCAAGCGGCGCTTAAAGTAACAAGGGCTAATTTGATTAAAGCCGATATTTGGGCCAAAGTAATTTGGGGGGATATTGGAAGACCAGATTTACTTGCTGAAGATTTATTGGATAATTATAAGATCGATTTAAAGGATTTGCTGAATGTGAGAACCTTTTTGGACCATAATCGTATTTGGGAAATGCCAAAACAAATTTCGAAGGATAGAATAAGCAATTCGACTGGTGCATTTGCGCATAGAGGTAAACGAATTACAAATAACTTAGTAGAAGATAATTTATTAGAACATTTCCAAAAATGGTCTCCGTATGTTCATAAATTCGGATTGCTAATTATTGAATTGCATACGATAGCTCCTCATTTGACTGCCCATAATTTAGGAAAAACTGCAGCAACGGCTTATGATGCTACACACGGTTTTTCCGATCAATATATTGTTGAAATTGAAGTTCTCCATAAAATTGCTGCCGAAGCGGGATTATTTCCCGACCCAAACTATTTTAAAAAATTTCCTGATGCAGAAACGGCTACTGTAAGTATTAATTTATTGAAAGGAAGTTGAAAGGAGTTTTCGGTTTTGTAATGACTATTTTCTTAAGTAATTACAAATTTCCCTTTTTCATTATCAAAAACAATATGTTCATCTTTGAATAAAGTATTAAAACTTCCTTTGGTAATCAAATTACAAGGTTCATCTTGTACTACCGTTTCTGGAGTCATGATAATCATTTCATCGCTCAATTGTATAGCCATGTCAATATCATGAGTCGAAAATAAAATACATTTTCCAGTTTCGTGCGTTAGTTTTTTTAAGAGTTTGAGCAAAGAGACTTTATGTAATAAATCCAAGTGTGTAGTGGGTTCATCTAGAATAATCAAAGGAGTGTCTTGTGCTAATGCTCTTGCAATTAAAACTTTTTGTAATTGCCCATCACTTATTTCATAATGCTTTTTTTGTGACAAATGTTCGATTTGTGTTTGCATCATAGCATTCTGAACAATTCGAATATCTGTATCTGATAAAGTCCCAATCCAATTAGTATAGGGTTGGCGTCCCAAAGCAACCAATTCGAAAACGGTTAAATTACTTGGAGGTAATTTTTCGGTCAAAACCATGCTTAAACTTTGGGCGAGTTCCAAAGGTTCGTAATTGCTTATCTTTTTATCATTCAATAAAACAGTCCCTTGTAAAGGTTTTTGAATTCCAGTAATGGTACGTAATAAAGTCGATTTTCCGATACCATTAGCTCCAATTAAAGCAATGAGTTTCCCTGCTTGCAGATTCAAGTTGAGGTTTTCTGCTATGGTCACAGTTTCTTTTTTGGAAGAATATCCAATACTTAAATTTTGAGTGGTAAGAATGTTATTCGTCATAACTTTATAAAGAATTATACTTTTTTATAGAAAAAAATGGATTCAAATATCACTTAAAATTCCTTTTTCTAACTAACAACCAAATGACTACAGGTGCTCCCAATATAGATGTAATCGCATTGATCGGTAAGGTAATTTCCATCCCCGGCATTTGAGAAATAACATCACATATTAACATTATAGCAGCACCAAAAAGCAAAGTACTCCAGAATAGAACCGTATGATTACTGGTTTGAAATACTAATTTAGCAATATGTGGAACAGCCAATCCAATGAAAGCAATAGGACCAGCATAAGCAGTGATGCTTCCCGCCAAAATACTGGTTGCCAATATGATAATAAATCGGGCTCTATTGAAATTTAAGCCCATACTTTTGGCATAATTCTCACCTAGAAGTAAAGCGTTTAGAGGTTTAATACTTAACAAGCTAAGGAATAATCCCAACAGTACACAAATGGACAGAATAAGAATGGAAGTCCAAGACAAATTACCAAGATTTCCCATGGACCAAAAAGTGAATTTTTGCAATTGTTCCGCAGAACTAAAATAAGTAAGAACTCCCACAATCGCACTGGTAAAACTACCAAACATAAGTCCAACAATTAGTATAGCCATAGTATCTCTCAAGCGTTGAGAAACCAATAAAACTAAGACTAAAACGGATGTGCTTCCTAATGTTGAGGCCAAAACAATTCCGTAAGGAGATAATAAAATGCCACTCAAAAACGAAGGCAATATACTCGCTCCTAAAATTACAAAGGCAACCCCTAAACTCGCACCTGAGCTAAGCCCCAAAACATAAGGGCCTGCTAGCGGATTTCTAAATAAAGTCTGCATTAATAATCCACTTATCGAAAGTCCCATTCCAACCAAAACGGCTGTAATGGCTTTTGGTAAGCGATAATTGATAATGATGTATTCCCAAGTCGATTTACTAGCTTGTCCACCAGTTAAACTGGTATATACTTCTTTGAAAGGAATCGTAATAGAACCAAAGCTAATATTTACAATAAACAAAATCATTAGCCCTATAAAAAGCAATGGAAATAAAATAGTATTTCGTTTTAGATTATTCAATTAATTCAGTTTTTGAGCAAAAGTAAAAGTATAATCAGGAAGTAATTCTGGATGAAAAATTTTAATGTAATCTTTCAATACCAAATCAGGTCGGGAAGGAGATAATTCATAAAAAATTGTACCTCCAGTAGCTCCCAGTTTTCCTTCAAAAGTGTAAATGCTTTTGTTAGTAAAAGCATCAAACTGACTGTAATGCGGGTTTGCATTTTTTAATTCTGTCAATGTTTTAAATGATCCCGTTGCAATCCAGAAAGAAGCCGTTTTAGCTTTGTCTAAAATGTTTTCAAATGACAATCCAAGACTTCCAGTTCCTTCTAAATTTTTCCAAAGATAATCGGCTTTGGCATCTTTCATAAATTGAGCAACCCAGCTACTTCCTTTTGCTACATACCATTGATCTTGATACATAGAACCGTACAATACTGTTGAAGTTGGTTTCTCATTTGCAACTAGTTGTTTGGCATCGTTGTATTCTTTCACGATATTGTCAAATAATTGATTGGCTTCTTTTTCTTTTCCAAATAAGATACCATATAGTTTTAACCATTCCGCTTTTCCAAGAGGTGATTGCTCCATCCAATCGGCTTGAATTAATACTTTTAAACCACTTTTTTGTAAATTTTCAAGAGTTGGATTATTATTGTCAATACCAAAAGTTACAATAAGTTCTGGAGCTAAATCAATAAGCTGTTCTATATTGAGTTTCTCGTTTTGTCCTACATTTTTAACTGAACCAGCATCAATTAAAGCTCTTGTTTTTTCTGAAGAAATATAATCAGTATGTGGAAATCCAACTAATGATTTTTCAACACCTAACATTTCCAAAAATGGAATATTAGTAGTAGAAGTCACTACAATAGACTGTAATGGAACATTGATTTGAGTATATTTTTTTAAGCTATCAGGTACAATTCCTTTTTTTTCTTTCAGGATATAAGTGAAATTTTTAACAGCATCTGGCCAGGGATTTGAAACTGTAACGACCGTATAACCGTCTTGTTTATGGATGGCCAAACTTTTGGAATATTGAATGCTGTTTGTAGTGGTGACAGCATTTATAACCTCTTTTGTTTCATTGTTTTTACATCCAATAAAAGAAAAGAGAACACTGAATAATAAAATTTTGTAGAATGAAAATCGCATAGAATATATTTTTCGATAGTGACAAAGGTATAGTAAATTATAAATTTCTTACTTAATTTTTGCAGTAAAAAATAAGACAAACGCTATCTTTACAAAATGAATATTATAAAAGAGAAGTATTGTTCTACGTGTCAAAAACCTTTTAATTGTGGAGATACTCTTGAAGGGGAAGCTTGTTGGTGCAATGATTTTCCACCGATTTTTAACCCATTTGATATAGCTGATTGTCTTTGTTCGAGTTGTTTCAAAAAAGCATGTTCGGATAAAATTGACGAATTTGTAGCTACAATAACTCCTGAAACTGCAATTGGAAATAAAGCTTCATTATTGTCTGAAACTAGTCAAATCATAGAAGGAATTGATTATTATTTTGAAGATGGAAACTATGTTTTTAAGCCTTGGTTTCATCTCAAAAGAGGCTATTGCTGTAAAAGTGATTGCACGCATTGTCCTTATTAAAAGTTACACAAAAATATTTATTGAACAAAAATGATCTACTTAATCACAGGAGGCGAGCGCTCAGGAAAGAGCAGTTATGCCGAAAATTTAGCCAAAGACTTAGCCGAAAATCCAATGTATGTGGCAACTGCCCGAAAATGGGACGATGATTTCCAAAAACGCGTAGATAGGCATCAAAAAGATAGAGACGAACGATGGGTTAACATTGAGAAAGAAAAGCATTTGAGTGAAATTGATTTCTCAGGAAAAGTAGCTATTGTTGATTGTGTTACCTTGTGGTTGACCAATTTTTTTGTAGACACCAAAAATGATGTAGCTCTAAGTTTGGAACAAGCCAAGCTAGAATTAGATGCCATTGCAAAACAAGAAAACACCACAATAATTATTGTTACGAACGAAATCGGAATGGGTGTTCACGCCGAAACACATATCGGTAGAAAATTTACAGAATTGCAAGGCTGGATGAACCAATATATTGCTAAAAATGCCGATATAGTCGTGCTGATGGTTTCTGGAATTCCTTTAACAATTAAAGGTAAAGTATAAGATAATGATTGTTTAGACATTACCACAAGGGTTGGGTTGTTCGTTATATCTTTATTGCCGAACCCCGGCAATAAAGGATATCACTACCATCCCTAACGAAAGTAAAAAAGAAAATAATGACTTTAGATGAAATCATACAATCTCGCCGAGACACCCGTCATTTCACAGTAGATGCCGTACCCGAGGAAGTAATTCAAAAAGCACTACTGGCAGGACATTATGCACCATCGGTAGGTTTGACCGATGCCACAAAATATTATCTAATCAAATCTGCTGAAATCAAAAAGGCGATAAAAGAATTGTTTTTAGTCTATAATGAAAAAGCAGAAAATCAAACTGACAATGTGCTTCAAAAAGCGCAATACCAAGCCTTAAAACTAGAAGCCATTGAAGAAGCACCACTTGGTTTAGTAATTTGCTATGATCGTTCAGTTTTGAATCAATTCACAATCGGAACTGTCGGGAGCAACGAAGCCGTAAAATATAGCTCGGTTTGTTCTGCACAAAATATTTGGTTGTCATTGACCGAGCAAGGCTATTCGATGGGCTGGGTTTCGATTATAAATTATTACCAATTCAAACAACTTTTAGGATTGCCTGAACATATTGAGCCTTTGGGGTATTTCTGTGTGGGTAAACCTGCTACCAATTATGATAATCAACCAATGTTGCAACAATTGAATTGGAAGCAAAAAAAAGAAAAACCTTTTGTTGAAGAAATTTTGGTTTCCAAGCTAGTCAGGGCTTCTGAGTCATTGCGAGGAACGAAGCAATCACACTCCAACGATTCTGAGTTCATTGAAACGCTCCAACAAAAAATAGACAATAAAACCAAACCAACAGGTTCGCTTGGTGTCTTAGAAAATTTAGCCAAACAAATCGGAACGGTTTTTCAAACTTTAGAACCCAAAATAATAAAACCTCATATTGTTGTTTTTGCTGGAGACCACGGAATTGCCAATCATGGTGTGAGCGCCTATCCGCAAGATGTTACCCGACAAATGGTTGCTAATTTTCTGGAAGGAGGAGCAGGAATTAATGTCTTTTGCAAACAAAATAATATTGAGTTAACGATTGTTGATGCAGGAGTTAACTATGATTTTCCGACCAATGCCAATTTGGTTTCTGCCAAAATAGGGAAGGGAACACAATCCTTTTTACATACTTCGGCAATGAGTCAAGCTGAATTGAATTTGTGCTTTGTAAAAGGAGCAGCAATTGTAAATACCATTTTTGAAACAGGTTGTAATTGTATTGGTTTTGGAGAAATGGGAATAGGAAATACTTCTACAGCTTCAGTTTTAATGAGTATTCTTTTAGAATTACCGATCGAGGATTGTATTGGAAAAGGAACAGGAGTTGATGATGAAAAGTTAATTCTGAAACAAAACATTCTCAAAAAAGCATTCGAGAATTATAATGGTCCAAACGACTTGCAAAATAAATTAGCTTATTTCGGAGGTTTTGAAATCATGCAAATGGCCGGGGGAATGTTGCAAGCCAAACAAAACAATATGCTTATTTTGGTAGATGGTTTTATTTGTACAGTCGCTTTTTTAATTGCCTGTAAAATGAATTCAGAAGTAAAAGAAAATGCGATATTTTGTCATTCATCAGATGAACAGGGACATCAAAAAATATTGAATTATTTGGATGTTCGAGCTGTTTTACAACTAGATTTGCGATTGGGAGAAGGAACTGGTTGTGCGTTGGCATTTCCAATTATACAATCGGCAGTTGCTTTTCTAAATGAAATGGCTAGTTTTGAATCGGCAGGTGTTAGCAATAAATAAATCCGTTGTAGAGACGTTGCACTGCAACGTCTGAAAGAACTGTTTGAATTTGATTTTAGAATTCGTTGTGGGGATGTTAGACGTTGCAGTGCAACGTCTCTACCAGCAATGTATTACCGTAATAATAATTAAAAAATGAAAAAACAACTACATATATTTTTCACGGCTTTAATGTTTTATACTCGAATTCCGTGTCCAAAAAACATCGACCATAATCCTGAATATTTAAATAAAGCCTCACGCTATTTTCCTTTAATTGGATGGATAGTTGGTGGAATTTCTTTTGTTTTCTATTATATTGGAGCCGTTTTTTTTACCAATGAAATTGCTATAATTTTGTCAATCATAGCTGGAATCTTAACAACAGGGGCTTTTCACGAAGATGGTTTTGCCGATGTTTGTGATGGTTTTGGAGGAGGTTGGACTAAAGAAAAAATCCTTTTGATAATGAAAGATAGTGCCATTGGTGCCTATGGAGCGATTGGTGTGGTTTTACTTTTTTTATTAAAATTTCAGGCTATTTTTAGTTTGCTTTCTAAATCTGAAATTACGAACCTACAACCTGTAATTTGCAATTTGTTAATTTTTATTTCTGCACACTCTATTAGTCGATTGAGTGCAATTTCGATTGTTTTTACACATCAATATTCGAGGGAAGATGCTTCAAGTAAAAGTAAACCTATTGCTCAAAATTTCACTTGGAAAGAAGTAGTTGGAGCTTTGTTTTTTGGGTTGTTACCACTTTTGACTTTATCTTTTTTTCAATCGCAATTATTGTTGGCGTTGATTCCTGTTTTTATTGCTCGGTTTTTCCTTGCTCGTTATTTCCAGAAATGGATTGATGGTTATACAGGAGATTGTTTGGGTGCGACACAACAAGTGTGTGAAGTAATTTTTTATCTGTCAATTATCGGAATATGGAAGTTTATTTAGTTCGTCATACCGAAACAGTTTGTGAAAAGGGAATTTGTTATGGACAAAGTAATGTTGGTATTCGAAAACCTTATGATGTTATTTTTGAATCTATTGTAGAGCAACTGCCTAAAGAAGCTGTTTTGTATTCTAGCCCTTTGCAACGTTGTGTTATTTTGGCAAAACATATTCAGGAAAACACTCAAAGCGATTTTATTATCGAAGATTCAAGATTAATGGAAATGAATTTTGGCGATTGGGAATTACAAAGTTGGGATGATATTCCTCAAGAAGTTTTAAATCCTTGGATGACTGATTTTGTAAATGTCCGAGTTCCTAATGGTGAATCTTTTGTTGACCTGAATGAAAGAGTTATAGATTTTTTAGAAAATGAAATTTCAAAAGCCATAGAAAAACCTTTAATTATTGTCGCACACGCAGGAGTTATTAGAAGTATTTTGTGTAAAATAAATAATATTCCTTTGCATGAAGCTTTTAAATCAAAGTTGGATTTTGGAGCTGTAGTCAAAATAGAGTTGCTGAGATTATAAGTTGTTGATTTACTGTGAGACTAAGAAACTAAGAAACTTTTTTTTATTTTTCAATATTTTTAACATTATCTTTGCGCCCGAATTAAGGTTGTGTTTTACTTTTTTACGAAAACACATTAAAAGGGAATTAGGTTCAAAACCTAAGCTGTTCCCGCAACTGTAAGCTATCAAGCTTGTTGTTATCTACAAACCACTGTTTTAAATTGTAGATTTTAGAAATCAGATTTTAGATTTAATCTAAAGTCTAAAATCAAAAATCTCAACTCAAGAATGGGAAGGTGAACAACAAGACGCAAGCCAGGAGACCTGCCTTTTTTCTTAACGAATATCGAACTTTCGGGAAAAAAGGTTCAGAAATTATGACTTTTAAAAAACTAATATTTTGCTTTTTTGTTTTAATATGCCAATTAATTTCGGCACAGAATGACTCTATAAATAATTTAAAAGAGGTCATAGTTCCCAACGGTTCTTTGTACTCCAATAATAAATCTCAATCGATTCAGATTCTTAATGATTCGGTTATTAATAAAAATCAAACTTCTCTTTCCAGTTTATTAAACTACAACAGTGTAATTTATTTCAAGGAATACGGGCGCGGAATGTTGTCTACGGTTTCTTTTAGAGGAACTACTGCTTCGCAAACAGCTGTAATCTGGAATGGAATAAATGTAAATTCTCAGCTCAACGGTAGTGCCGATTTCAATACTTTTACAGCTCCTGATTTCAATACTATCAGTATAAAAGCGGGTGGTGGAAGTGTAAGTTATGGAAGTGGTGCTATTGGAGGGACGGTTCATTTGAATAATAATTTGGTTTTTAAAGACCAATTTGAAAATGAGTTGCGATTGGATTATGGTAGTTTTAATACCATAGGTGTTAATTATAAAATGAATCTTTCTAATAAAAAATGGAGTACTCAAGTTGGTTTTTCGAGAAATAGTTCAGATAATGATTATGAGTACAAAGGGCTTTATACATGGGATGGAATACAACGAAAAAATGAAAATGGACAGTATGCTACAACCAATTTATTTGCTAATGTGGGATATAAAATTAAACCTAATGCTGTTCTTACTTTGTATAGTCAATCTTCAAATACCGACAGAAATCTTTCTTTAATAAATGAGTCGGACTCTAAAACTAAATATATTAATACTTTTAGTAGAAATCTTTTGGAATATAACGAAACCAATGATGGATTTACTACTAATTATAAAGTAGCCTATCTCACAGAACAATATCAATATTTTGAAAATATTGATCGTAATGATTTTAGTTTTGGAAAAACGGAATCGCTTATCGCAAAAGTTGATTTGGGGTATCAATTAATAGAATCCATTAGGTTGAATGGTATTTTAGATTACAACCATACAAAAGGTTTTGGAACAAGTTTTGGTGATAATACTAGACAAATAGGCGCGTTTGCAATCAATGCTGTCGAGCAACATAATGCGAAATGGCAAAATGAATTGGGTTTTAGAAAGGAAGTGAGTTCGGATTATGATAGTCCATTCTTATTTTCATTGGGTTCTTCTTATGCTTTTAATTCTTTTTATAATTTAAAAGTTAATCTTTCTAGGAATTTTAGGATTCCGACTTTTAATGATTTGTATTGGGAAACTGGTGGAAATCCTGATTTGAAGCCAGAGAGTTCATATCAAGTAGAGATAGGAAATGTCTTTTCATATAAAAAATTCAAATTGACAGAAACTATTTATTTTATAAAAATAAAGGATATGATTAGTTGGGCTCCACTTGATGGATCGAATTGGTCTCCTGAAAATATTAATCGTATCAATTCATATGGTTCAGAAACTAATTTGGGGTGGTCGAATTCGTATGGTAAAAACAATATTGCTCTAAACGCGAGTTATGGGTATACCGTTTCCAAAGATTTAGAAACGGAAGAACAATTACAGTATGTTCCGTATCATAAATTCAATTCGAATGTTTCGTATTCGTATAAAAAAATTGAAGCAACTTATCAGTTTTTGTTTAATGGAGCGGTTTCAACACCTTCTGAAAAATATAAATTAGTCAAAGAATATTGGGTTTCCAATTTGGGAATCTATTATGATTTAGGAGCTACATATACTTGCAAAATTGGTTTGCAGGCATTGAATCTCTTTAATAAAGAATACCAAAGTGTTTCTCAGCATATTATGCCAGGAAGAAATTTTTTAATCAATCTAACCTTTAAATTTTAATAAAAATGAATTTCAGTAAATTAGTTTTAATAACGTTAGCGTCAGCTTTATTTTTCGTGTCCTGTACGGATGATGACAATAACAATTTAGAAGCACCATTAGGAAGTTATGATAATGGTTTTTTAATTTTAAATCAAGGAGGATTTGGACATAATGATGCTTCAGTTTCTTATATTTCTTCTGATTTTGCTACAGCTCAAAATGATATTTTTTCGGTAGTAAATCCAATGATCACTTTGGGAGACACAGGTCAGGATATTGGTTTTAATGGTGAAAATGCTTATATCGTATTAAATGGCAGTAATAAAATTGAGGTTGTAAATCGATATACAATGAAAAGCGTAGCTAGTATTAACTCGGGATTAAAGAACCCTAGGTATATTGCTTTTGTAAATGGTAAAGGATATGTTACTAATTGGGGTGACGGAACTGTTAAAACAGATGATTATGTAGCCGTAATTGATTTAACTACCAATAAAGTATCTAGCTCTATTCCTGTTGAAGAAGGACCAGAAAGAATTTTGGAAAATTTAGGAAAACTGTATGTAGCTCATAAAGGAGGATTCAATTATGGAAATAAAATTTCGGTTATAAATGCAGCTACAAGTAGTGTATCAACAACCATTACAGTTGGAGATTTGCCAGAGAATATGGTAATAAAAGACGGAACTTTATGGGTTGCTTGTGCTGGTATGCCAAGTTATGCATCACCTTTGGTAGAAACAGCAGGTCAAATTGTGAAAGTAAATCTGTCAACAAATGCAGTTACAAGTACAATTGCTTATTCAGATGCGAAAAAACATTTATCGAATTTTGTATTGAACGGGAATGATGCATACTATACTGTTGATTCTGATGTTTTCAAAATGAGTACGACAGCTACGGCATTGCCTACAACTTCAGCATTTAGTACTACAGAACAAGGTGTTTATGGTGTGTATAGTTTTGCAGTTCACGGAAGTCATATTTATGTGGGAGACGCAGGTGATTATGAACATAATGGAAAAGTGTATGTATATGCATTAACTTCACCATCAATAGGTAAATTAGAGAAAACATTCGCAGTAGGGACTATTCCAGCAGGGTTTTATTTTAATGATTAATTTTTTATACTATTTCTCATCTTTTAGAGAAATATTTTTTTTAGTTTAATACAGTTATATATTATGTAGGGAAGTTCTTGAAGGACTAATTTTATTTTAACAGTATTTGGTAATTGTTTTTGAGAAGAAAAGGCTTTCAGTGATGAAAGCCTTTTTTGATTGATTCCTTTTAAATTTGAGATATTTTTGAAACTATACAGATATTTATTTTTACTCCAAAGATTTCAAAAGCCCTTCAGGAGCTTTTTCAATATACATTTGGTTTTGTCCAATTATTGATTTTGAATCTTGAAAATATGGAAATGTTTTTCCTTGAGTCGTTTTAAGCATTTTAGCTGTTCCTGTAATTTGACCAATCGCAGTACTTAATAAAGGTTCTGAATCAGTCCCCAAAGTCCCTAAATTATTTAGATTTTCTTTTAAAGAATAAGTTGGTGTTAAACCATTGAAATAATCACCAAAATCATCTGCATTTGTAGTTTTCAAAACAATTGGTTGCATCGCATAACGATGAGTTGGATTTCTGTTTTCTTTTCCAAAAGTAGGGGAGTCATAGATTGTGATAGATGCTACGTTTTTACCAGTAGTAATGTCACCAATTTGAATTACATCAATATATGGTTTCAACCCATTTATAACTAATTCGCTTGCAGAAGCGGTACTTTTAGTAGTCAAAATATATACTTTAGTAAAGTTTAAACTATTTAAGGGTGTAGATCCTATTTTATTAACAAATAAATTTTTTAACGCTTGAGGTTTTTCCGATTCAAAATAAGAATTGATTTTGTCATTCCATCTTTGTTTAGAAAATACTTTGTTCGTGAATTGGCCTGTTATCATACTGGCTAAGTATACAGCAGTTTGAACAGAACCTCCAGAATTGTATCTTAAATCCAAAACTAAATCAGTAATGCCTTGTGATTTTAGTGAGCCAAAAGCATCATTCAGATCAGTATCATAGTTTGGGTAAAAACCATTATACATTAAATACCCTATTTTATGTCCACTAGTTTCAATTACTTTATTAATTAAAATTGGGTTTTCAGAAAGAACTGTTTTTGTCAGATTTACAGATTTACCATTTGGAGTAATAGTTCCAGCATTATAATCAGCTAAATTGAGAGTATAATTTTCTGAGTTCAATAAAGTTTGATAATTATCTACAGTAAGTTGTGTTCCATTTACACCATAAAAAATGGTACCACGTTGTATCTCTTTAGTAGAAGCATCTGAATTGGGAAGTATATAGTGAACCCAACAAAATATTTCTTTAGAGTCTAAAGATTTACGATAAAGACCAAAATCCATACCATCATTCTTTGTAATTCCTTGAAGTACACCTTCTAACTCAAGATAATCAGTCACTATCCAGCTAAATCTATCTATGGATTTGTCTACTCTAAGGGCATTAAATAAATCTTCAGGTTTTGAATATCCTTTCAAAAATTTATTTAACTCAGCTTGATTAGCAAAACGCTTGTCAGATAAATTAGGAACATCAGCTTGCCATAAATAATATAAATTAAGACCTTTCCAAACGAAATTATTAATTTCGACAGTAGGGGATGGAAAGACATCGTCCATATCTTCGCAACTCTGAAAAGTAAAAACCGCAAAGAATAATAGTAAGGTAACTTTTAAAGATGTCTTCATATAGTTTTCGTTGTAGATCTACAACGTAAAAGTACTAACTTTAGTTTAATTTAAATTTTTTTTGTAACAAAAAAGATAGTGTCTCGTCTTGATTATATAACCAAATTAATATAACCATTTTATGAACCAAAAGGATTTTGTGCTTTTAGTTAATCCATTCAAAGATAAGCTCTTTCGATTGGCTAAGCGATTACTTGTAAGCACTGAGGAGGCAGAAGATGCTACCCAAGAAGTTTTGGTTAAATTATGGAGTAAAAATGAAAATTTAGAAATCTATAATAGTGTTGAAGCAATGGCTATGACCATGACCAAAAATTATTGTTTGGATCAATTAAAATCAAAAAGAGCTGGTAATCTTAAAATAGTACATAGCAATTTTACAGATGCAGCCCCAAGTTTAGATAAACAACTTGAAGATAGCGATAGTTTAAAATGGGTCGAAAAAATTATTAATGAATTGCCAGAACAACAACGATTAATTATTCAGTTAAGAGATATAGAACAGTGCGAGTTTTCTGAAATAGCGAAAATACTAGAGATGAATGAAACTGCTGTACGGGTGGCACTTTCAAGAGCAAGAAAAACAATTAGAGAATACATGTTAAAAACACACAGTTATGGAATTCAATAAAACGGAAGCACTTTTAGAAAAATACTTTGAAGGAGAAACAAGTATTGCTGAAGAAAACGAGTTGAAAAACTATTTTTCGTCACAAAATGTTGCACCACATTTAGAACAATACAAGCCTTTATTTGGATATTTTGTGGAAGCAAAAAAAGAAAATTTAGAAAAAAATGTACCGCTAATTCCTAAAAAACAAAATAAAACATGGTTGTCGATAGCAGCTTCAATTGTTGTTTTGATGGGAGTGGGAACGTATATTTATTTCAATACTGATAAGGAAAAAGAAAATGCAGCATTAGGTACTTATGAGGATCCTAAAGAAGCTTTGGAAGCCACTCAAAAAGCATTGGCAATGTTATCCAATCATGTAAATACTGGAGTCGAAGGGATTCAGTATATTCAAGTTTATGAATTAACTAAGAGCAAAGTATTTGTTCAATAAAAATAAAGCGAGAGTGATTCTAGAGTATTCAAGCCCAATTGCAGAATTTTAAATTTTTAAAAACAATCATTAAATCAAAATAAAATGAAAAAGTTAATAATCACATTAGTAGCAGTATTAGTATCAAGTCCGTTTTTTGCCCAATCGGCATTCGATAAGTTCGACGGTCAAGACGATGTAACATCAATAGTTGTAAATAAAAAGATGTTCGAATTGATGAGTAAAGTAAAAGTTGATACTTCAGACAAAGAGGCACAACAGTACATGAGCTTGATTAAAAAATTGGACAATTTAAAAGTCTTTACAACACAAAGTGTTAGAGTAGAAGGAGAAATGAAAAGTGCTGCTGATAAATACATAAAAACAGCTGGTTTAGAAGAATTGATGCGTATAAATGACAAAGGAAAAAATGTCAAAATTATGGTCAAATCTGGAGCAAAAGACAGTCAAATAAGAGAGTTATTAATGTTTGTTGAAGGAGGTAAAGGAGAAGACACAGTCTTGATGTCATTAACAGGTGATTTTGACCTGAGTGAGATTTCAGTCTTGACAGACAAAATGAGAATTCCTGGTGGAGACGATTTGAAAAAAGCAACCAAAGGTAAAAAGTAACATGAAAATAGTATTATTTTTAATCACGCTGATTGGTAGTTTGGTTTTAGGTAGTTGTAATTCTGAACCTACTTTGCAAAAATACTTTGTTGAAAATACAGAGAACAAAAATTTTATAGCCATAGATATCTCATCAAATATCTTGGATGTTGATAAAACCAAATTAACAGTGGCGCAAAGCGAAGCATTGCATTCTTTTGATAAAATTAATGTTTTGGCATTCAAATTGAATGATAAGAACAAATCACAGTTTGAGGCAGAACGTGCTAAAGTGAATTTGATTCTCAAAGACCCAAAGTACCAACAGTTGATGAAGTTTAATTCAGGAAAACAAGGCGCTTCTGTAACCTACGTGGGAGCTGATGATCATATCAATGAATTTGTATTGTTTGCCAATAAAAACGATGCTGGTTTTGCAGTGGTTAGAGTCTTAGGCAAAGACATGAATCCGACCAATATTATGAATATGATTTCAGTTTTGAAAGAATCCAAAATTGACTTGGAACAATTAAAACCGTTGCAGGAATTAATCAAGAAATAGGTTAATATTTCAGTAATTTAAAAAAGCGTTTCGATAGTTTTCGGGACGCTTTTTTAGTATTATGTAGTTTTGTCTTTTAGATACTCAACCCAATCATTTTGAGTATTTAAATTTTTAAGAATACAAGAATCATTTACTGAAATAGTTGTAATATTCGAAGGATTTATTTTCTTGATTTCTAAATCCAATCGGCTGTTTTCTTCTGTAGGATCAAGTAAAAGTAATCGTTCCCAAAAATTAGAATGTAACTTTATAGGATGACCATTTTTACCTTCAAAATTAGGAAGTACAATTTGATTCTTAGTTTCTATAATAGTTTGCAATTCGGCGGTGATTAATATCGGAACATCAATTGGATTAATCAATACCGATTTGTTTTTGGGTATTTGTTGTAAAACTGTTTGTAAGGTTGAGAGAGAACCTAGTTCTGGATTTTTGTTAGTGATAACTTTAATCTGGATTTTTTTATAGAAAACCAAAAATGACTGTGCTTCTTTTAATGAAGGTATCTTGTCGATGTATTCTTGGGAATGATAACCCAATCCAATATAAACTTCCGGTATTGTTGAGTTTGCAATTCGTTCAATTTGTTCCAAAATCCAATAGCTACTTTGGTATTGAAGTAATCCTTTTGCAACACCCATTCTTTCAGATTTGCCTCCTGCCAATAACACAAAAACAGTATCATTTTCCATAATATGCTTTCAATAATTCAGATGCGATGCTTATCGCAATTTCTTTGGGTGAATTGCCTCCTAAATCCAATCCAATCGGGCAATGAACAGGAGAAATTCCAGCCTTAAAATTCAATTCATTTAGTAACAGATTATTGAATTTATTCTTCTTGGTTTTACTGCCAATTAATCCAATGTATTTGGTTTGCTCATGCAATGCCAAAGCAGTAATTTCAAAATCAAGTTTATGATCGTGGGTCAATACAACTACATAGCAATTGGGTCCCCAGTTTACAGTCTGTTTATAATGATCAAACGGAATGTCACTATAATTAACTGTTGAATCAATTTCAATAGTTTCTTTCCAATTTTCTCTGGTATCAAGAAGTGTAGTTGCAAAAGGAGTATCTTTTAAAACCTGACAAATAGCAACACCAATATGTCCTGCACCAAAGATGTATAATTCTGGGGATTGATTCATGGGTTCAATAATTAATTCTACTTTTCCGCCACAGCATTGTTCAAATTCTGGGCCTAATGTATAATTGCATTCTAAAATTTTATTTTCTCGAATAGCTCGGATTGCCTCATCGATTACTTGAAATTCTAATTTACCTCCGCCAATGGTTCCAAATATTTCTTTTTGTGGAGTAACAATCATTTTTGAAGCTACTTTACACGGAGCCGAACCAAGAATTTTGGTAACAGTAACAAGTGCAATAGGTTTCTTTTTGCTTTTAAATTCGTGTAATAGCTCAATCCAATTGTTCATTAAAAGTAAATATTCGTTTAGAAATTTTATTAGTTGTGCGAATAAAGGACTTAAATTCTAACTAATTTATTTTAAGTTATAAATCCTAACAGGTTTTAAAAACCTGTTAGGTATGTTTTAGATTGTTATAATTTTACTTTAACTCTTTATTCGTATTTGTCAAGCTGCTAAACAAGATCATAATCGCTTAAAGGCAGATTGTAATAGCGTTTTCCTGTTAGTTTAAAAATAGCATTGATAATAGCTGGAGCAATTACAGGAACGCCAGGTTCACCTACTCCAGTTGGTTTCTCGGTACTTTCAACAATTTCTACATGAACCTTCGGGATTTCATTCATGCGAATCACTCGGTAATCACTATAACTGTTTTGCTCAATGGCGCCATCCTTAGCCGTTATTTTTCCGTAGTAAGCAATAGACATTCCAAAGATAGCTGCGCCCTCTAGTTGGGCTTTTATGGTGTTTTTATTAACAGCCGTTCCACAATCAATAACAGTATATACATTATGAACCTTTACTTTGTCATCCACCATCGATACTTCAACTATCGAAGCAACATACGAATGAAAACTATAATGAACAGCCAAACCATAAGCATGTCCTTTGGGTAATGGTTTCCCCCAATTAGCATTTTTAGCAGCCTGTTTCAAAACATGTTTTAAACGTGTCGTATCATATTTTATAGGATCCTTAGTATCTTCTATACGATCAGTACCTATTAATTTAAGTCTGAATTCTAGCGGATCCTCTTTAGCAGCATATGCCAATTCATCAGCAAATACATTGATAGAAAAACCATGTAGAATATTAATTACAGACCGCATCCAGCCAATTCGTACCATGGCAGGAGCCTGTCCTGATTCTATTTTGAAATTTTTTATATCAAAAGGAACACCAGCAGCACTAGAGGCTTCCCATCCTGCCGGATATTCAGTTCCAGGCTGAAAAGTTGACATAATCGAAGGAAAAGCCGATCGATGAAGCCAGCCCGAAACATTGCCTTGTGCGTCCAAAGATGCTTTCATGTATTGCGCACTTACGGTATGATAATAACCATGTTTTATATCATCTTCTCGGGTCCAGACAACTTGTACAGGAGCTTTGATAGCTTTCGAAATCATAACTGCTTCCACAATATAATCGGGTTTTGATTTTCGGCCAAAACCACCTCCCAAAAAAGTAACATTTACCGTTACTTTATTTGCAGTAGTTCCTAGGTAGGCTACAACTTCATCTCGTGCATCCTGCGGAGATTGTGTAGGCACCCAAACTTCGCAACTGTCTCCTTGAACCCATGCTACTGCATTAGGGACTTCCATCGGAGCATGAGCCAAATGAGGTAATTGAAAAGTACTTTCAATAACTTTCGTAGCTTCACTAAAAGCTTTATTTACATCACCAATTTCTTTTTCAACTTTTCCAGTGGTATGAACTCTTTCAGTTAATTCTACCATGTATTTCTCCGAATCATAGCCTTCATTTTTGCCGTAATTCCATTGAATTTCCAGCGCAGCTTTCCCTTTAAACGCCGCCCAGGTATTGGTAGCAATCACAGCAACACCTCCCAAAGGACCAAAAGGTTTTTCAATTCTTGGAATTTCAATCACATCCTCTACACCCTTAATTTTTATTGCAGCGGTTTTGTCAAATGATTTAACGGTACCAAAAGTAACAGGACATCTCGCTATCGCTACAACTTTCATATTAGGCAGGCGTTTATCGATTCCATAAACTGCGCTTCCATTGGCAAAATCTTTTACATCGATACTTTTTAGATTCTTGCCTATGTATTTAAAATCTTTTGGATTTTTATAAGTAATAGTAGTTGGAACAGGAAGCGTTGTCACTACATCAACCAATTCTCCAAAACCAATTTTTTTACCGCTAGAATGAGTAATAAAATGGTTTTGAGCGATACATTCACTTTCAGGAACCTGCCATTTTTTTGCAGCTGCAGTTATTAGCATCATGCGGGTCATGGCACCCATTTTTCGCATCGTATCATAAAAATCGATTATACTTCGCGAGCCATCTGTATTTTGATCACCATATTTTGCATCACCAACAGCTTGTTTAACCGAAACTCTATTCCAGTCAGCTTCCATTTCATCTGCAACAACAGAGGTCAAAGAAGTTCGCACCCCATTACCCATTTCAGAACGGGCAGCTACAATAACAAGACTTCCATCCGAATTTAATTGTACAAACAAATTAGGATTAAATTCTGTTAGACTTCCCTCTATTATATCATTAGCAAGTAAACTATGATTACAACCTAAGATTAAACCACCCGATGCCAATCCTACGTTTCTGATAAAAACTCTACGGCTTAAATTTTGAATTTCACTCATGATTTGCGTTGTTTTTTAACTTCGACAGTATGTTTAATAGCACTCTTAATGCGTTGATAAGTACCACAACGGCAAATATTGCCACTCATAGCATCATCAATATCAGTATCCGAAGGATTTTTATTCGAATTAAGTAAAGAAGTAGCAGTTATTAATTGTCCAGGCTGGCAATACCCACATTGCGGAACATTAAATTCCTCCCAAGATTTTTGTAATAACTGTAAATTTTCCGAAGTCCCTTCAATCGTGGTAATGTTCTTGCCAACCACCATCTCAACAGGAGTCAGGCAAGAGTAAGTCGCAACATTGTCCACAAGTACTTTGCAGGCGCCACAAGCACCTATCCCACATCCAAATTTGGTACCAGTAAGACCAATGATATCTCTAATCGCCCAAAGCAAAGGCATTTCGGGATCAACATCAATAGTATGTTTCTTTTTGTTTATGAGTAGTGTAGTCATTTCGAATTCAATTTTACAATTAAGAAGTTGAAAGTTATGACTTTTTTTATAATTTATAATTTAATTTTATCAAGGAGATAAATCAGTCTTTCGAATATTTTAGAGCAGAAAATTCACTTCATAAGGAGCTATTTCCAGCTATCCGCTATATCTTTTTATCCCGAAAAAAATCGGGACAAAAAGGATGCCGCTACTATCTGGGCTAGGGCATCTGTTTTCATAAGGAGTTTTTTATAATTTATAGCCTTATTTTTATAATTTAGCGAAATAATAAAAAGCTGGCTTATATCGCGAAGCCTCCATTATTTGGATGTATTTGTGTTATTTATTAAGCATATTTATAAATACCAACAATTATAAACACCCATGAATTTAAAATTAAAATTTTTCTTTGGAGTTGTTATTATGACTTCTATTTTACTTGGATTAGGTATTAAATCTTGTTCTAAAAAACAAAATATTCCAACTTCCACAAGTAATAATTATGACTTAATTTTGACTGAACGTGAAAACGCTTCTGCAGAAAAAGAAACAAATTATCTTGGACAGTTAATTAATACTATCTCGTTCAATGTTAAAACTGACAACACAGAATTTGAAAATGGGATTCAAAGTTGGGCTAGTATTGAAAAACCTCAAAATGATTTAAAAAATCTAATTGATAGGAATCAGATTGTAATCAATGAAGATAAGATAACGGTAATAATTGATTACCCTTTAAAAAATGAATATCGTTTTGATCTAAAATCAGCAAATGGATTTGATCGAGAAAAACTTCTTTTAGAAATAAGTAAGCACTATTACGAACTATATGAGGAAGAAGAAAAAACCGCAACGGTAAAAACTTTACCAATGGAAAAGAGAACAATGTATAACAGAAACGAAACGAATGGCAAATATGGTGTGTGGGGACATGATATTGCTGACTTGGTTTTAACCGATATATTTGTTTATAAAAATAAATCTGGAAAAATTATTTTGGCTTTAAATGTTGATTCATAACAACTACTGCCAACAGCTTTCTGAGATTGTGTTTTCAGGCTTAATTTAAAGATGGTTTTGTACTTAAAAAATTTGTGCATAATTGAAGAAATTAGAATCTTTAATCCCTAGTTTCTCCAATTGCCAGAAAGTTAACAGACATTTTAAGAAAATACTATGAGAAGAATACTCGTTTGCTTTATATTTTGGACAACAATTAGTTTTGGACAAAACCTTGACACAATTAAAAAAATAGAAATTTCTTATGGATATGGAGACCAATGTTTTCCTAGAAATGGAATTTATTCACGGTCAGAGAAATTTACTTTTGAAAAATCTGAATCTGAAATTTTCTATTTAACAAGTTGTAAAAAGTTTTGGGACAAGTCACAAAAAAAAGCGACAGTATTTAGTAAAGATTCTTTAGTAAAGGTTCTTCAAAAAAGAATTAAATCAAGCCTTATTACTGACTTAATAGTAAACGTAAATGCCAATAAAGAAAATTTCTCCTTTGAATTTTTAAAGTCAAGATTGAATGAACCAACCAAAAGGCAAATAAAAAAAATAGCTCGAAAAAGAGATTTATACTTTAAAATTGAATGTTATGGATTATTTGATTGCGAAAATAGAAATAAGGTAATCAATTCGCTAAAACATTTTGAGCACTTTGATAAATTTGTTTCATCCTTAAACTTGTCATCTAACCAAATGGTTGTGATTGGATATAGTAACACTGCTCGAATCACATTATTCTCTGAGAAGAATTTTGTCACTTATGAATTTTCTTTTATAAATAATAATATTGGACAGCCTATCTTAAAAAATTATAATAAAAATTATTTGGACAGATATGGTTTTGTAAATCTGGAAGCAAATGAAATTATACAAGAAATAATTCCTAGAAAATCAATGACATTCAAAACATTCGATTTGAATAGAGTGACTGATGATTATATTAATTGGTACTTGCAGAATTATAAATAAAAAAAACGTCTACAAGCAGCTATTTCGCTACATCGAGGTTTTAGGTTTAATTTATATCCACCCTTCTTATTCTTTAAAAAACAAACCATCTTAAAAACTGAAGCACTATAAATATCCTTCCAGTTGTAATATCTATTTCAAACCCTTTATACTTATAGTGTACATGTAATTTGTTTCATACGGAGCGTCTCAATAAACAACAGCAACATAACTTGTGTGTGGATGAAGACTTAAAATAAAAAAGCAGTAATAAAAGGCATGATTAATTCCCTTTTATTACTGCTTTTTTATATTCTGTGACCACGGTGGGATTTGAACCCACACGCCCTTACGAGCACCACCCCCTCAAGATGGCAAGTCTACCGTTTCTCCACGTGGCCTAAAATGAGTAGAGACGTTGCACTGCAACGTCTCTACGATTTTTGTGACCCGACTGGGGCTCGAACCCAGGACCCCATCATTAAAAGTGATGTGCTCTACCAACTGAGCTATCGAGTCATTGATTCAAGAAACTTATGCTTTGATCACATAATTTGTGACCCGACTGGGGCTCGAACCCAGGACCCCATCATTAAAAGTGATGTGCTCTACCAACTGAGCTATCGAGTCATTTCGTTTCTTGAATGCGGGTGCAAATATAAGGACTTTTTTTTGAAGTTTCCAAGCAATTTTATTATAAATTTGTCTTTTTTTAATTAAAATTCTTAACGCCTTAGTATGTAAGGTCTTATTCAAATGAAAAAAATTATATTATTAGGTTATATGGGTTGCGGTAAGTCAACAATTGCCCAAAAACTTTCAGGAATGATATCAATTCCATATGTTGATTTGGATGAATATATCGAAGAAAAAGTAAAAATGTCTATAAAAGATATTTTTGAAAGCCATGGCGAAATCCATTTTCGAAAATTAGAACACACTTATTTTCTCGAATTATTAAATTCCCCCGATGAAATTATTATCGGTTTAGGAGGAGGAACACCATGTTATGCAAATAATCATGAGTTATTAATAGGGGTGGGTAAAACTTCTATTTACTTAAAAGCATCTATTGATACATTATTTAATAGATTGGCGCCTAATAAGAGTAAAAGACCCCTTATTGCAGATAAAAGTGAAGAAGAGATGAAGGAGTTTATAGCCAAACATCTTTTTGATAGAAGTTTTTATTACAATCACGCACAACACAAAGTGACTGTCGATAATAAATCAATAGAGGAAACAGTAAATGATATTTTAAATCTATTAGCTTAGACTGGCATAACTATCGCCATCATTGTTAAAAACAACATCTACATGTTCTAATAGAGAAGTAGAAAGTGATATTCCTTTAAAATCGGCTTTAATCGGAAATTTTTTGTGGTTTCTATCAACAAGAACAACGGTTTTAAACTTTTTTAAAGGAACATCCAAGAAATGTCTAACAGCATATATTAACGTAGTTCCAGAACTCAATACATCATCTACCAATATTAAACCCTTATTACTGTATTCCTCCTTTGTCAAAGAAGTCGTTATAGGAAGTTCAGGATTTTGTTTATCAGTATGTACTTCACATAAAGAAATCTTAATCGATGAAATTGAAGTCAGTGCTTGAGCAATTTTTTCGGCAAAAATAAAACCATTAGTCGTAATTCCGGCAATCACAATTTCTTCTTCTTCTACAAAAGTTTCATAGATCTGATAAGCTATCCTTTTAGTAGTGTGTTCTATTTGTTGATTGGTAAGAATTATGTTTTTGCTCATGGCGTATTATGTTTTGTTTGTTCAAAGATAAAAAAGTTAGCCGAAATTGAAATCATTTATTCAAGTTCTAAGTCCAAAACTTAAAAAGAGAATTTTATTCAGTTTCCTCTTCATCAGTAATGTCGTTTCCGAATTCATCAATGTCTCTTCGGTCTTTTTTGGTTGGTCTTCCTGTTCCTGTTTTTCTATAATGCTCTTTAGATAATTTTAATAATTCTAAGTGAGCATAAACTTCGGCAGGAGTTTCGTTTTTTCGATAAATATCAACGAGTTTGGCGCCCACTCGGTTCTCGGGGATATCTAATACGGTTATGATCTGTGTGATTTGGTCTTTTCTAAAAGTAATCTTGTCTGTAGGAAAAACTTCTTTCGAAGGTTTGGCAACAATACCATTTACTGTGATATGGTTTTTTTTACAAGCTTCGGTTACCATGTTTCTGGTTTTGTAATACCGAACACACCATAAATATTTGTCTATTCTCATGAATTTTCTAAAATCGGAGTTAAATACTTTACAAAAGTAAATCATTAATGTATATTTGTGGCTTAAACTATACCTAATAATGAGCAAAATTAAGTTTTATTTTATTGTTTCGATGGCAATGATTGCAATAAGTTCTTGTAATAAAAATGATGATAATATTGAAATAACCCCACCGAGAGATCTTGCAGAACAATACAAGGTGGATATAGTAGCTATTGAAGATTATTTGAATACAAGTTATCTTAAAGAAGTAGTAGATGCACCAGGTACTCCTGAAGATCAGGATGTAATTCTTGCTAAAATTCCTGCTGGTGAAACCCATCCTTCATTAATGTCTTATTTAGATAGTCCTACACTTCCAAGATTGACCAGTAGGATTGTTCATATTGGGGATGTTGATTATAAAGTATATACGTTATTAATCAGAGAAGGTGTAGCGGGAGGAACAGATCCTTCTAAACTTACTGGAGGAGAGAGACCTTGTAATGTAGATGCTGTTTATGCTGGTTATAAAGGAACTTTGTTGGATGGAACTCAATTTGATGCTTCAAATAGTGGTCAAGTACAATATAATTTAGACGGTTCAAGTACTAGTGGTGGAGTTGGGGTTATTCGTGGTTGGTCTGAGGGTTTTCCTCAATTTAAAACGGGTTGGACTTCTTCTAAAGCAGATGGAACAGTAAGTTATAATGATTTTGGAGTAGGGGTAATGTTTTTGCCTTCTGCAATGGGGTATTATAATAATACTCAGAGTGATATTCCAGCCTATTCTCCTTTGGTATTCAGTATAAAATTATATTCATTAAAGCGATTTGATCAGGATGCAGATGGAATTCCTTCTTATCAAGAAGATTTAAATAATGATGGATATATGTATTATTTTGCTACTGCAGATATAGCTAAAAATCCAGATGATACCGATAAAGATGGACTTCCAGATTATGGTGATTTTGATGATGATGGAGATGATTATGCTACAAGAGGTGAAATTAAAGACGATAAAGGGACGTATTATCCTTATGATGGAGCAGTGGTTGATGATCCTCAAACTCCTGATATTAATGAAAGTTATGGGATTCCTAGGAAATATACTGGACCACTTAAAAATCCAAATTTACCTGAGTCTTCTACAAATAAGCGTACTCCCCAAGATTCAGATTTTACGGATCCAACAAGATTAAGAAGGCATTTAGATCCGACATGTTTTCCTCCATATAAATAAAAAAATTACGTTCAAAATTAAAATTAATCCAAAAGTTTAAACTAAAATGAGCTCGATCTGTATCGAGCTCATTTTGTTTAAATTTGATGTTATTCTTTTCGTTCTTATAATGATCAATATATTTTTTGATTCAGATAAAGTAGAAAAAATAGGTTCTGCGTTTTTTAAGCATTAAAAATCCCATCTCGTAAAATGAGATGGGATTTTATTTTTATAGTGTGCCAAAAAAAATTACTTTCTTTTGATAACTCTTTCTACAGCTTCGACAATCGCTTGATTGTTTAATTTGTATTTCTCCATTAATTGCTCAGGAGTTCCAGATTCACCAAAGCTATCATTAACGGCTACAAACTCTTGTGGAGCTGGAGTGTTTAATGCTAATACTCTAGAAACGCTTTCTCCAAGACCTCCAAGGATGTTGTGCTCTTCAGCAGTAACAACACATTTAGTTTTAGCTAATGATTTTAAAATAGCTTCTTCGTCTAATGGTTTAATGGTGTGAATGTTGATTACTTCAGCAGAGATTCCTTTAGCTTCCAAAGCTTCAGCAGCAACTAAAGCTTCCCAAACTAAATGTCCGGTAGCAATTATAGTTACATCAGTACCTTCGTTAAGCATAATAGCTTTTCCGATTATGAAAGGTTCGTCAGCAGGCATGAAATTAGGAACTACTGGACGTCCAAAACGCAAGTAAGCAGGGCCTTGGTGATCTGCAAGCGCTAATGTAGCAGCTTTTGTCTGATTGTGATCGCAAGTATTGATTACAGTCATTCCTGGTAACATTTTCATTAATCCAATGTCTTCTAATATTTGGTGAGTTGCACCATCTTCTCCAAGAGTTAATCCTGCGTGAGAAGCACATATTTTTACATTTTTCTCAGAGTAAGCTACCGATTGACGAATTTGATCGTAAACACGGCCAGTCGAAAAGTTAGCAAAAGTTCCTGTAAAAGGAATTTTTCCTCCAATAGTTAATCCAGCAGCAATTCCAATCATGTTCGCTTCAGCAATTCCGATTTGGAAAAAACGCTCTGGATGATTTTTCTTGAAATCATCAAATTTTAATGATCCAATTAAATCTGCACAAAGTGCTACAACTTTTTCGTTTTTTTGACCTAATTCAGTCATACCTACTCCAAAACCAGAACGGGTATCTTTACTTCCTGTATTTATATATTTTTTCATTTCTTAATTTAAAAAGGTGAATGCATTCATTTCTGAATACTGAAATCTGAAAACGGATTAATAATCTGAATTACCTCCAGTGTTATAATTTTGTCCTAAAGCATTTTCAAGTTGAGCATCATTTGGTGCTTTACCATGCCATGCATGACTGTACATCATATAATCTACACCATTACCCATTTCAGTATGTAATAATACACAAACTGGTTTTCCTTTTCCTGTTCTAGCTTTAGCTTCAGACATTCCGCCAATAATAGCTTCAATATCATTTCCTTTAGTGATTTCGATAACTTCCCAGTCAAAAGCTTCAAATTTAGCACGAATGCTTCCCATGTGTAAAACTTCGTCAGTAGTACCATCGATTTGTTTTCCGTTAAGGTCGACAGTAGCAATAAGATTGTCTACTTTTTTAGCAGAAGCATACATAATTGCTTCCCAGTTTTGACCTTCTTGTAATTCACCATCACCATGTAATGTATAAACAATATGATTGTCACCGTTTAGTTTTTTAGCTTGTGCAGCACCAATCGCTACAGATAATCCTTGTCCTAATGATCCAGATGCGATACGAACTCCAGGTAAATGATCGTGAGTTGTAGGGTGTCCTTGTAGTCTTGAGTTAATAAGACGGAAAGTTGCTAATTCCTTTATTGGAAAATAACCGCTTCTTGCCAAAACGCTGTAAAATACAGGTGAAATATGTCCGTTTGAAAGGAAAAATAAATCTTCTCCAATTCCATCCATGTCAAATCCTTCTTTACGATCCATAAGGTTTTGATACAAGGCTACTAAAAATTCTGTACATCCAAGAGACCCTCCTGGGTGACCTGAGTTAACAGCGTGAACCATTCGAAGAATATCTCTTCTTACTTGGATAGTTAAATCGTTTAATTGTTGTGTGTTAGGCTTCATTTTGTGTGTAAAAGTTAAACTATCGCAAAAGTAATTTTTATTTTGCGGGGAGACAAATGATTTTAAGAGCAATTTCAATCAAATTGTTATTTTATTACTGATTTAAAAATAAAACTCAGAATATATTTTCTTTTAAAAAAATATTCTATCGAAATTTAAATCATTTGGGCATACCACCATTATAAAAAGGGGCTAACTAATACCACCGCTTAGTTGCCCCTTTTTATAATGGTGTTGGGTAATTGCTGTTACTTCGGTAACTTGGCGCTATCCCTCATGAGGTAGTGATATGTAAGAAATTTGAATTAATTATTTTGCCATCATTTCTTTCATAGTTTCGATTTGGATTTCCATTTTTTGGATGATGGCATCTTTTTCGGCCAATTCATTTTTGAGTGCTTTTTCTTTGATAGATTCAAAACGATAGGGTAGATATTCACCCAATTGAGCAATAAAATTGTGTTCGAGTGCTATGCTGAGCTTCCATAAAATGGCAAATTGTAGGGAGTCTCTTTTGAAATAATCGTTTAATCCTCTGGGAAGTATCTTTAGGGATCGAGCCACATCGGCTTTTTTTATTTTATTGTGATAAATGTGGTAATGAATAAAATTACCAATTATCGGGTAGCGATCTCCTAAATCTTTTTTGTATTCTCTGTTGTTACTCTTCATTTATACAGTGTTTTATCTTATAAAGATATGTGTTTTTTGTAAGAAATGAGGTAAAAAAATAAATAAATAGATTTTAAACACCAGTAGCACTGGTAATTAATACTAGTATTACTGGTGTTTAAGAGTAGTTATACTGGTATTTAAGAGGAGTATTAGTGGTGTTTAAGAGTAGTAATACTGGTACTTAAACGGAGTATTACTAGTACTTAACACTAATAATGTTAGTGTTAAACACCCCTATTATTAGTGTTAAGTACCAGTTTTTAGGGAATAATTATAGTTTTAGGCTCTATAGTAATTGTTATTGCTGTTTTTTTAGGAGGTGAGTATTTGGTTTTTTAATGTTTTATGATTTTGAATAAAAACGAATGGTCTTGTTCTTCGTTTTTTGCGTGAGGGATAGGAGCAAGCTACCAAAGTAGCACTGATAGCCCGACCGCAATAGGGAAAGGGCCGCATAAGCGCAATGTATATTTGGCCCTTTTTCTATTGTGGTCACGCCCATATGATTTTTAGAGTTGTATTGGTAAACATTTTTGGGTTTAGTAATTATCTAATTTTTAAATTAACCTATCTTTGCCGACTGATAAAAAGAATATATGAAGTTTGATTTACTAAAAACAGATCCGCAGTCGAAAGCGCGTGCGGGAAGTATTACTACAGATCACGGTGTGATTGAAACACCAATTTTTATGCCTGTTGGAACAGTTGCCTCTGTAAAAGGGGTGCACCAAAGGGAATTGAAAGAAGAAATAAATCCAGATATTATCCTTGGGAATACGTATCACTTGTATTTGCGTCCGCAAACAGAGATTCTTGAAAAAGCAGGTGGATTACATAAATTTATGGGTTGGGATCGCAATATTTTGACTGATTCTGGTGGATATCAAGTATATTCTCTTTCGAATAATCGAAAAATTAAGGAAGAAGGTGTGAAGTTTAAATCACATATTGATGGTTCATACCACTTTTTTACGCCAGAGAATGTGATGGAAATTCAGCGTACTATTGGTGCTGATATTATCATGGCTTTTGATGAGTGTACGCCTTATCCTTGTGATTATCGTTATGCACAGCGTTCGATGCACATGACACACCGCTGGTTGGATCGTTGTATTAATCATTTGGATAAATTGCCTTTTAAATATGGGTATGAGCAAACATTTTTTCCAATTGTGCAAGGAAGTACATATAAGGATTTAAGAAGACAATCGGCAGAATATATTGCAAATTCTGGACAACAGGGAAATGCTATTGGAGGACTTTCGGTAGGGGAGCCTGCGGAAGAAATGTACGCGATGACCGAAGTTGTTTGTGAAGTTTTGCCAGAAGACAAACCTCGTTATTTGATGGGTGTAGGTACTCCGATTAATATTTTGGAGAATATTGCTCTTGGAATTGATATGTTTGATTGTGTAATGCCAACGAGAAACGCCAGAAATGGAATGTTGTTTACGGCTAATGGAACGATCAATATTAAAAACAAAAAGTGGGAAGCAGATTTTTCTCCAATTGATGAAATGGCACACACTTTTGTCGATACAGAATACAGTAAAGCGTATTTACGTCACTTGTTTGCTGCCAATGAATATTTAGGAAAACAAATTGCTACCATACATAATCTAGGTTTCTATATGTGGTTGGTTCGTGAAGCTAGAAAACATATCTTAGCTGGAGATTTTAGACCATGGAAAGAAATGATGGTAAAAAATATGGATCAAAGACTGTAAAATATGTTTAAAAGTTTAAGGTTTAAAGTTTAACGGGTAGTCCCAAAACTTTAAACCTTAAACTTTAAACTTTTAAACTCAAAATAATGCTAACAATAATTGACAAATACATTTTAAAAAGATATTTAGCCACATTTTCGGTGATGCTTTTGTTATTTGCTCCTATTGGAATAATTATAGATATATCTGAGAAGATTAATAAAATGCTTGCTAATCAAGTGCCATTTTTAAAAATTGCCATTTATTACTATCATTTTACGATTTACTTTATGAATAATCTCTTTCCGATATTTTTGTTTATATCGGTTATTTGGTTTACTTCCAAGTTGGCGAATGATACTGAGATTATTGCGATTTTAAGTTCTGGTATTTCGTTTACACGATTTATGAGACCTTATATTATAGGAGCTTCTATTGTATCGATTATCGTTTTACTGATGGGATTTTGGGTGATACCTGTTTCCAGTGAGGGTTATAATAATTTTAGGTACACGTATCTCCGGAATGATGGAAAGCAACTCATGCAAGGTGATAATACGGACGTTTACAGGCAAATAAACGATCATGATTTTATCTATGTAAATAGCTTTAATAATGATTCTAAAATGGCTTATAATTTTTCGTTGGAGCGATTCAAAAAGGAAAAGTTAGAATACAAGATTACTGCCAGCAGAATTCAATGGAATCCAAAAGAGAAGAATTATACATTGTTTGATTATACCAAAAGAACTGTTGGACCTCAAAATGATGTGATTGAAAAAGCACCCGAAAAGAAGATGAAATTTAGTTTTGATCTTCAGGATTTGGCACCTGTAGTTTATATTGCAGAGACTTTGAGTCTTGGTGATTTAAATGCTTTTATTGATAAAGAAAAGAAGAGAGGATCATCTAATATTAGTGTTTATTTGGTGGTTTTGTATAAAAAATACAGTGTTCCGGTTTCGGCATTTATATTAACTATTATAGCAGTTTCAGTATCTTCAATGAAACGAAGAGGAGGAATGGGGATGAATCTGGCTATTGGTATTGCAGTAGCGTTCTCGTTTGTCTTTTTTGATAAAATATTCGGAGTATTGGCCGAAAAATCAAGTATTCCACCTCTTGTGGCGGTTTGGTTACCCAATATAGTTTTTGGAATATTAGCTGTTTATTTACTACGAAATGCAAAACGATAATTTAAAAAGTTACCTTAGTCTACATCTAATTGTTTTTATTTGGGGTTTTACAGCAATTTTAGGAGCATTAATAACGATTCAATCCGAATTTTTAGTTTGGTACAGAATGTTTTTTGCTGCTATTTTTTTAGCCGTTTTTGTTAAGGCAAAAGGGAAGTCATTTAAAGTTACTTCCAAAGTTTTAGCTAGATTTACATTTGTAGGGCTTTTAATCGCACTGCATTGGATTTTCTTTTTTGAAGCAATAAAAGTATCTACCGTTTCTATCACTTTATCGGTTTTTTCATTAGGTGCTTTCTTTGCATCATTACTAGAGCCCTTATTTTATGGCAGAAAAGTGCTTTGGTATGAAGTTTTTTTTGGTTTGATAATTATTGCTGGCTTAGGCTTGATTATGCAGGTAGAGATTAACTATTGGCATGGAATGATATTGGCTTTAATTGCTATTATATTAGGTGTATTGTTTACTTTAATGAATGGAAAATTAATTGCAGATCATGATCCTTCTGTAATTTCATTTTACGAGTTTTTGGCTGGTGTTATTTTTATCTCGATTTATTTTTTATTTCAAGGTTCATTCACTGCAGATTTTTTTAAGATGTCTGTAAATAATTGGATTTTGATTTTAATTTTAGCCTCGATTTGTACCGCCTATGCCTTTACAGCTTCGGTAAAAGTAATGCGACAATTATCGCCGTATACAGTTATGTTAACCACTAATTTAGAGCCAGTTTACGGAATTGTGCTAGCTTATTTTATCATTGGTGGAAAAGAAAAAATGAGTACAGAATTTTATATAGGTGCCGTTGTAATTGTAATTACGGTACTATTGAATGGTATTATAAAACATTATAGAAAAGAAGATTAATTGTAAGATTTTTTGTTATTGTAAAACTTGTTTTTTTCTACTTGAATAAAAAAATAAGTGTATAACGATATTAAATTTTATATTTGCAGTTCCAAATTAAAAATTGAAACAATAATAAATACGCACAAATCCTATGGAATATTTAGATTTTGAGCTTCCTATAAAAGAACTTGAAGAACAATTAGATAAATGTGTTATTATCGGTTTAGAGTCGGATGTTGATGTTACAAATACCTGTAAACAAATCAACAAGAAATTAGAGGAAACCAAAAAACATATTTATAAAAACTTAACAGCTTGGCAACGTGTACAATTGTCAAGACATCCAAATAGACCTTATACTTTAGATCATATTAAAGGGCTTTGTGGAGACACTTTCTTAGAACTTCATGGAGACAGAGGTTTTAAAGATGATAAAGCTATGATTGGTGGTTTAGGTAAAATAGGTGGGCAATCGTTTATGATTATTGGTCAACAAAAAGGGACTAATACTAAGACACGTCAATATAGAAATTTCGGGATGGCTAATCCTGAAGGGTATAGAAAAGCTTTGCGTTTGATGAAAATGGCCGAGAAATTTGGAATCCCAGTAGTTACCTTAGTGGATACTCCGGGTGCTTATCCAGGTTTGGAAGCTGAAGAACGCGGACAAGGAGAAGCTATTGCAAGAAATATTTTTGAAATGGTACTTTTAAAAGTTCCAGTTATAACTATTATTGTAGGAGAAGGTGCTTCTGGAGGTGCATTAGGAATTGGTGTTGGAGACCGCGTGTATATGTTAGAAAACACTTGGTATTCTGTAATTTCACCAGAATCTTGTTCATCTATTTTATGGAAAAGTTGGGACTACAAAGAACAAGCTGCCGAAGCCTTAAAGTTGACATCAGCCGATATGAAAAAACAAAAATTAGTCGACGATATTATTCCAGAACCTTTAGGCGGTGCTCACTATGATAGAGAAACTACTTTTACTACAGTAGAGCAATACATCTTAAAGGGGTACAACGAACTAAAAGACTTATCAACAGAAGATTTAATCGCTCAGAGAATGGAGAAATACTGTAAAATGGGAGAGTTTAAAGAATAAACTGCCATTTTAAAGATCTTAATCCGAAGCCTTATCGTTTCGGATTTTTTTTTGGTTATAAACAATATGAGTGTATTTATAAACAATGGAATGTAATAACTCAATTGTGATTTTTTTTTAATTTTAGTTACTTTCGCTACATGGAAAATTTCAAAAATGTAAGTCCATTTAAAGTGGACAAAACAACTATAATAAACCTTGAAAAAGGAAAATTACCTCCGCAGGCATTGGATTTGGAAGAAGCTGTGCTTGGGGCAATGATGATTGATAAAAAAGGAGTAGATGACGTAATTGACATACTGCAAGCAGATGCATTTTATAAAGACTCTCACAAATATATTTTTGAAGCCATTGTTCAATTATTTAATGATACGCAGCCAATCGATTTATTGACCGTTTCCGCTCAACTTCGAAAAAATGCCAAATTAGATCTTGCAGGTGGTGATTTTTATCTTATTCAGCTAACGCAAAAGATTTCATCATCAGCACATATTGAATTTCACTCTAGAATTATTCTTCAAAAGTTTATCCAGCGAAGCTTGATCAGAATTTCATCTGAGATTATCGAAGCCTCTTATGATGAAACTGCGGATGTATTTGATTTATTGGATTCAGCTGAATCTAAACTTTACGAAGTTACACAAGGAAATATTAAGCGTAGTTCTGAAACTGCCCAAAGTTTAGTACTGCAAGCAAAAAAGCGTATTGAAGAAATTGCAGGTCAGGAAGGACTTAGTGGTGTAGCAACAGGTTTTGATAAATTAGATAAGCTAACTTCAGGTTGGCAGCCAAGTGATTTAATTATTATTGCAGCAAGACCTGCGATGGGAAAAACAGCCTTTATTTTATCTATGGCCAGAAATATTGCGATAGATTTTGGGCATCCTGTGGCTTTGTTTTCGTTAGAGATGGCATCGGTACAGTTAATAACCAGGTTAATCTCTTCGGAAACAGGATTGTCTTCAGAGAAATTACGTACTGGTAAATTAGAAAAACATGAATGGGAACAGCTTAGTACCAAAGTAAAGAATTTAGAAAAAGCACCTCTTTTTATAGATGATACTCCATCGCTGTCTATCTTTGACTTAAGAGCTAAAGCCAGACGGTTGGTATCACAACATGGTATAAAAATTATTATTATCGATTATTTGCAGTTGATGACCGCTGGAGGTAATGGTAAAGGAGGAGGGAATCGTGAGCAGGAGATTTCTACAATCTCCCGAAATCTAAAAGCATTGGCTAAGGAATTAAATGTTCCTGTAATTGCATTGTCACAGTTATCTCGTGCGGTTGAAACGCGTGGATCGAGTAAAAGACCTTTACTTTCGGATCTTCGTGAATCTGGAGCGATTGAGCAGGATGCAGATATCGTTTCGTTTTTATATCGTCCTGAATATTATAAAATTGATGAGTGGGATGATGAAGAAGCATCTCCAACGGCTGGACAAGCTGAAATCATGATTGCTAAACACAGAAATGGTGGTATCGAAAACGTTCGTTTAAAGTTTATTGGACATCTAGGACGTTTTGATAATTTAGAAGATTATGGTGGAGGCTATGATGATTTACCTTCTAGTATGAATCATGATGAAAGTTCATTTATTACTAAAAACCTTCCTTCGGCAAATGATGCTTTTGGAAGTAATTTTAATAATGACGACGATGATGATGGTGATGTACCGTTTTAAAATATAATTTGAATGAGATTTTAATATCTTAAGATATTAAAAAAATAGGTGATAAAGTAAAGAGGCTACTTCAAATTAACTTTGATGTAGCCTCTTTTGTATTGAGATTGGTAAAAGATTGTAAAAACTAACTAACTTCATATAAAAGCAAAAATATTTTTTAGTTTTTTCAACTAATATCTAATAAACAAGATTAAAAATTCCAACCTAATGTTGCACCAAATGCTACAGGTCGGATTTCTGCATTTTTATTGGTACTATACAAACCATTAGCTTTTCTATCTGAAACCGAGGCAGGGTTATAACCGATATAAGATTCATTACTATCTTGATCAAGTATAGAACCATATCCATTTTCAAGAAACAGTGCCGCATATAAAGAATTATTTGTTCCCATATCAAATGTAAATCCTAACTCAAAAGAACTCATTATCACTCCCTTTGTATTGTACTCTCCTGATTCTGAATAATTGCTTTGCCCACCAAAGCCATATTCTGGTAAATCATCAATAATTAAATTAGCATCTGGATAATAGCCAGTCCCATTAACATAATCTGCAGTAGCTTCTATTTTATAATTTACCGGCAAAAAGTATTTAGCTCCTGCTCTAAAATTAAAATCAATTCCTTTATTAATATTGGTTTTGTACTGCAAAAAAAGTGGAATTTGAATAGCATGCAGAGTTTGTTTTTCTTTATAATTACTTGTAGTAACATTATATATGAATGCAGAACCTGAAGGGTCAATCTCATAGTTTGAAAGAGTTGAGGATGAATTATTCAAAAATACTTCTTGTTTGTATTGAGAAAATTCTAATCCGGATCCAATTCCTATATGATTTGTTAAAGAATAAATATAACCCGCTTTTACCGCTCCACCAAGTCTATGCCTCGCAACTGTACCCTCAACATCACTTTGAATGTTTCCTACTCCTGTTTGAACTCCTACATAGAATTGAGCAGTCATCCCTTGAGAAATTAAAACTATGGCGAGACCTATTATATTTTTTATATTATGTTTCATGTTTGTATTTTTAATATTAGAATAATCCATCCTCATTTATAGTAAATGAGGATTTCATACTCTTAAATTATTTAATTTTTAACTAGAAGATTTTTTGTAAAATATTGACCATTTGCTAAAGTCATTCTTACAATATAAATGCCTTCAACACCAGGAGCTTTTAAAGTCACCATATTTTCACTAGTAATTTTATCTTCCATTAACAATCCACCAATGCTATATACTTGAATATGCGCATTCTGTAATTTTGGGGAAGACACATTAGTTACAAGTTGATAGTTTGAATTACTTTTAGCTGGATTAGGAACAATTTTTATGTATTCGTCTTCTACAGTTGGAGAAAATGTCAATGGACAAGTATTAACTAATGTGCCATTTAATTTTGTCGCTATAGCATAATAAGTACCATTCAAAGGACCATTTTCTTTAAAATATTGGCTAGTTTGATTTGGGACTAAAACTCCATTTTTATACCAACTGTAGGCTTTAAAACTCTTAGAGCTATTATCAAAGAAAATAACATTTTCAAAATGTTTTTTTATCAAATTTGGTTGACTATTTACAGCAGGTAGGACTACTATTGAAGCAGGATTGTAATTATTATTTCCTTGTTGAGATGCTGTAATAGTTGCAAACCCGTAATTTTGAAAAATTAACGAACCATTTGAAACGGTTACCAAACTAGGATTAGAAGAAATATAGCTTATTGGTAAACCACTACTAGAAGTAGCTGTCAAGATAGCTGTAGTCACTCCATCGCAACCTAATTGCAAAGTTTGATTCCAAGAAATTGTCTGATCTGCTTTAGTGATACTAAAATTTTCACCAACATAAGTAACGGTATAATTTGCACCAGCACCCAATGTCCCTTGTTCAATTGCATAGATTCCTACATTTTCTCCAGATTCTCTTGTTAGAGCTCCGGTAAATGTATCACCACTTACTAAACTTGGTGAAACTGAATAAGCAAAAGCTGGATCAGTTGTTCCATAAGCTTTAGTCTGAGAAGCATCTGCTGAAACTGTAATTGGCTTAGCAGTAACTGAAAAGTTAGCACCAACATACGTAATAGTATAATTTGTACCAGCGCTTAACATCCCCTGTTCAATAGCATACGTTCCTACATTCTCTCCTGTTATTCTTGTTAGAGATCCAGTAAATGTGTCACCACTTATTAAACTTGGTGTGAATGAATAGACAAAAACGGGATCAGTTGTTCCGTAAACTTTCGTTTGAGAAGCATCTACTGTTATTGTAATTGGTATGGCTGTGATGGCAAAGTCATCACCAACATAAGAAATAATGTAATTTGAGCCGGCATCTAAACTTCCTTGTTCAATTGCATAAGCTCCTACATTCTCTCCCGCTACTCTTGTTAAATCTCCAGTAAATGTATCACCACTTACTAAACTTGGTAAAACAGAATACGTAAAAACTGTATCGGCTGTTTTATAAACTTTCGTTTGGGAAGCAGTAGCAGTAACTGTAATTGGCTTGGCTGTAATAGCAAAGTCTTTACTAACGTAAGTAATAGTGTAATTTGAACCAGCACTCAAACTTCCTTGTTCAATTGCATATGTTCCTACATTCTCTCCTGCTACTCTCGTTAAATCTCCTGTAAATGTATCACCACTTACTAAACTTGATGAAATTGAATAAGCAAAAACAGGATCTGTAGTTCCATAAATTTTCGTTTGAGAAGCATCTGCTGTAACTGTAATTGGTTTAGCTGTAATAGAAAAGTCTTTACTAACATAAGTAATAGTGTAATTTGAACCAGCGCTCAAACTTCCTTGTTCAATTGCATATGTTCCTGCATTCTCTCCTGCCACTCTCTTTAAATCTCCGGTAAATGTATCGCCACTTACTAAACTTGATGAAATTGAATAAGCAAAAACAGGATCGGTCATTCCATAAATTTTCGTTTGAGAAGCATCTGCTGTAACTGTAATTGGCTTAGCTGTAATAGAAAAGTCAGCACCAACATAAGTTATTAAATATTTAGACCCTGCAGAAAGTGAACCTTGACTTATAGCATAATCACCAATGTTTTCACCTGTAACTCTAGTTAAACTACCAGAAAAGCTATCTCCAGATAACAAACTTGGTGTCACAGTATAAGTTAAAACAGGATCATTCTGCCCATAAATTTTGGTTTGAGATGCTATTGCTTTAACTGTAATTGGTATTTGATTTAATTTTAAAACAATATTATATGCTGCAGTACAATTGTTTCCATCAGTAACTGTAACTGTGAAATTACTATCAGTAATCTGAGTTGAAGTTCCTGCTATTTCACCATTTGATGATAGGCTAAGACCAGAAGGCAAACTACCTGTAGTAATTGCATAGGTTTTAATTCCAGTACCTCCTGTTACTACAATATTTTGACTATATAAAGAATTATAATCATAGCCAAGTAAAGTTGTTGTAGAACTAAATGGCACAGGCTCAGTAATGGTAAAGTTTTTAGTTATAAAACAAGTATTATCATCAGAAATGGTACAACTATAAGCACCAGCAGCTAAACCAGTTGCTGTTGCTGCTGTTCCTCCTGAAGGTGACCATAAGTAGGTTAAAGTTCCTGTTCCCCCTGAAGCGTTTACTGAAGCAGTTCCATTAGAACCACCATTACAAGACACCTGAGTTTGAGCAGTAGTAGCTGTAATTGCTGCAGGCTGAGTAATAGTAAAGTTTTTAGTTATAAAACAAGTATTATCATCAGAAATGGTACAACTATAAGCTCCAGCAGCTAAACCAGTAGCAGTTGCTGCTGTTCCTCCTGAAGGTGACCATACGTAAGTTAACGTTCCTGTTCCCCCTGAAGCGTTTACTGAAGCAGTTCCATTAGAACCACCATTACAAGACACCTGAGTTTGAGCAGTAGTAGCTGTAATTGCTGCAGGCTGAGTAATAGTAAAGTTTTTAGTTATAAAACAAGTATTATCATCAGAAATGGTACAACTATAAGCACCAGCAGCTAAACCAGTAGCAGTTGCTGCTGTTCCTCCTGAAGGCGACCATACGTAAGTTAACGTTCCTGTTCCCCCTGAAGCGTTTACTGAAGCAGTTCCATTAGAACCACCATTACAAGACACCTGAGTTTGAGCAGTAGTAGCTGTAATTGCTGCAGGCTGAGTAATAGTAAAGTTTTTAGTTATAAAACAAGTATTATCATCAGAAATGGTACAACTATAAGCTCCGGCAGCTAAACCAGTTGCTGTTGCTGCTGTTCCTCCTGAAGGTGACCATAGGTAAGTTAACGTTCCTGTTCCCCCTGAAGCGTTTACTGAAGCAGTTCCATTAGAACCACCATTACAAGACACCTGAGTTTGAGCAGTAGTAGCTGTAATTGCTGTAGGCTCAGTAATGGTAAAGTTTTTAGTTATAAAACAAGTATTATCATCAGAAATGGTACAACTATAAGCACCAGCGGCTAAACCAGTAGCAGTTGCTGCTGTTCCTCCTGAAGGCGACCATACGTAAGTTAAAGTTCCTGTTCCCCCTGAAGCGTTTACTGAAGCAGTTCCATTAGAACCACCATTACAAGACACCTGAGTTTGAGCAGTAGTTGCTGTAATTGCTGCAGGCTCAGTAATAGTAAAGTTTTTAGTTATAAAACAAGTATTATCATCAGAAATGGTACAACTATAAGCACCAGCAGCTAAACCAGTAGCAGTTGCTGCTGTTCCTCCTGAAGGCGACCATACGTAAGTTAAAGTTCCTGTTCCCCCTGAAGCGTTTACTGAAGCAGTTCCATTAGAACCACCATTACAAGACACCTGAGTTTGAGCAGTAGTAGCTGTAATTGCTGCAGGCTCAGTAATAGTAAAGTTTTTAGTTATAAAACAAGTATTATCATCAGAAATGGTACAACTATAAGCACCAGCAGCTAAACCAGTAGCAGTTGCTGCTGTTCCTCCTGAAGGCGACCATACGTAAGTTAACGTTCCTGTTCCCCCTGAAGCGTTTACTGAAGCAGTTCCATTAGAACCACCATTACAAGACACCTGAGTTTGAGCAGTAGTAGCTGTAATTGCTGCAGGCTGAGTAATGGTAAAGTTTTTAGTTATAAAACAAGTATTGTCATCAGAAATGGTACAGATATAAGCTCCGGCAGCTAAACCAGTTGCTGTTGCGGCAGTTCCCCCTGAAGGCGACCATAGGTAAGTTAACGTTCCTGTTCCCCCTGAAGCGGTTACTGAAGCCGAACCATTAGAACCACCATTACAAGACACCTGAGTTTGAGCAGTAGTAGCTGTAATTGCTGCAGGCTGAGTAATGGTAAAGTTTTTAGTTATAAAACAAGTATTGTCATCAGAAATGGTACAGGTATAAGCTCCGGCAGCTAAACCAGTTGCTGTTGCGGCTGTTCCCCCTGAAGGTGACCATGAATAAGTTAACGTTCCTGTTCCCCCTGAAGCGGTTACTGAAGCAGTTCCGTTAGAACCACCATTACAAGACACCTGAGTTTGAGCAGTAGTAGCTGTAATTGCTGCAGGCTGAGTAATGGTAAAGTTTTTAGTTATAAAACAAGTATTGTCATCAGAAATGGTACAGGTATAAGCTCCGGCAGCTAAACCAGTTGCTGTTGCGGCAGTTCCCCCTGAAGGCGACCATAGGTAAGTTAACGTTCCTGTTCCCCCTGAAGCGGTTACTGAAGCAGTTCCGTTAGAACCACCATTACAAGACACCTGAGTTTGAGCAGTAGTAGCTGTAATTGCTGCAGGCTGAGTAATGGTAAAGTTTTTAGTTATAAAACAAGTATTGTCATCAGAAATGGTACAGGTATAAGCTCCGGCAGCTAAACCAGTTGCTGTTGCGGCAGTTCCCCCTGAAGGCGACCATAGGTAAGTTAACGTTCCTGTTCCCCCTGAAGCGGTTACTGAAGCCGAACCATTAGAACCACCATTACAAGACACCTGAGTTTGAGCAGTAGTAGCTGTAATTGCTGCAGGCTGAGTAATAGTAAAGTTTTTAGTTATAAAACAAGTATTATCATCAGAAATGGTACAACTATAAGCACCAGCAGCTAAACCAGTAGCAGTTGCTGCTGTTCCTCCTGAAGGCGACCATACGTAAGTTAACGTTCCTGTTCCCCCTGAAGCGTTTACTGAAGCAGTTCCATTAGAACCACCATTACAAGACACCTGAGTTTGAGCAGTAGTAGCTGTAATTGCTGCAGGCTGAGTAATAGTAAAGTTTTTAGTTATAAAACAAGTATTATCATCAGAAATGGTACAACTATAAGCTCCGGCAGCTAAACCAGTTGCTGTTGCTGCTGTTCCTCCTGAAGGTGACCATAGGTAAGTTAACGTTCCTGTTCCCCCTGAAGCGTTTACTGAAGCAGTTCCATTAGAACCACCATTACAAGACACCTGAGTTTGAGCAGTAGTAGCTGTAATTGCTGCAGGCTGAGTAATAGTAAAGTTTTTAGTTATAAAACAAGTATTATCATCAGAAATGGTACAACTATAAGCACCAGCAGCTAAACCAGTAGCAGTTGCTGCTGTTCCTCCTGAAGGCGACCATACGTAAGTTAAAGTTCCTGTTCCCCCTGAAGCGTTTACTGAAGCAGTTCCATTAGAACCACCATTACAAGACACCTGAGTTTGAGCAGTAGTTGCTGTAATTGCTGCAGGCTCAGTAATAGTAAAGTTTTTAGTTATAAAACAAGTATTATCATCAGAAATGGTACAACTATAAGCACCAGCAGCTAAACCAGTAGCAGTTGCTGCTGTTCCTCCTGAAGGCGACCATACGTAAGTTAAAGTTCCTGTTCCCCCTGAAGCGTTTACTGAAGCAGTTCCATTAGAACCACCATTACAAGACACCTGAGTTTGAGCAGTAGTAGCTGTAATTGCTGCAGGCTCAGTAATAGTAAAGTTTTTAGTTATAAAACAAGTATTATCATCAGAAATGGTACAACTATAAGCACCAGCAGCTAAACCAGTAGCAGTTGCTGCTGTTCCTCCTGAAGGCGACCATACGTAAGTTAACGTTCCTGTTCCCCCTGAAGCGTTTACTGAAGCAGTTCCATTAGAACCACCATTACAAGACACCTGAGTTTGAGCAGTAGTAGCTGTAATTGCTGCAGGCTGAGTAATGGTAAAGTTTTTAGTTATAAAACAAGTATTGTCATCAGAAATGGTACAGATATAAGCTCCGGCAGCTAAACCAGTTGCTGTTGCGGCAGTTCCCCCTGAAGGCGACCATAGGTAAGTTAACGTTCCTGTTCCCCCTGAAGCGGTTACTGAAGCCGAACCATTAGAACCACCATTACAAGACACCTGAGTTTGAGCAGTAGTAGCTGTAATTGCTGCAGGCTGAGTAATGGTAAAGTTTTTAGTTATAAAACAAGTATTGTCATCAGAAATGGTACAGGTATAAGCTCCGGCAGCTAAACCAGTTGCTGTTGCGGCTGTTCCCCCTGAAGGTGACCATGAATAAGTTAACGTTCCTGTTCCCCCTGAAGCGGTTACTGAAGCAGTTCCGTTAGAACCACCATTACAAGACACCTGAGTTTGAGCAGTAGTAGCTGTAATTGCTGCAGGCTGAGTAATGGTAAAGTTTTTAGTTATAAAACAAGTATTGTCATCAGAAATGGTACAGGTATAAGCTCCGGCAGCTAAACCAGTTGCTGTTGCGGCAGTTCCCCCTGAAGGCGACCATAGGTAAGTTAACGTTCCTGTTCCCCCTGAAGCGGTTACTGAAGCAGTTCCGTTAGAACCACCATTACAAGACACCTGAGTTTGAGCAGTAGTAGCTGTAATTGCTGCAGGCTGAGTAATGGTAAAGTTTTTAGTTATAAAACAAGTATTGTCATCAGAAATGGTACAGGTATAAGCTCCGGCAGCTAAACCAGTTGCTGTTGCGGCAGTTCCCCCTGAAGGCGACCATAGGTAAGTTAACGTTCCTGTTCCCCCTGAAGCGGTTACTGAAGCCGAACCATTAGAACCACCATTACAAGACACCTGAGTTTGAGCAGTAGTAGCTGTAATTGCTGCAGGCTGAGTAATGGTAAAGTTTTTAGTTATAAAACAAGTATTGTCATCAGAAATGGTACAGATATAAGCTCCGGCAGCTAAACCAGTTGCTGTTGCGGCAGTTCCCCCTGAAGGCGACCATAGGTAAGTTAACGTTCCTGTTCCCCCTGAAGCGGTTACTGAAGCCGAACCATTAGAACCACCATTACAAGACACCTGAGTTTGAGCAGTAGTAGCTGTAATTGCTGCAGGCTGAGTAATGGTAAAGTTTTTAGTTATAAAACAAGTATTGTCATCAGAAATGGTACAGGTATAAGCTCCGGCAGCTAAACCAGTTGCTGTTGCGGCTGTTCCCCCTGAAGGTGACCATGAATAAGTTAACGTTCCTGTTCCCCCTGAAGCGGTTACTGAAGCCGAACCATTAGAACCACCATTACAAGACACCTGAGTTTGAGCAGTAGTAGCTGTAATTGCTGCAGGCTGAGTAATGGTAAAGTTTTTAGTTATAAAACAAGTATTGTCATCAGAAATGGTACAGGTATAAGCTCCGGCAGCTAAACCAGTTGCTGTTGCGGCTGTTCCCCCTGAAGGTGACCATGAATAAGTTAACGTTCCTGTTCCCCCTGAAGCGGTTACTGAAGCAGTTCCGTTAGAACCACCATTACAAGACACCTGAGTTTGAGCAGTAGTAGCTGTAATTGCTGCAGGCTGAGTAATGGTAAAGTTTTTAGTTATAAAACAAGTATTGTCATCAGAAATGGTACAGGTATAAGCTCCGGCAGCTAAACCAGTTGCTGTTGCGGCTGTTCCCCCTGAAGGTGACCATGAATAAGTTAACGTTCCTGTTCCCCCTGAAGCGGTTACTGAAGCCGAACCATTAGAACCACCATTACAAGACACCTGAGTTTGAGCAGTAGTAGCTGTAATTGCTGCAGGCTGAGTAATGGTAAAGTTTTTAGTTATAAAACAAGTATTGTCATCAGAAATGGTACAGGTATAAGCTCCGGCAGCTAAACCAGTTGCTGTTGCGGCAGTTCCCCCTGAAGGCGACCATAGGTAAGTTAACGTTCCTGTTCCCCCTGAAGCGGTTACTGAAGCAGTTCCGTTAGAACCACCATTACAAGACACCTGAGTTTGAGCAGTAGTAGCTGTAATTGCTGCAGGCTGAGTAATGGTAAAGTTTTTAGTTATAAAACAAGTATTGTCATCAGAAATGGTACAGGTATAAGCTCCGGCAGCTAAACCAGTTGCTGTTGCGGCTGTTCCCCCTGAAGGCGACCATAGGTAAGTTAACGTTCCTGTTCCCCCTGAAGCGGTTACTGAAGCAGTTCCGTTAGAACCACCATTACAAGACACCTGAGTTTGAGCAGTAGTAGCTGTAATTGCTGCAGGCTGAGTGATGGTAAAGTTTTTAGTTATAAAACAAGTATTGTCATCAGAAATGGTACAGGTATAAGCTCCGGCAGCTAAACCAGTTGCTGTTGCGGCTGTTCCCCCTGAAGGCGACCATAGGTAAGTTAACGTTCCTGTTCCCCCTGAAGCGGTTACTGAAGCAGTTCCGTTAGAACCACCATTACAAGACACCTGAGTTTGAGCAGTAGTAGCTGTAATTGCTGCAGGCTGAGTAATGGTAAAGTTTTTAGTTATAAAACAAGTATTGTCATCAGAAATGGTACAGGTATAAGCTCCGGCAGCTAAACCAGTTGCTGTTGCGGCAGTTCCCCCTGAAGGCGACCATAGGTAAGTTAACGTTCCTGTTCCCCCTGAAGCGGTTACTGAAGCCGAACCATTAGAACCACCATTACAAGACACCTGAGTTTGAGCAGTAGTAGCTGTAATTGCTGCAGGCTGAGTAATGGTAAAGTTTTTAGTTATAAAACAAGTATTGTCATCAGAAATGGTACAGGTATAAGCTCCGGCAGCTAAACCAGTTGCTGTTGCGGCAGTTCCCCCTGAAGGTGACCATGAATAAGTTAACGTTCCTGTTCCCCCTGAAGCGGTTACTGAAGCCGAACCATTAGAACCACCATTACAAGATACCTGAGTTTGAGCAGTAGTAGCTGTAATTGCTGCAGGCTGAGTGATGGTAAAGTTTTTAGTTATAAAACAAGTATTGTCATCAGAAATGGTACAGGTATAAGCTCCGGCAGCTAAACCAGTTGCTGTTGCGGCAGTTCCCCCTGAAGGTGACCATGAATAAGTTAACGTTCCTGTTCCCCCTGAAGCGGTTACTGAAGCAGTTCCGTTAGAACCACCATTACAAGACACCTGAGTTTGAGCAGTAGTAGCTGTAATTGCTGCAGGCTGAGTAATGGTAAAGTTTTTAGTTATAAAACAAGTATTGTCATCAGAAATGGTACAGGTATAAGCTCCGGCAGCTAAACCAGTAGCTGTTGCGGCAGTTCCCCCTGAAGGCGACCATAAGTAAGTTAACGTTCCTGTTCCCCCTGAAGCGGTTACTGAAGCAGTTCCATTAGAACCACCATTACAAGATACCTGAGTTTGAGCAGTAGTAGCTGTAATTGCTGCAGGCTGAGTAATAGTAAAGTTTTTAGTTATAAAACAAGTATTGTCATCAGAAATGGTACAGGTATAAGCTCCGGCAGCTAAACCAGTTGCTGTTGCGGCAGTTCCCCCTGAAGGCGACCATAAGTAGGTTAAAGTTCCTGTTCCCCCTGAAGCGTTTACTGAAGCAGTTCCATTAGAACCACCATTACAAGACACCTGAGTTTGAGCAGTAGTAGCCGTAATTGCTGCAGGCTGAGTAATAGTAAAGTTTTTAGTTATAAAACAAGTATTGTCATCAGAAATGGTACAGGTATAAGCTCCAGCAGCTAAACCAGTAGCTGTTGCGGCAGTTCCCCCTGAAGGCGACCATAAGTAGGTTAAAGTTCCTGTTCCCCCTGAAGCGTTTACTGAAGCAGTTCCGTTAGAACCACCATTACAAGATACCTGAGTTTGAGCAGTAGTAGCCGTAATTGCTGCAGGCTGAGTAATGGTAAAGTTTTTATTGATTTGTGTTGATTCGTTATCTGTAATAGTACAGATATAAGCTCCAGCTACTAAACCAGTAGCAGTTGCTCCAGTTCCTCCAGAAGGAGACCACGAATAACTGTAAGAAATAACTCCTCCAGAAGTGGTAACCGAAGCGGTTCCGTTTGATCCTCCATTACAAGAAACATTTGTTTGACTATTAGATGCCGATAGTGCGGCATTTGTTGTAAAAGTTAAATCTGATCCATAGCTTGTTCCTGCTGAATTGATAGCGTATGCTCTAAAGTGAACAAATGTTCCAGCTGGTAAAGAAGAAATAATTGCACTAAAACTTCCAGTTCCGGTTCCATTAGTGACTTTAGTATTAGAAGTAGTAGGATTGGCTGTTGTTGCCCAAACTATACCTCTTTCAGTTACAGAGGCTCCTCCATCTGCGGTAACATTTCCTCCTAATGTGGCTTTTAATGAACCGACAGTTGCTGCTGCTGCTGTTGTAACTGTTGGTGCTACTGATGCGGGTGCTTCAAACAAGCGAAAATTGTCAATAGCTATTTCTTGAGTAGTAGAACCATTTGCAGAGCAATTGAGTCGAATATCTAATGTTGTTCCTGTTCCTACAATAGTTGCTGAGTATTCTGTAAAGGCATAATTTAAAGCTGCTCCATCTCCAATTAAATCTCCGTCAGTGTCAAGATCAAGTGTATTGGTCGAACCTGCATTGGTAGCAGCTATATTAGCATAAAATGCAATTGCTTTAATCCATGCTCCTGTCCCGTTAATACGATATTCTACCGAAACAAAATCTTGATTTGGTGCAAAAAATTGACCTTGCCATCCACCAATATTATCTGCTGCAAAAAGACCTTTAAAAGTTAAGCCAGTTTTTCCAGTAATGTTAATACCACTCCATGTTATTTGTTGATTTGGAGAAATAGTGCTGTTGGTAGTACAGCTTGTTCCTTTGTCGATATCTTCAGCTGCCCAGATTTTGCTGCCTTGAAAACCTGAATAAGTTCCATTCTGAAGGGCTACACCAGTAGGTATTGTCCTAAAAAAATAAACTGTAGCAGGAGAGTTACAAGAAAATTCCGCTACAGAAGGTACTCTAGTACTAGAACTTGGAGCTCCGCTATCCTCGAAGGTGTCGCTCCAAAATTGCGTTTGTGCATTTCCTTCTATATAAAAGAAGTAAAGTAACAATGCAAAAGTTAATGTAAAGTTCTTTTTCATAATTTAAATTGTTGTTTGTGAAATATTAATTAAGAATGTTTGCGATTAAAGGCTGTAACATTATAAATTGTGAAGCTGTCATAATACCTTGATCGGTACTTAGTATTTCAATTGCAATTTGTTTGTTATCTTCACAAGCTATATTTATAGTATCGGTTAAGGATACAATTGTTCCCGGTTGATTTTTATGAGGTTCATTTAATAAGGAGGCTACAATTATTTTAACCTGTTCTCCTTGTAATGTAGCATCTGCTCCATTATTCCAAGGGTTACAGGCATTAATTAGTGAGATTATTTGACTTGCTGTCATACGTTTCCAATTAATATAAGTGTCTGATAATTCAGGTTTTTCATAATAACAGGATTCCGTTTCATCTTGCTTATGATTTGGAATGTTATTGGCAAATTGTAGCATATTTGCCATATTCAAAGTGACTTGAGCCATACGGTCACTTAATTTTACGGTTAACTTGCCGTATGTGTCTCCTTTTTGTATTGGTATTGGATCATTAAAAATGATATTGCCTTCATCGAATTTTTCATTCATAAAATGAGCACAAATGGCGGTTTCAGTTTCCTGATTTTTTAATACGTCAAAAAGTGGCATTACGCCACGATACTGAGGTAACGGACCAGGATGAAAGTTGATGAATTTATTACTTCCGTAGGATAAAACACTTTCAGGAAGTAAAAACGGAAAGGAGATACAAAAGATATAATCAGGTTGTATGTTATTAATCCAAGTTCTCATTTCGGTAATACTTTTTTTATCAGGAAAAGATTTAAAACCAAAGTTGTTGTCTTCGGATTCTCTTTCTAAAGCATCTATTATGGCGTTGCTGCTTTTACCAATTCCAATCGCGCATACAAATTTTTCATATGCTAATAATTGAAGCGATTTAAATGCAAATTTGCCACCACATAATATCATTATTTTTTTCTGTGTTTCCATAATTTAGATGCAGGCATAACTGTTGTGCCAAGCTGATGTGGAATTATTCAGTTCTTGAATCGTTAATTTTTCAAAATGTTCAAATACATTATTTGTGATGCTTTCTATTTGTACTTCGCATTTACCTTCGTCAGTAGAAATTATAGTCGCATTATATAGTGGTGCAATTGAAGTATTTGTTTTGGATTCAAAATAAATTCTGCCTCTTGGACTTTCAAAACTAAATGATTGTATACCCAATGCTATTTTTGGTGTGTTATTTTTATATTCGTCAATTAATTCCGTTATTTTCAGAGCTATTGAAGCACTTTCCCAACTCAACAATGAGAATAGATTAGGAGTTCTACCAGCATTTGTCATTGTTTCAATAAATGTTTTATTTTCTTTTGATTCTAGTTTTATTGACCACGCAGCAATTCCTTTTATATTATGACTTGGATACTCTGCATTAGCTAACATCATTTCTTCAAAGCCAAAAGGAGGCAAATAAATAGGAAGGTTTTGTTCTTCAAATGAATTTTTGATGTCTTCAAAATACCATTGTACAAAATCACCACTAAACAAACTTAATAAGGCACTGTTTGGAAATTGTTTTAAATGATTTATTAGAGGAGCTACCGTAAAATCTTCTGTTTTATAGCCAGTTGCATGATTAAAAAAAATGGTTCCTCCTGCTTCTTCAAATCCTTTGGAGATGCTGTGTGTATGTAAGTAACCACCATCATAATAGTTAGTTACCATCCCAGCTGATACATAACCATCATTGATAGCTTGCTTTGCAGCAAGAGATGCACCTAGAGAGTTATGAAGTGAATGATAAAAAATATTTGGACAAGTAGGCCATTCGTGAGGTAAATTGGCTCCCGCATCTAAAACAATTAGTATTTTGTTTGCGGCAAGGAAAAGGGGGCGAAGTAATTGTGCCATGCGATGTCCTATATAAGCAATTACAACAAGAGCATTTTCTTCTAATAAAAGTTTTTCGGCACTGCGGTAACATTGTTGTTTGTCTGCTCCAAAACCTATGTTTTCTGTAACTATTTTAATATCACTTCTTCCTAGCTGTTTTAAACCAGAGCGAAGGCCTTCATATAAATCAAATCCAATGGTTTGATAATATGTTGAGCGGGCTAGTAAAATTCCTATTGTTTGCATCTATTTTTAAATAGTAAAAAAAAAGGAAATCTTCATTTATATTGAAAATTTCCTTTTAATAATTTTAATTAGTTTCTACTTGGGAATATTCCTTCAGTGGCAATGGAATAATTAATTGTCAAATATGGGCTCAATATTGAAATAGGAAAGCCAGATCCAGTTATATCTGTATTGCCAGATATTTCAACTCCACCAGTGTAAGTTCCAGCAGTTGCTCCGTTGCCAGAATACATAGTAGTAGCAGCAGTAGCAAGAAAGTTACCTTCTGGAGATGCTTCATCAGCATTTGCAGTTGAAGCTTTTAGTTTTACTGATAAAGCTGTTAGAGTATGAACGTGTGCTGGCATATTTGATGTTAATATTGTTACATTTTCTGTACCAGCTTCTTGCCCCATTACATAATTAGATAGTCCTGGCCCTTGTCCTTGTCCTATAGGCATGCGTCCTTGTAAATCGGGTAAAGCAAATGTTGTTTGCCCGTTCCCCCCATAAGTGGTGCCTAATAAAGAAAATAGTGCAGTGTTTTGAGCAATTCCCATTAATTGTCCTTGACATGTAGCATATCCTCTAGGAGGAAAATTGAAACCGAAAATTTTAATCTCTCCAATGAAAGGTTCTGTTGACATAGTTTTTGTTTTTTAGTTAAAATTAAATTAAGTGATTATTTGTTAATTTTATACACGTATTTTTACCTGTTTTTTAGATTATTTGTTTTTTTAATATATTGATAATCAATTTTTTGAAAACACATATTAAAGTAAATTTTTGTTAAAAAAATATTGATTACATTAAATTTTTTTCTTTTATTGATTAATTTGTTTTTTGTCTATTAGATGTTTTTGTACGATAATTTAAAAGTAGATTAAAACGTATTTATCCTATATTTTAATGATACCAAACGTTTTTTTTATGTCATGAAACAGAAAAATATATACAGTTTTTTAATTTTTTAGTAAGTTCTAGAATCAAATATGAAATTGATTTTTTTTTGGAAGAAGTAGTGACATCTTTGATAGTTAGTTTTTTTAATTTAAAAATTAAGATCTTTTTGTTTGTTTTAAACAAATATTTTGAGAATTCATCTTCATCTAGAGTAGTAAAATTGAATTACAGAATTGATATTATCTCTGTGTAAGGAAGGTGAAAACATTTAAATGTTAATTCATAAGTATTTTATTTATTAGGAAAATTATTAATTACAATATATATTTGTCATTTAAAGTCATAAAAAACAGACAAAATGCTTGTGTTTTTGAATGTTAAGTTGCTTTATTTTTTTGCAATAAAAAGAGGTGTAATTGTTATATGAAGAGTGATTATTTATAGTTCAATTTAAATTGATATGGAAAAAAGAATGGTACTTGAAAGTTTAGATGTTTCACAAAACAAAAAACAATTATTGGCAGTAGTTCGTGTATTAGAAATGGATAGAAAACGAATAGCCCAAGGCTTACACGACGATATTGGTTCAAAATTAAATGTGATTTCTCTAAATTGTCATTTGTTGAAAATTCCTAATTTACCTCAAAAAGAAATAGAAGAAATCACTAAGAATATTATAGAATATACTTCAAAAGCGTTGGGTAGTTCTAAAAAAATGACCTACAGTTTGCTTCCTCCAGTTTTAGAAAAATTTGGGCTTCATGCAGGAATTGAGGAATTATGTACTGATTTAATTGATAATAAAATTGTTGATATTCAATATGTAAATAATATAAAGTTTGATTTTAATGACAATGATAGGCATATTCATGTTTTTAGAATTTTACAGGAATTGTTGAATAATTCTATACAGCATGGAAAAGCAACTTCAATATCTATTTTTTTTAATGAAATAGGAGGGGAAAACATATGTAGCTATTCGGATAATGGAATTGGTTTTGATTTGAATCAGCTAGAAAGTCATGAGGGTTTGGGAATGAAAAATGTGACAAGTAGAGTAGCAATTTTGGAAGGGAATTTTACGATTGAATCACAAATGAACAAAGGGATTTCAGTGGTTTTTAATTTTTAAATTATGAGCAAAACTATAAAAATAATTTTGGTAGATGATGAAGTGCTTTTTAGAAAAGGAATTTCTTTTTTATTAACCAGAGAAGAAAATATTGAAGTTGTTTTTGAAGCTTCAAATGGACTCGAGTTGATGGAGTTTCTTAAAAGTGATAATCCTAAACCAGATATTATAATCATGGATTTGAAAATGCCATTGCTTAATGGTATTGAAGCTACAAAGATTATTCGTAAAGATTTTCCGGATATAAAAATCATCGCATTAACAAGTTATGATTCAAAATCGTTTATAGCGAACATGGTCGATGTGGGTGCTGTTTCGTATTTAGTTAAAAATACCACTCCACAAGAATTATTTGCGACTATAAATGAAGTAGCTGAAAAGGGTTTTTATTATTCTGATTATGTAATGAATATTATTCAGAAGGATATTGTTTCCAATAAAAAATCCAAATGTAGTTTTGATACTAATTTTATCACTTCTAGGGAGCTTGAGGTTTTGCAACTCATTTGCAAACAAAAAAGTACTATAGAAATTGGCGAAAAGTTATTTATAAGTCCAAGGACAGTTGAAGGGCATAGGAATAACTTATTACTGAAAACAGAGTCTAAAAATATTGCAGGATTGGTTGTTTTTGCAATACAGCATGAATTAGTTTCTTTGGGTGTAATTTAAACCTAAGCTTGATTGTGTTGATAAATAAGTTGATTAAAATATTAGATGTTCATCTTTAGCCCTGATCGAAACGGCATCCTTTGCTTTTTTTCTTTAAAAAAGTAAAGATATAGTGGAGAGCAGGTAGTGTGTTGTTGAAAATACTTGATGTTACTGCTTCTAAAAATTAATAGAAGTGCTTGAAAAAATATTTTGCAAGATTTAAAAGATAAAATAAGTACTTTAATTGCTTACTGTTATCTTTGTTTTAAAATGGTTTTAAAATGATACGCAAAATACTTCTTTTTATATTTATTTTTCTAATGTCGATTTCTAGCAGAGCTTCGTTTATTTTGCTGCCAATGGATGAAACAACTCAGCAAAATCATCTTAAGGCATACGGGATTACCTACTGGTGTTTGGCCAAAAACTACAAAGCAAGTTGGTTACTCAATTACCGAGGAGGATCTTTTTTATTACCTGATGCCGAAGAGATTCGAAAAGAATGTCAAATTCGCGGCGTAAGTTTTGAAGTACTTTCAGATTCAGAACAAGCAGCAATTTTGAATGAAATAGCGAGTCCATCTCAAAATATGGAGACTGTTATTCTTGAAAAAGCTCCAAAAGTTGCTGTCTATACTCCAAAAGGGAAACAACCTTGGGACGATGCAGTAACTTTGGTTTTGACTTATGCTGAAATTCCTTTTACACCTATTTATGATGAAGAAGTATTAAGTGACCAATTACTATTGTATGATTGGCTTCATTTGCATCATGAGGATTACACTGGTCAATATGGAAAGTTTTATGGAGCTTACAAAAATACCCCTTGGTATATAGATCAAAAGAGAGACGCCGAGGCTTTGGCTAAAAAGTTAGGATATGAAAAAGTATCTCAGGAGAAAGGTGCTGTCGCAAAGAAAATTCGTGATTTTGTAATAGGGGGCGGCTTTCTATTTGCCATGTGCTCAGCGACTGATAGTTTTGATATTGCTTTGGCAGCAGATGGTGTTGATATTTGTGAATCGATGTTTGATGGAGATCCTAGTGAAGCTAATTATCAATCCAAATTAAATTTTAATAGCACTTTTGCTTTCAAAAATTTCACTTTGGAACGCAGACCAGAGGAATACGAATTTTCGAATATCGATATGACCACGAAAAGAAAAATTCCAATGGACAAGGATTATTTTACTTTGATGGAATATTCTGCTAAGTGGGATTTTATTCCCAGTATGTTGTGTCAGAATCACACACAGTTAATCAAGGGATTTATGGGGCAAACAACTGCTTTTGATTCTGAATTTGTGAAATCTAATGTTTTAGTAATGGGAACTTGTGAACTCGATGGTGAAGCACGTTACATTCATGGAGAAAAAGGAAAAGGAATGTTTACTTTTTATGGAGGTCACGATCCCGAGGATTACCAGCATCAAGTAGGGGATCCAGCGACAGTTTTAGACTTACATCCCAACTCCCCAGGTTATCGATTAATTTTAAATAATGTTTTGTTTCCTGCAGCCAGAAAGAAAAAACAAAAGACTTAATTGAGTTATTAGTTTTTGTCTGAATGTTAAATTGTGATTGAATTAATAGAATCTGAACAGAAAAATCAGCGCTAATCAGTTTAATCCGTATAATCTGTGGACTATTTTTTTTATGTGTATTCCATTAATTCAATGAGAATTCAATCCAAATAGGGATATGGTCCGATATTTTTCTCGCTTCTTTTAAGGAGGGAAATTTTTTGTAAAACAAAATCACATCCGATTTGATATAATGTATTGAACTGCTTTTATAAAACATATTATCAAATTCTGAAGCCAAGGAATTTTCTCCTTTGGATTTTGTTTTTAAGGATGTTTTTTGGTTTTGTAAAATAGGAGTATAGCCCATTTTTTTCAAAGGATTAAAAACTGAATGAGATTGCGGGCAATTGAAATCACCAGTAAAAATAAGATTCAAATTAGCGTATTCTTGAGGTAAAAACTTGAAATATTTTATCTCAGTTTCGGGTTGTTTATTTTTGGTTATGGCATGGAAAGAGGCAATGGTTATGGTTTTTCCTTTTATTTCAAAAGTAGCAAAATAAGGCTCTCGGTCAATTTCCAGATGAAATCTTTGTTCCAACCAAGGTTTTCCTTTTAGTTTTATTGTATTAGTTTTCCAAAGAAAAGCATAACGCTCTGTTTTATACGCAGTGCTTGAAGTAGGATTGCTAACTGCATAATTCCATTTTGATCCTTTGCGATTGAGTCCGTCGGCTAGTTTTGCTATAGCTTGGGTTCCTCCATTTCCTGCTACCACTTCCTGAATGGTGACAATATCAAAATCTTTAATAGTATTAGCAATAAAATCAATCTCTTGATCAGATTTGGATTTGCCAAAGTTTTCCAGATTCCAGGAAAGGAGTTTGGTTTGGGAATAAAAAGCGTTGAAAAAAAATAAAAAGAGAAGACAGGATATTTTGTTCATGGATTGGAATTAATTCTCGGATTTGGAGATCGTAAAAGTATTGTTTGTCTCTTCGATTACAAAAGGTTTATTCTTTATTTTAAGTTTTTTTGTTTCATTAATAAATAATGAAGCTGTAGCAATTGAAATACAAAAAGTAAGTGATTTTATACTTCAGTTTATTCTTCAAAGTGATAAATATCATATGGGAATAATGAAAGGAAAAGTAATTTTACACAGCAAAGTTTCGAAATATTACTTTTATATATAATTGCTTTTTAAACTAAATCACATATAATTTTGAAAAACGTATCTAATTTTTTTGTTTTATTATTTCCTATTTTAGTATTTGGGCAAGCAGTTGCCAAAAAAGAAGTAAATCAACAGGTTCAAACGTGGGTTTCTTTGAATACAGTAACAAAATTTGCAGAGCACTGGGGAGTAGTTGCTGATGTTCATATCCGAGAGAATGGTTTTTTTGAAAGCGATAACTTTTATTTATTAAGGGGAGGTGTTTCATACATGCCGAATTCAGCAGTTTCTTTGATTGGAGGTTATGCTCATATGTGGCTGGCTCCAACAAAAGAAGGTTGGTTTGTTTATTCTAATGAAAACAGGATATATCAGCAGGTGCAGTTAAGTTCTAAAATTGGTAAAGTAACCGTGCTTCAAAGACTGAGAAATGAGCAAAGATGGCAACAGATAATGATTAATGATGCGCCTTCTGGAATCCTTCGCTTTACAGATAGAGTCCGATATTTAGCTAGTTTCACCATTCCTGTATTTAATAATAAAAAGTTGCCTTCATTGGTACTTTCTGATGAGATTTTAATACAATTTGGAAAGGATATTGTCTACAATACATTTGATCAAAACAGATTGTTTATCGGGATTAAACAAAATATAAGCCCAAAATTGAGCTACGATTTTGGGTATATGAATGTTTATCAGGAAAAAATAAATGGATATCAGTATGATATGAACCATACTATTCGATTGTTTTTTTATCTTAATTCTGATGTAAAACATAACCCTTCTAAGTCACCTGAGCATTCTTAAAGGAAGTAATGTTTCAATTTTTAGAGAAGTTATTTAGTTGTACTAAATTTAAATGAGTATTCTTTTATCGTAATTTATTTATGTGTTAACTTTAATGCTAATTTATAAGCTTTATATATCAACACATGGAAACAACAAGAAGAGAACATGACTTTTTAGGCGAATTAGAAATTCCTAATCATTTATATTATGGAATTCAGACTTTCAGAGCAGTGGATAATTTTAATATTACAGGTATTCCAATTTCTAAAGAACCTCTATTTATAAAAGCTTTGGGGTATGTAAAGAAAGCAGCAGCAATGGCTAATTTGGACTGCGGTGCTTTAGATTCTAAAATCGTCGAAGCAATTTGTTATGGTAGTGATCAGGTAATAGCTGGGAAGTTTGATCAGGAATTTGTTAGTGATTTGATTCAGGGAGGTGCAGGAACATCTGTAAATATGAATGCTAATGAGGTAATCGCAAACATAGGTTTAGAATATTTAGGTCATAAAAAAGGCGAGTACAAATTCCTCCATCCTAACAATCATGTTAATTGTTCTCAGTCAACTAATGATGCTTACCCATCAGCTTTTAGAATTGCTGTGTATCTAAAAATGGAATCTTTTATTAAAGTTTTAGAAGATTTAGAAGCTTCATTTACAGCTAAAGGTCATGAATTTAGTACCGTTTTAAAAATGGGACGCACCCAATTGCAAGATGCAGTTCCAATGACCTTGGGACAGGAATTTCATTCTTATGCGACAACTATTGGAGAAGATATTAGACAATTGCGTAATGCCCAAAGTTTAGTTTTGGAAATTAATATGGGAGCAACTGCTATCGGAACCAAGGTGAATGCCCCGGAAGGATACCCAGAAATCTGTGTCAATTATTTGGCTAAAGAAATAGGAATCCCGTTAACCTTATCACCTGATTTGATTGAAGCAACTGTAGATACAGGAGCTTATGTGCAAATTATGGGTACTATGAAAAGAACTGCAGTTAAGGTTTCTAAGATTTGTAATGACTTACGTTTGTTAAGTTCTGGGCCTAGAACAGGATTGAATGAGATTAATTTACCTCCACGTCAGCCAGGTTCATCAATTATGCCAGGAAAAGTGAATCCTGTAATTCCAGAGGTAGTTAATCAAACTTGTTTTTATGTAATAGGTCAGGACTTAACAGTAACTATGGCTGCTGAGTCTGGGCAATTACAATTGAATGTAATGGAGCCAGTAATTGCTTTTGCAATGTTTACTTCATTAGATTATTTGACTAATGCAATTCAAACATTAATAGATAAGTGTATAAAAGGGATTACTGCGAATGAGCAGCATTGCTACAATATGGTGATGAATAGTATTGGAATCGTAACTCAATTAAATCCAATTTTAGGATATGAAGAAAGTGCCAGTATTGCAGGTGAGGCACTTAAAACTGGAAAGAGTGTTCATGAAATAGTAGTTGTGGAACGTAAATTAATAACTCAAGATAAATGGGATGAGATCTATTCATTGGAGAATTTAATCAATCCTAAATTTATTACTTCATAAATAGAGAATAGCATATTATTGTAAAGGAGTTTTATAAATAAAAAAAGCCCAATCGTTAGATTGGGCTTTTCTGTATAAGTAAGTAATTCTAAATTGAGTTTATATAACGTTTATTTTACTTTATTAAGTACTGCTTTGAAAGCTTCTGGGTGATTCATTGCTAAATCTGCAAGAACTTTACGGTTCAATTCGATTCCGTTAGCTTTTACTTTTCCCATGAATTGTGAATAAGACATTCCTTCCAATCTAGCTCCAGCGTTAATACGTTGAATCCATAATGCACGGAAATTTCTTTTATTCACTTTTCTGTCACGGTAAGCGTAGCACATTGCTTTCTCTACCGCATTCTTAGCAACTGTCCAAACGTTTTTACGTCTACCAAAGAAACCTTTGGCTTGCTTCATTATTTTTTTTCTTCTTGCTCTTTTAGCAACTGAATTTACCGATCTTGGCATAATTTTATTGTTTTTTTGTAGCAGGCGTCCTGAATTTAATCAAAGGAACTTACAGCCATACTCCAAGGTTATTGAATTTGTTTTTAACCTAAAGAATTATTTTTTGATAATTGACAATTGGAAATTGTCGATTAGATAATTCTTAATTGTTGTTTGATGCTTTTCATATCTGTTTTGTGAACTAACGCTGAGTGAGTCAAAGCTAATTTACGTTTTTTAGATTTTTTAGTCAAGATGTGACTTTTGAAAGCATGCTTTCTTTTAATCTTTCCAGAACCAGTAACTTTAAAACGTTTCTTGGCGCTAGATTTGGTTTTCATTTTAGGCATTTTTCCTAGTGTTTTAATTTATTCTTACTTACTTATCTTTTAGTCTAAAGTATGAATGTCAGTTGCTGACTTTCGATTTTATGACTTATTTCTTTTTCTTAGGAGCAATGAACATAATCATTCTCTTTCCTTCAAGAACAGGCATTGCTTCCACTTTTCCGTGCTCCTCTAAATCAGTTGCTAATCTTAATAATAAAATTTGCCCTTGATCTTTATAGATAATAGAACGTCCTTTAAAGAACACAAAAGCTTTTAATTTAGCTCCTTCTTTTAAGAATTTTTCAGCATTCTTTCTCTTAAATTCGTAATCATGCTCATCAGTTTGAGGACCAAAACGTATTTCTTTCACTACTACTTGAGTAGATTTAGCTTTCAGTATCTTATCACGTTTCTTTTGTTCGTAAACGAACTTTTTGTAATCCATGATTTTACAAACTGGCGGCTCTGCGTTTGGTGAAATTTCAACTAAATCCAATTCAAATTGATCCGCTAATCTCAAAGCTTCTGCAAGTTTAAAAACTCCAGGCTCAATGTTCTCACCTACAAGTCTTACTTCTTGTACACCACGAATAAAATTGTTTATTCTGTGTGCATCTTTCTTTTCTACGCGAGGTTGATAACCTCTGTTGCTTCTTATTGCTATGGCTTTATAATTTAAGTTAAACTGTAAATGTTTTTAATGTCTTTTTTATCTCTTCATCAACAATCGAAGCAAATTCTTCTATTGTAACGCTGATATTTCCTTTTCCTTCTTGACCGTGACGACGAATCGAAATGGTCCCATTTTTCTCTTCTTCCTCTCCTACAATCAGCATAAACGGGATTTTCTGCATCTCTGCATCTCTAATTTTCTTCCCAATCGTCTCGCTTCTGTTGTCAATTAGGGCGCGAATTTCGTGATTTTCTAGCAGATTTAAAACTTTTTTAGCATAATTTTCATATTTCTCACTCAAAGACAGTATAATTGCCTGTTCTGGCATCAACCAAAGAGGGAAATTTCCTGCTGTGTGTTCTAATAAAATGGCAATAAATCGTTCCATAGATCCAAATGGAGCTCTGTGAATCATCACGGGTCTATGTAATTCGTTGTCAGAACCTTTGTATGTTAATTCAAAACGCTCTGGTAAATTGTAATCTACCTGAATCGTTCCTAATTGCCATTGTCTTCCCAAAGCATCCTTTACCATGAAATCCAGTTTAGGACCATAGAAAGCAGCTTCGCCATATTCAACAACTGTATTTAAACCTTTATCAGCTGCTGCATTGATAATTGCATTTTCAGCTTTCTCCCAGTTTTCGTCAGAGCCAATATATTTATCTCTGTTCTCTTTATCTCTTAATGAAATTTGAGCTGTAAAGTTTTCAAAACCTAATGAGCCAAATACATAAAGCACCAAGTCAATTACTTTTTTAAACTCTTCGTCCAATTGTTCTGGAGTACAAAAAATATGCGCATCATCCTGAGTAAACCCACGTACACGAGTCAATCCATGTAATTCACCAGATTGTTCGTATCTGTAAACAGTTCCGAATTCAGCATAACGCTTTGGTAAATCTTTGTATGACCATGGTCTTACGTTATAGATTTCACAGTGATGAGGGCAGTTCATTGGTTTTAATAAAAACTCTTCTCCTTCAGCAGGAGTATTGATTGGCTGAAAACTATCAGCACCATATTTAGCATAGTGACCAGAAGTAACATATAATTCTTTCTGACCAATATGTGGAGTTACAACTTGCTCGTAACCTGCTTTTTTCTGAGCTTTTTTCAAAAACTGCTCTAATCTGTCTCTCAAAGCAGCTCCTTTTGGTAACCATAATGGTAAACCAGCACCAACTTTTTGAGAAAAAGCAAACAACTCTAATTCTTTTCCTAGTTTTCTATGGTCACGACGTTTCGCTTCCTCTAGTAATTCTAAGTATTCAGTTAAGTCTTTTTGTTTAGGAAATGAAGTTCCGTAAACACGAGTTAACTGTTTATTTTTTTCATCACCTCTCCAATATGCTCCAGCAACACTCATTACTTTCATTGCTTTGATAATTCCAGTATTTGGAATATGACCTCCACGACACAAGTCAGTAAAAGTATCATGATCGCAAAAAGTAATAGTTCCGTCCTCAAGATTAGTAATTAATTCGGTTTTGTAAACGTTGTCTTTGTAGATCTCCAAAGCTTCTGCTTTAGTTACAGGACGTAATTTAAATTCATGTTTTCCTTTCGAAATTTCAAGAACTCTATCTTCTATTTTCTTAAAATCAGCATCTGAAATCTTTTGATCTCCAAAATCCACATCATAATAGAAACCATTAGATATTGCAGGTCCAAGAGTTAATTGTATTCCAGGATACATTTCCTCAAGAACTTGTGCCATAACGTGCGAAGTCGAATGCCAGAAAGCTTTCTTACCATCTGCATCGTTCCAAGTATATAATATAAGACTGCCATCCGTCGTCAATGGGGTAGATGTTTCAATAGTTGTACCATTGAAAGAAGCCGAAATAACATTTCTAGCAAATCCTTCGCTAATGCTTTTTGCAACATCCATAGGAGTTGCTCCAGAAGCAAACTCTTTAACTGACCCGTCGGGCAAAGTAATCTTAATCATTGTTTTTTATATTTTTAGATTGCAAATATAAAGCATTAGCAAAACACTTACAATATATATATGTAGAAGTTTGTGCTTATGTGTAAGGTGAGGTTGTAAAATGATTTATATTCTTCATAATTATTTAACATGCTTAATATTAAGGTTGTAATAAGATAACATATCCTATTCAATTTCGTAATTAGCAATGCTTTTTTATCAAAAGGAATAAAAATAGTTTTACCAATAAAACTTTAATATAATTCTTATGAAAAAAATGTACTTAATAGTATTATCCTATGTATTAATTCCTTTAGGGCTTTCGGCTCAAACAAAGGGCTTAGTTATTTCTGAAATCTTTACAAATCCAAGTGGAAATGATTCACCGTTTGAATATGTTGAATTGGTGGCGACCACAAATATTAATTTTGCGACTACGCCTTATAGTGTTGTTTTTACAGACAATGGAACAGCAACTTCCAATGGTTGGAAAGAAGGTGGATCTGTGTCTTACGGATTTACAATTACATCTGGATCGGTAGTAGCTGGTCAAGTTGTCTATGTGGGAGGTACTTCAATGTTGCCATTAAGTAATGGCGGAGTTTCATTAAAATCAAAGAATACAGGCTCTTCATCAGGAGATACATTTGGGTCTAGTAATTCAGCAGGTGTTTTAGGACAGGGTGGTAGTAATGCTGATGGTGTAGCGGTGTTTAATGTTGCTGCTTCAAGTATTTCTGCTTCAACAGTTCCAGTTGACGCTATATTCTTTGGTTCTGGTGTTGGTAGTGCTTTTAAAACGACAAGCTCTGGATATCAGTTGCCTGTAAATGATAAATATGCTGGAGGCAAATTGCAAACGTCCTCTTTTATTGCTCCAGATCCTGCGAGTGGTGAAATTATAAAAGCAGTAGGAGTTTTTAATCCTTCAACAGATTCGTTTGCAACAGTTCGTACTTGGTCAATCACTACTACGGCTACTTATAATACAAGTTCTGTAACATTAACAAGTGGTGTAAATCAAGCGCCAGTAATTTCGATTACTGCTCCTGTTGGTGGAGCATCTTTTACTGCTCCTGCTTCGGTTTCGATTACTGCAAATGCAACCGATGCTGATGGAACTATAGCGAGTGTCGAGTTTTATAACGGAACAACTTTATTAGGAAGTGATACTGCTAGTCCATATTCTTTTACTTGGAGTGGGGTAGCAGTAGGCTCGTATACTATTACAACAAAAGCTTACGATAACTTAAGTGCTGTAACTACTTCATCAGCGGTCAATATTACTGTAAATGCAAGTGGTTCAAATCAAGCGCCAATAGTTTCTATAACAACTCCAGTTACTGGAGCATCTTTTACAGCTCCTGCTAGTGTGTCAATTACAGCAACTGCAAGTGATGCAGACGGGAGCGTAGCTAAAGTAGAGTTTTACAATGGAGCTGTTTTATTAGGAAGCGATACTTCGAGTCCTTATTCTTATTCATGGAGTAGTGTTGCAGCGGGTTCTTATAGTATCACTGTAAAAGCATACGACAATCTAAATGTTGTTACTACTTCATCTGCAGTAAGTATAACTGTGAACGGAGCGAATGTAGCGCCAACACTTAGTTTTAATACCACTGCTTCCAAGTTAGTGGATTTAGCTTCTGGAAAAGTAAGTTGCGTAATGAATAACGCGACCGATCCTTTTATTGTAACAGGATTAGATATAAATGTGGGAGACGAAAATCTGAATACAGTTACCTTCTCAATGACTAGTTCAAAAACAAGTGTGGTTTCAAATGCTAATTTTACCATTACAGGTACAGGTACGGCTCGTAAATTCAAAATCACCCCAACAGCTGTGGGATATACAACAATTACTTTGAAGGTTACCGATGCTCAAGGTTTAAATAAATCAATTTCATTAAGCCTTGCTGTTTCGGCTTCACTTGCAACTGCGGCTACTAAGGATATTTATAATACAGGCGTTGCCGATGGATCTACAGCAATTCCAGTAGATGCTAATTATATGTTTGTGGCAGATGATGAAACCAATGTAATAAAATTATACGACAGAAATAACTCGGGTTTATCAATCTATCAATTCGATGTAAATCCTTATCTAAACTTAGGAGGGACAGAAGTCGATATGGAAGCGTCATTCAGAAGTCCTACAAATCCAAATCGTATTTACTGGATGGGTTCTTTGAGTAATTCAAAATCAGGAGAAGCAAGACCAGATAGAAATAGAATTTTTGCGACAGACATCGTAGGTACTGGTGCCAATGCTACATTAGTATTTGTTGGATATTACAGTAATCTAAGAAGTAAAATAATTACTTGGGGAGATGCCAATGGGTACAACTTTACAAGTAAAGCCGCGACAGGCATAGAGCCAAAAAGAATTGACGGTTTCAATATCGAAGGTTTAGAAATGGGGCCAGATGGAACTACTATGTATATTGCTTTTAGAGCTCCTTATGTTGGAACAGGTACTAATAAAGCATTAATTTGTCCATTAATAAATTTTGAATCTTGGTTCGGGAATGGTTCACCAAGTGCTAGTCCTACCTTTGGTTCGCCAATTGAGTTGAATCTAAATAATCACGGGATAAGAAGCTTGGGGAAAAACGCTTCCAATCAATACCTTATCGTTGCAGGAAGTTATGCCGCAACAGGTACATTCGAATTGTATTCTTGGAATGGTCAAGCAGCCACCGCGCCAGTATTGTTAAATGTGGATTTGGCAAATCTTAAACCAGAAGGAATTGTAGATGTTCCTGCTAGTATTTCAGGAGCGTTCACTGTCGATTTGGTTTCCGATTTAGGTTCAAACATACTATATAATGATGGATTAGAGAATAAAGATGTTGTAGAGCCCAATCATCGTAAGTTTTTAACGTCTACATTGCAGGTTAATGCAGGTTCTACAGCGCGTATCGCTTCTAAAGATCAAGCAAAAGAGTTAGAAACAACTAAAATGTACTCATATCCAAACCCTATTAATACAACACTGAATATTGTTTTCGATGAAAACCAATATTCAAATACAACAGCTTATGTATATAATACTGTAGGGGCGTTGGTCAAAACGGTTCTCTTAAATAATAGTGATGGTAAAGCTACTATTGATTTTTCTGACTTAGGAGCTGGTTTGTATTTTGTCAATTTACCAGAAATGGCTAAAGTATTTCAGATTATAAAAGAATAAAAGATATCAAATTATTTCCAAAATGCTCTTCATTAATATGAAGAGCATTTTTTTTTATGTCTAAAGTCGAGGTGAGAAAGAGATTTAAAGTAGAACAACCAAAGTAATACTAGTAATAATCAGGAGCTATTTCCTGCTATGCGTTCCAATCTTGTGGGCCGAACCCCGGCCCACAAGGATTTCCACTACTATCAGGGCTAGGGCATGAGGTTTCATAAGAGAGATTTATTTTTTAGATATACCTATTATATATGTATAGCACCTTTTTGATGCAAGCCCCTCATATTCTGAGTCATTCAGAATAACAACCCAACCATATTTTAGTTTAAAAAGCAAACACCGCATCTAAAACCAATAATATTATACTTTTTATATAAAACATTTATATAAAAAGTATAAATGATTTATATAAAAAGTATAAATGATTTATACGAAAGGTATAATTGTTTTATACGAAAAGTATAAATTATTTATACAAAAAGTATAATTGTTTTATACAAAAAGTATAATTGATTTATATAAAAAGTATAAATGATTTATACGAAAGGTATAATTGTTTCATACGAAAAGTATAAATGATTTATATGAAAGGTATAAATGTTATATACAAAAAGTACATTATGTAGTAAGTACAGTCAAAAACGATACTTCTATGTGCTTAAAACAATAAAAATTTAGAATCACCACTCAGTACCTATATATAGTATAGCGAATAAACCATGTATTATTCCCAAAGAAACCTCCAAAACCCTAGCAAAACCGATAAAACACCTCAAAATCCAATACCCAAATTCAAAAATCATCAAAAAGTGTTTTTGTAACCCACCTTAAACCAGTGTATTAAAAAATAAACAGAAAATAGTTAAGAAAAGCCATTGCAGAAACGAATAAACGTGGTACTTTTGCACCCGCAACAGCGAATAAGTTCTTAGAAAATCTGGCAAGTAATTCAAAATCAAAACGAAAATTTATTTTCAAAAAAAGATTTAAAAAAGCTTGTGAGAAATAAAGAAGTAGTTTACTTTTGCACCCCGCAAAACATGCAACGTTCCTTGAAATACTGATAAGAAAACGAGAAGTAAATGAAAAATTAATTTTTTCTAAAAAAACTTCAAAAAGTTCTTGCCAGTTAAAAAGAAAATGCTACTTTTGCACCCGCTTTGAGAAACAAGCGAAATACAAAAAGACACGTTCCTAGACATATTGAATTGACAGCCGTCTTATCCAAAAGATAAGACAAATAAAATAAGAGTAATAGAATCGTATAGATTTGAATAAACACCGATAGAAACTGAGTCGAATAACAATAGTCTTGAAGCAATTCAAGACGTATAATATACGATGAAGAGTTTGATCCTGGCTCAGGATGAACGCTAGCGGCAGGCTTAACACATGCAAGTCGAGGGGTATAGTTCTTCGGAATTAGAGACCGGCGCACGGGTGCGTAACGCGTATGCAATCTACCTTTTACAGAGGGATAGCCCAGAGAAATTTGGATTAATACCTCATAGTATTATGAAATGGCATCATTTTATAATTAAAGTCACAACGGTAAAAGATGAGCATGCGTCCCATTAGCTAGTTGGTAAGGTAACGGCTTACCAAGGCTACGATGGGTAGGGGTCCTGAGAGGGAGATCCCCCACACTGGTACTGAGACACGGACCAGACTCCTACGGGAGGCAGCAGTGAGGAATATTGGACAATGGGCGCAAGCCTGATCCAGCCATGCCGCGTGCAGGATGACGGTCCTATGGATTGTAAACTGCTTTTGCACAGGAAGAAACAACATTACGTGTAATGTCTTGACGGTACTGTGAGAATAAGGATCGGCTAACTCCGTGCCAGCAGCCGCGGTAATACGGAGGATCCAAGCGTTATCCGGAATCATTGGGTTTAAAGGGTCCGTAGGCGGTTTGGTAAGTCAGTGGTGAAAGCCCATCGCTCAACGGTGGAACGGCCATTGATACTGCTAAACTTGAATTATTAGGAAGTAACTAGAATATGTAGTGTAGCGGTGAAATGCTTAGAGATTACATGGAATACCAATTGCGAAGGCAGGTTACTACTAATGGATTGACGCTGATGGACGAAAGCGTGGGTAGCGAACAGGATTAGATACCCTGGTAGTCCACGCCGTAAACGATGGATACTAGCTGTTGGGAGCAATCTCAGTGGCTAAGCGAAAGTGATAAGTATCCCACCTGGGGAGTACGTTCGCAAGAATGAAACTCAAAGGAATTGACGGGGGCCCGCACAAGCGGTGGAGCATGTGGTTTAATTCGATGATACGCGAGGAACCTTACCAAGGCTTAAATGTAGATTGACCGGTTTGGAAACAGACTTTTCGCAAGACAATTTACAAGGTGCTGCATGGTTGTCGTCAGCTCGTGCCGTGAGGTGTCAGGTTAAGTCCTATAACGAGCGCAACCCCTGTTGTTAGTTGCCAGCGAGTCATGTCGGGAACTCTAACGAGACTGCCAGTGCAAACTGTGAGGAAGGTGGGGATGACGTCAAATCATCACGGCCCTTACGCCTTGGGCTACACACGTGCTACAATGGCCGGTACAGAGAGCAGCCACTGGGCGACCAGGAGCGAATCTACAAAACCGGTCACAGTTCGGATCGGAGTCTGCAACTCGACTCCGTGAAGCTGGAATCGCTAGTAATCGGATATCAGCCATGATCCGGTGAATACGTTCCCGGGCCTTGTACACACCGCCCGTCAAGCCATGGAAGCTGGGGGTGCCTGAAGTCGGTGACCGCAAGGAGCTGCCTAGGGTAAAACTGGTAACTAGGGCTAAGTCGTAACAAGGTAGCCGTACCGGAAGGTGCGGCTGGAACACCTCCTTTCTAGAGCCTTAGTTGTTAGCAATTTATTGCACGCTAGGGAAAGAAGACGAAGAATTTATAGGTTACAAATTAAAGATTATATTACTCTTGCTGTTAATTTAAAAAAATAAAGAATAAAAGTAGAGGCGTTGCAGTGCAACGACTAATACAATTTAAGAATAAAGAGTGTCTCGTAGCTCAGCTGGTTAGAGTACTACACTGATAATGTAGGGGTCGACAGTTCGAGTCTGTCCGAGACAACTATTTTAAGAGTTATAAGTCATAAGTTATGAGTTATAAGTTTAAAAGAATTGAAATTCTTAAAAAAAGGAAATTTTAGAAGTTGAGCGTTTATGAGCAAATTCATAACTCATAATTCATAACTCATCATTTAAAAATGGGGGATTAGCTCAGCTGGCTAGAGCGCCTGCCTTGCACGCAGGAGGTCAACGGTTCGACTCCGTTATTCTCCACAATCCGGTAGAGACGTTGCATTGCAACGTCTCTACTAAGGAAAAAGTTCATTGACATATTGAGATAAGAAATAATAAAAAGTAGAAAGCGTTTTTTACTATTTATAGTAAAAGACAAAAAAAAACGGTCTTAATTAATTTTAAGATTGGTACAATAAGCAAAATAAGGGCGTATGGGGGATGCCTTGGCTCTCAGAGGCGATGAAAGGCGTGATAAGCTGCGAAAAGTTACGGGGACGAGCACACATCGATTGATCCGTAAATACCTGAATGGGGCAACCCACTATGTTGAAGACATAGTACACCGATAGGTGGGCAAACCCGCTGAACTGAAACATCTAAGTAGGCGGAGGAGAAGAAAACAAAAGTGATTCCGTAAGTAGTGGCGAGCGAACGCGGATTAGCCCAAACCAATGTTGTTACGGCAATGTTGGGGTTGTAGGACCACGACATTTCTTGCATAAAGAATTAGAATCTACTGGAAAGTAGAGCCAAAGAAGGTGATAGCCCTGTATAAGTAATGAATGTAAAGGATAGTGGTATCCTGAGTAGGGCGGGGCACGTGAAACCCTGTCTGAATTTGGCGGGACCATCCGCTAAGGCTAAATACTCCTGAGAGACCGATAGTGAACCAGTACCGTGAGGGAAAGGTGAAAAGAACCGTGAATAACGGAGTGAAATAGATCCTGAAACCATACGCTTACAAGCGGTCGGAGCCCTTTTGTGGGGTGACGGCGTGCCTTTTGCATAATGAGCCTACGAGTTAACGTTGCTGGCAAGGATAAATGGTTAAGCCATGGATCCGTAGCGAAAGCGAGTCTGAATAGGGCGCTTTAGTCAGTAGTGTTAGACGCGAAACCGTGTGATCTACCCATGGGCAGGATGAAGCGCTGGTAACACAGTGTGGAGGTCCGAACCGGTTGACGTTGAAAAGTCTTCGGATGACCTGTGGGTAGGGGTGAAAGGCCAATCAAACTCGGAAATAGCTCGTACTCCCCGAAATGCATTTAGGTGCAGCGCACGGCGTAAAGTTATATAGAGGTAGAGCTACTGATTGGATGCGGGGGCTTCACCGCCTACCAATTCCTGACAAACTCCGAATGCTATATAATGTTTCCGTGCAGTGAGGGCTTGGGTGCTAAGGTCCAAGTCCGAGAGGGAAAGAACCCAGACCATCAGCTAAGGTCCCCAAATATATGTTAAGTTGAAAGAACGAGGTTTGTCTGCCCAGACAGCTAGGATGTTGGCTTGGAAGCAGCCATTCATTTAAAGAGTGCGTAACAGCTCACTAGTCGAGCGGACGAGCATGGATAATAATCGGGCATAAACATATTACCGAAGCTATGGATTTGTAATTTATTACAAGTGGTAGGGGAGCATTCTAACAGGGTTGAAGGTGTGTTGTAAAGCATGCTGGACTGGTTAGAAAAGAAAATGTAGGCATAAGTAACGATAATGCGGGCGAGAAACCCGCACACCGAAAGACTAAGGTTTCCACAGCTATGCTAATCAGCTGTGGGTTAGTCGGGACCTAAGGCGAACCCGAAAGGGACAGTCGATGGACCACGGGTTAATATTCCCGTACTACTAATTACTGTGATGGGGTGACGGAGTGATGAAAGCGCCGCGAACTGACGGAATAGTTCGTTGAAGTACCTACCTATAAGCTGCGCAGGCAAATCCACGCGGCTTGGGGAAATACGATAGTACTCGGAGTCTTCGGACAAAGAGATAGTGCGCCTAAGGGCTTCCAAGAAAAACCTCTAAACTTCAGGTAATTAGTACCCGTACCGCAAACCGACACAGGTAGTCGAGGAGAGAATCCTAAGGTGCTCGAGAGATTCATGGCTAAGGAATTAGGCAAAATAGACCCGTAACTTCGGGAGAAGGGTCGCCCCGAGTAATCGGGGCCGCAGTGAAGAGGTCCAGGCGACTGTTTATCAAAAACACAGGGCTCTGCAAAATCGTAAGATGAAGTATAGGGCCTGACACCTGCCCGGTGCTGGAAGGTTAAGAGGAGATGTTATCTTCGGAGAAGCATTGAATTGAAGCCCCAGTAAACGGCGGCCGTAACTATAACGGTCCTAAGGTAGCGAAATTCCTTGTCGGGTAAGTTCCGACCTGCACGAATGGTGTAACGATCTGGACACTGTCTCAGCCATGAGCTCGGTGAAATTGTAGTAACGGTGAAGATGCCGTTTACCCGCAGTGGGACGAAAAGACCCTGTGCACCTTTACTATAGCTTAGTATTGACCTTGGATAAATGATGTGTAGGATAGGTTGGAGACTGTGAAGTGGCGTCGCTAGGCGTTGTGGAGTCATTGTTGAAATACAACCCTTTGTTTATCTGAGGCCTAACCCCGCTTTGCGGGGGACATTGCTTGGTGGGTAGTTTGACTGGGGTGGTCGCCTCCAAAAGAGTAACGGAGGCTTCTAAAGGTTCCCTCAGTACGCTTGGTAACCGTGCGTAGAGTGCAATGGCATAAGGGAGCTTGACTGAGAGACATACAGGTCGATCAGGTACGAAAGTAGAGCATAGTGATCCGGTGGTTCCGCATGGAAGGGCCATCGCTCAAAGGATAAAAGGTACGCCGGGGATAACAGGCTGATCTCCCCCAAGAGCTCATATCGACGGGGGGGTTTGGCACCTCGATGTCGGCTCGTCACATCCTGGGGCTGGAGAAGGTCCCAAGGGTTGGGCTGTTCGCCCATTAAAGTGGCACGCGAGCTGGGTTCAGAACGTCGTGAGACAGTTCGGTCTCTATCTACTGTGGGCGCAAGAAATTTGAGTGGATCTGATTCTAGTACGAGAGGACCGAATTGGACAAACCTCTAGTGTATCTGTTGTCCCGCCAGGGGCACCGCAGAGTAGCTACGTTTGGAAGGGATAAGCGCTGAAAGCATATAAGCGCGAAACCCACCACAAGATGAGATTTCTTTTAAGGGTCGTGGGAGATGACCACGTTGATAGGCTATAGATGTAAAGGCAGTAATGTCATAGTCGAGTAGTACTAATAACCCGTAAGCTTATGTACACCCTTTTCCCGAGTCGCAAGACTCGGGAAGAAACTTTCTAATACACTTTTTATATTCTTTATCTCAGTATGTTAAGATATTGTTGCAATGCACGAGTTCTAAATTAGGAATTACGACTTGCAAGATGATTGTCCAAAGCAATTATAACTTCTTAAGGTGGTTATTGCGGCGGGGCTCACCTCTTCCCATCCCGAACAGAGTAGTTAAGCCCGCCTGCGCAGATGGTACTGCAGTTATGTGGGAGAGTATGTCGCTGCCTTTTTTTATAAAAACCCTGTTTCGATAAGAAACAGGGTTTTTTATACTAAAATTTAATTAAAATTTTAGGTACCTTAGCTCAGATGGTAGAGCAATGGACTGAAAATCCATGTGTCCCTGGTTCGATCCCTGGAGGTACCACTTTATAATGCTTGGATGGTGAAATTGGTAGACACGCTGGACTTAAAATCCAGTGAACAGCAATGTTCGTGCGGGTTCAAGTCCCGCTCTGAGTACAAGAAAAAACTTCATTTGGCTAACGCTAAATGAAGTTTTTTTATTTTAATTATTTATCTAAAAAACTGTATTGTTTATTTAGGACTAGTCAATTTTAAATAAAATTTAAAAATGTGGGGCTAGCTATTTATGAAATGGACAGCACGACCATTGGTGCATGCCATAAAAGAATTAACAAAGAGATTTATAAAAATAATTATCGATTAATTCTATAATAATTGCAAATTGAATTAATTGGGCATTCTTCACATTTAGGTTTAGGTCTGCAAATTTCTCTTCCTAGAAAAGAAAAAGCCATACCAATTTCATCCCAAATTGTTTTGGGTAGGATTTGCATTAGTTGTTTTTCGACTTTATTACCGTCTTTACTTTCAGTGATCAATCCAATTCTTGGTGCTACACGGATTACATGTAAATCGGCGATAATTCCCTCGGGAGGAACTCCTGCTTCCCGCATAATGACATTGGCTGATTTTCGACCGATGCCTTTTAAAGCTGTCAATGTTTCCATTGTCAGAGGAATGTTTTTGTTTTCTTGAATTGTTTGTGCGATTTCGATTAACCAATTCGCTTTGGTGCCAAAATTTCTAACTTTTGAAATATGAGGAATCAGATTTTCTACACTTGATGAGGCTAAACTTTTCATATTTGGAAAAGTTTCAAAAAGAGCTGGAGATATAGAATTAATATTAGCATCAGAATCCTGAGCCGAAAGAACAACCATTATCATCAACTGATAGAGATTCTGATACTCTAAAGGATGTTTTCTGCCTTTGTACTTTTTAAGAATTGGGGTTAATTTAGTTTCCCAATCGTTTGTTTCTTCAAATAAATCCATATTGAATATTTTTGAGTTACTTCTTTCACTATTTTTCGATGTCTTTTATAAAATCATCATATTCTAAATAGAACATTTCTATAGCATTCATTTTTTCGTAGAAAAAATCAAATATTTCATCCCAATATTTGCGATTGCTTACACTTACATTTAATTTTTCAACCCAAATGCGGCTAATGGTTTTTCCATTCTCCAGAGTATGATTTTTTTCAAAGACTAAATTCTTTATAAATTCTTCTTCGAGTATATTTTTTAGAGCTACTAACTTTTCAAAATATTGAATACGTAATTCAGTATTTCTCATTTCGATATCTATATGTATTTGTGCTTTAGTGTTTTCTACGTAGAATTTAAACGAGAAATCTTTTATTTTAGTGTCGTACAAAAGCCATTTTCTTGGGTATTTATGAGCGAAATCGACCCAGAATTCGTGTTTTAGTTTTTGATTCTCTTCTTTACTATACATATTATTGGGTTTTGAATGTTTAAAATTTGTTTGGCACTTTTTTCTAAAGTATATTTAGGTATTATTTTATCTGCAAAAATAACCTTTGATTATGGATTTTCAAGATTTTTTACAAATTGTTCCTTATCTGGATGCAGTAAATCTTCCTGGAGAAGAGGCTCACAATATTATGGTGCCTGTGGAACGTCGTAAAATTATCGAGAGTTTAAATTTTGATGAAATAAATCCAAGAAAAGCAGGAGTGATGATGTTATGTTATCCTAAAGGAGGCAAAACACATTTGGTTCTCATAGTTCGTAATTCTTATAAAGGAGTTCATTCGTCTCAAATTGCTTTTCCTGGAGGGAAATATGAAGTGGATGACCTAAATCTAGAACAAACTGCATTGCGTGAAACTTTTGAGGAAGTTGGGATCCCTTCAGATAAAATTGAGGTATTAAAAGCCTTTACAAATTTATATATTCCGCCAAGTAATTTTATGGTTTACCCTTTTTTGGGTATTTGCAAAGAGGAAATAGCTTTTTATCCAGATCCGATTGAGGTAGCAGATATTATTGAATTACCATTAACTACTTTTTTGAGCGATACTATTGTAGTAGATGCTGATATTAATACTTCTTATTCAAAATCTATTGCCGTTCCTGTGTTCAAAATTGACGAGCATATTGTTTGGGGAGCAACTGCTATGATGTTAAGTGAATTAAAGATTGTTTTGAATTCCATTTTGAGAAAAATGAATTTTTCGAGTTAGGTTTTTTTGTTAAAAGGATGCTTTTTTAATATTTAAAAAGGAAAAAAAATAGTAATTTTGCAGTCCCAAATCTAAAGTCAAAAACAAACAATCTTATGGGATTATTCAAGCGAAATCCTTTTGGACACATATTATTTATAAAAAAATGGCTAATTCGAATCTTCGGATTTATTAGCCACAGACGTTACCGTGGTTTTAATGAACTGCAAATTGAAGGATCTGAAATTATTAAAAATCTGCCAGAGACAAATGTTCTTTTTATTTCGAATCATCAAACCTATTTTGCTGATGTTACCGCCATGTTTCATGTTTTTAACGCAAGTTTGAGTGGTAGAGAAGATTCCATAAAAAACGTTTGGTATATGTGGAATCCTAAATTGAACATGTATTATGTAGCAGCTAAAGAAACAATGAATGCAGGTTTATTGCCAAAAATCATGGCCTATGCGGGTGCTATTTCTGTAGAGCGGACTTGGCGTGCGAAAGGTGAGGATGTGAAAGAGAAGAAAGATGTAAATCCAAATGATACTGAAAATATTAAAATTGCTTTGGAAGATGGTTGGGTAATTACATTTCCGCAAGGAACAACCAAATCGTTTAAACCAGTTCGAAAAGGAACTGCACACATTATAAAACAGCACAGACCCATTGTCATTCCTATAGTAATTGATGGTTTTAGACGATCTTTTTGTAAGAAGGGTTTACGTATGAAAAAGAAAGGAATCCTTCAATCATTTATTATAAAAGAGCCTTTGGATATTGATTATGATAATGATACAATTGAAGAAATTGTTGAAAAAGTAGAATACGCAATAGAGCAGCATCCTTCTTTCCTAAAAGTTATTCCTGCAGAGGTTTTAAAAGAACAAGAAGAATTGAATAAAACCAGACAATGGGAATATTAAAAGATAAAAGAGGCGTTAGCCTCTTTTTTTTATAAATCTATTTTCTTTAATTCTTCAAAGTTGTTTTGCAGGCGTTTTAATAAAATTCCGTAGATTAATTTATAGATCAGCCAGAAAGCAAAAGTAATTAGTGCTGTGACTAAAATTAAAACCCCAAAAGATATCAAAGCAATATTTAGAGGCATTTCGGGATGAATAACACCATTTTTTGAAGCAGCTTCTAGATAACCTTCGTAAAAAAGATAACCTCCAAATGTGATTAAATAAACAGCACAAAATGATAAATTAAATGCAATATATTGCTTTACCACTTTTCGCGTTTTTAATATAGTTGAAATTAATTTTTTTATATTATCATCCGCCGCAATTTTACGATACATTGTGTAGAATCTAAAAATAAAATAAAATATTACAGCATATAGCAAAATAGTACTAATGATATAATAAATGTAAATACCTAAATGTTTAATTAATTCTATACTTTTTTCATCGTATTTGGTAAATGATAACGCTAAACCTAAAAGCAATCCCAATCCAAGTTCAATGATGCTCACTAAAAAAATCCACTTCACAATCGAAGATGATTTTTTATGAATCATTTTGTAAATTTCGCTTTCCGAAATCTGTATAAAAGAATCTGAGTTCTTTTTCCAGTCTTTTTTTAATAAATCCAACTCTTTCATACGCCTAATGGATTTAAAATTTTCTTTAATTTCCCTTTTATCCTATTCATTTTTACCCTTGCATTCACTTCGCTAATTCCTAAAGTTTCCGATATTTCGGTATAATCCTTGTCTTCCAAATACATAAATACTAACGCTTTTTCAATGTCATTTAATTGATAAACTGCTTTGTACATCAATTTTAATTGTTCCTCTTCTTCATAATTATATTCTATGTCATGCGTAAAATGCTGTCTTCCCTCATATTCAACGGTTGCAATACTGCGTTTGTTTTTTCGATATAAGGTAATAGCAGTATTCAAGGCGACTCGATAAGCCCAGGTAGAAAATTTGCTTTCGCCTCTAAATTTTGGAAAAGCCTTCCATAATTGAATCGTGATTTCCTGAAACAAATCCTTGTGAGCATCCTCACCAGATGTATATAATCTACAAATCTTGTGGATTATATTCTGGTTTTCTTGCAGTTGCTTGACAAAAGAAGGTTCTAGATTTTCACTCATATTCCATTAGTAGTACGCTCAAGGATTTTGTTACAATACGAAACGTTTTTTAAAATAATAAGGAGCAAAAACTCCCGTTTCAATACAACATTACTCCCGCTATCCGTTGCAATCTTTTCTGTTTTTAAAGAAAAAACACAAAAGGATTTCCACTGCTATCGGGGCTATTTTAGAAATTTAGTTTTTTTAAACACCTTTTAAAACACTCTTTTCTGATAATAATTCACCATCAAATTCACAAACTTGCTATAACTGTCCATTCCGTCTTTTTGTTGATTAATTTTCAAAAAATGGTCATAAAAAGCATGAAAACCAGTTTCAATTGGAGTTTGATAAGCTTCCCAAAAATCATGACTTTCTTTATAGTTTTTTAAAATCCCAGGATGAACTGTTTTTAGTAATTGCTCTAATACTTTCTCATCTCTCACTTGCCAATTTCCCAAACAATAGCGCAAAGCCATACTATAACCCGAATATTGAATGTATAAATCATCATTTTTTATAGAAGATAAAAAGCCTATAAAATTGCACTCGCTTTCGCTAGCATATCCCATTTGATGTGCCATTTCGTGATTGGTAGTCATCGGAAAACTGTACATCGGTCCCAAATAATTTACCTGAGCTTCATTGGTAAAAGGATTCAAATAACCACCAAAACCCATATATGTTAAAGGTAAACTGAAGAGAGATTTCTTAATGCTTAAATGCGTATACGTGAAAAAAGAATATTCTTTTGCTAGATTTTTGTACCCATTTTGATTCATCTCAAAAACCTGATTTTGAGAATAAGGAAATACTACTTTTAAACTGTCATTTTTTGTAATCTGGCTCTGAATAGTATTTGTTTTTGCAATTATTTTTTTTGTAAATGCTAATAAATCGGCGTCGCTATAATCTCTTTCAATAGCCATTTTTTCGAATAAAGGTTCGCGGTAATAATTGAAAGCCCAAAGCAAATGAAAGAAAAAATAAAATACCGATAAAGTACTCAAAATGGACAAAATATTATTCTTCCATTCTAATTTCCATGTTTTTCTTTTATTCCAAAGCCATACTAATACTTGTAGAATTAAAGCAAAATAGATGCAATCTCCAACTGAAAAAGGAATTTTACTCAAAACAATTCTCAATGGAAAAGATATATAGAGATACAACCCGTTGCTGTAAAAGTGTTCTACATATTCTGGAAAAAACCGAATGATTTTCAGAATTAGAATTTGAAGTAAAAAAAATATTGGGAGAATATATTTGCGTTGCACTGATCTTTTTTTTGTGTAAATATAATTATATGTTGTGTTGTATTTTGCTGTTTTCTTCTAAAACATAATTCGAAGGTGTTTTACCAAAATGTTTTTTAAAAGTAGTAATAAATGAACTTGGATTTTCATAACCTAAATTCAATGCAATTTCTGTAATTGATTTTTTTTCTCCTAATTGTTTTATTGCTTCCAGTAATTTTAACCGAATCTTCCAATCTCCAAAACTCATTCCCAGTTCTTTTATAAATAATCGGGAAAGCGTTTTGGAGCTAACACATGATAGGCCTGCGTAATGCTCAATAGTTTGTTTACTTGATAAATTCTTTAATAATGTATCTGTTACTTTTTTAATTCTTTCGTCTTTACTTGTTGGTAAAAAAGCAGATGTTGGTTGTAGTACAGAAATTTCATCGAGTAATACTTCCATAATTTTTTCTTGTTCAGGGCTAAATTCTGTTGGGTTTGCGAAAGAGACAACTTTTAAAAGTAAACTTTTTAAGAAGTTCGAATTATCAAAGGCAAAACTAGAAGTCGGTAGTTTTTCTAATTGGGAAGGATCTATAAATGCCGTGATAATTTTTACGTTGCTTGGAAAATATACCTGATGATCTACATTACTCGGGATCCATACGCTTTGTGTTGGATTTACAATCCAAATGTTGTTTTTTGTGACCACTTCCATGATACCACTGTCACAGGAAATGATTTGTGCTCTTGGATGCGAATGCGAATCTTGACATCTGGCATTTTGAATAATTTCAGAATAGGTCGTAATCGGTCTTGACTTGTTTACTTCAAATCCCAAATCTATTTTAATAATTGTCTTATAATCATTATTCATTGTACAAATATAGTAATTAGGACACGATCAATACTTTGTAATTTTGTAAAAAAGTAAAGACTAAAAAAGGTATTATGGAAAATAAAACACACAACGAAAATGTTATTGAGCAATTTTCAAAACAGGCAAGTAACTATACTTCGATTGTAGCGCATCGGGATGCTTTGGAAGAATTAATAACAATAAGCTTTGCAACTAAAGAAGATAATGTTTTAGATATTGCTTGTGGTTCAGGGATTGTTTCCTGCGAATTTGCGAAACATGTAAATCACGTAACAGGCATTGATATTACTCAGGAAATGATTAATGAAGCAAAGAAACTTCAAGCCAAATTTCAATTGAAAAACATCGATTGGGAAATTGGCGAAGTTACTTCTTTGCCTTATCCGGATAATAATTTTTCTATAGTCGTATCAAGATTTGGCTTACATCATTTTTTGAATCCGCAATTGGTTTTAACGGAAATGATTCGGGTTTGTAAACCAGATGGAATTGTAATGGTTGTAGATGTTGCTTTGCCTGATAATAAAATTGATGCCTATAATATGATGGAAAAAAACAGAGATTCTTCACACGTAAAGGCTTTATCAGTAAAGGAATTTGAAATGCTTTTTGAAAAATCGAATTTAAAAGGCATTAAGCAGAGTAGTTATACTCTGAAAATTGAATTGGAAGAACAATTGAAAGCCTCTTTTCCAGAAAATAGTGAGGCTCTAAGAGAAATGATTTTGGAAGATATTGGAATTGATAATTTAGGTGTCAATGCAACTAAAATTGATGGAAAAGTGTTTTTGCATTATCCTATTTGTATTTTTTCAGGTATGAAGGTTTAAGAAATATTAAATTACTTTCATAATGATTCTTTTTTTGAATTAAACTCAATAAATAGCATTCTAAACTATTTTAAACTTTGTAACTTTGGCTTCAAAAATTGTTAAACTTCAAACATATATAAATGAGTCAAGAGATAAGAAATTTAGAGCCAAAAGTAGTTTGGAATAAATTTGCCGATTTGAATGCGGTGCCTCGTCCTTCTAAAAAAGAAGAGCGTGTAATAGAATTTATGAAAGATTTTGGTGCTAGTTTAGGATTAGAAACTTTTGAAGATGAGATCCGAAATGTAATTATTCGCAAGCCTGCTACTGCGGGAATGGAAAATAGAAAAGCGCTTGTATTGCAAGGACATTTGGATATGGTTCATCAAAAAAATGCAGACACTGTTTTTGACTTTGATACGCAAGGAATTGATATGTATGTTGATGGTGACTGGGTTCGTGCTCGCGGAACTACACTTGGCGCTGATAATGGTCTTGGAGTTGCTACTATAATGGCAATTTTAGAAAGCAAAGATATTCCGCATCCTGCTATTGAAGCTTTGTTTACGATTGATGAAGAAACAGGAATGACAGGAGCTTTGAATTTGAAAGGAGGAATTCTAAAAGGAGATATTTTATTGAATTTAGATACCGAAGAGGATGACGAAATTGGTATTGGTTGCGCAGGTGGAATTGATGTAACAGCTACAGCAGAATATGATGAAGAGGAAACTCCTGAAGGCTCTGTTGGATATTCTATAACTGTAAAGGGATTAAATGGTGGACATTCAGGGATGGATATTCACAAAGGTTTAGGAAATGCTAATAAGATTATGAACCGTTTATTATTTGATGGTTTTGATAATTTTGGATTGCAAATTTCTGAAATTAATGGTGGAAGTCTTCGTAATGCGATTCCACGTGAAAGTACTGCAAAAGTTATTATTGCTGCCGTTTATGATGAAGCTTTTGTGTTTGATATGCAAGAAATTGTAAATGAAATTAAAGCAGAGTTTCAAACTACCGAACCTAATCTTGAAGTAGTTTTTCAAAAATTAGATACACTTCCTGCAATGGTAATGCCTACAATTGCTCAATTTTATTTTGTTCGTTCGATGTATACGGCTCATAATGGTGTGTATAGAATGAGTGCTGATTTTGATAATTTAGTTGAAACATCTAATAATATTGCCAAAGTAGAAGTAGGAGGAGGAAAATTCTCTGTAAAATGTTTAACACGTTCTTCTGTAGAATCATCTAAGTTTGACTTAGCGAATAGTTTACGTTCTGCTTTTGAATTAATGGGTTGTGAAGTAGAATTCTCAGGACCTTATCCTGGTTGGACACCAAATCCTAATTCTGAAATCTTGGAAGTTCTTGTCTCTATTTATGAAAAACAAAACGGAGAGAAACCAAATGTTGCTGCTTGTCACGCAGGTTTAGAGTGTGGAATTTTAGGAACTAATTATCCTGATATGGATATGATTTCTTTTGGACCAACAATACACGGTGCACATTCTCCAGATGAGAGAGCAAGTATTTCTTCAACTCAAAAATACTGGAATTTTGTATTGGAAATTTTGAAAAATATCCCAGTGAAATAATATTTTAGTGTTTAATTTTAAAAAAGGGTACAGTTTTATACTGAACCCTTTTTTTTATAAATAAAAGTATTTTTACAGAGATTTTTTAGTGGTAAATTCTTAATTTTTTTTCACTGAAATATTTGATTTAATCAAAGAATTACTATTTTTAACATGTTTTTTAGGCAAAATAGTAAAACCAAACTAGGTCTAAATAATATTAACCAAATAAATAAAATATTAAGAATTTATGAAAAAAAATCTATTACTATTGATGTTGTTTTTTGCTAGTACTGTGGCAACTTATTCTCAAAAATCTGATGCTGAAATGGAGGCAATGATGAACCTTTTGGGAGTACAAAAAAAAGAAGCAGTTGCTAAACTTGTTGCAGTTCCAGAAGCTGATGCTGTTGCTTTTTGGAAAATTTACGATGAATATCAAGTAGAAAATAAAAAGACAGCTGTGGAAAGAATAAAATTATATGAAAAAACTGCTTTATCATATAATGACTTGAATACTGCATTAGCGGAGTCTTTGGCTATGGATTATTTTAAAAATAGAAAAGATCAAGAAGATACTTTGGAGACTTATTATAAAAAAATAAAAAAAGCTACAAATGCTACAGTTGCATTTCAGTTTTATCAAGCAGAAGTGTACATACTAACTTTGGTTAGAGCACAAATCATGCAACAGATTCCTACTTATGGACAGTTAATACAAATGAATAAGAAATAATAAAATTATTGTTTTAAAAAAGGGGTTCAGTTTTTTTATAACTGAACCCCTTTTTTTATTTAGTACTGAGTACTAATTTTAGTCTCTTTTCGGACTATTTTTCTTTTCTCTCTTTTCTTCCTTTTTTTCTTTTGCGGTTTTAAGAGGCTCTTTTTTGACGGTTTTTTTTGCGTCTTGACTTTTTGACATGATCGTATTTTTTTAGTTGTTTTTTATAAATCTAATTAAGTAAAGTTAACATTTTTTTTCATTTTTTGTTATAATATTATTGTTGACGATATACTTATGTATTATTTTTTTTAGTCTTCGTTCTTGCCAAATCACTAATTTTATTTTGGAAGTCAGATCTAATTCGGTTTGCCTTTGTACAAAAAAGACACAGGTTTTTTTCCATTACTTGTGTATTGTTTGATCATAATAGTGTGATTCAGAGAATAAAAATTTCTGTTTTTTGCTTTTCTATTATTTTTTTATAATTTATTCACTTGGTTTCAAAAAAGCCCCGTCAATGATTAATAATATGACTTTATTTGTAGTTACAGAACGATGTGAACTCAAATCATCAGAAACGATATAAGTCATTCCTTGGGTAAGTTTGAAGGTTTCGCCGTTTTCTAATTCACTATTGAATTCACCTTCCAGACAATGTACAATATGTCCTTTTTGACACCAATGGTCTGCCAAATAATTTTCAGAATAAATTACTTTTCTAATTCGAAGTCCATCTAATAACACACTTTGCCAATAAGCTGTTCCTGACGTTCCTTTGTGTTCTATAGTTGTTATATTGTCCCAATTTATAGTTTGAAAAGGTATGGTATACATTTAATTTGTTTTTTATTCAAAGTAAATTTAAGGAATATATTCAATATTGTATGTTTTGATTTTTTATAAAAAAATCCCCAATTACGAAAGTAGTTGGGGATTCAAATTAAATCTATTTTTATTAAGAAACTAAGACCCAAGCTCCGCTAGCTATTAAACTTTCGGCTTTTTTGAATTTTATTTCTTGTGTTTGCCCATTGGCTACATTTTGAATCGTTACAGTATCATTACGATTAATTTTTGGCATATCGCGAACGATAGTTTCGGTAACTTGTCGTTGTTGTGTTTCTCCAGCTTCACGATTAGCGCTTTCGCTATTTGGAATTTCGTCTTTGCTCAATTGGTAATTTTCTACTTGACGCTCGATTCTTGCTTCTTCAATAACAGGAGCATTTTGAGCTGGTAAATCACCTTTAAACAAGAATGAAATTACTTCTTTGTTTACATTATCAAGCATAGAACGGAATAAGTTAAACGCTTCTAATTTGTAAATAAGCAATGGATCTTTTTGTTCGTGAACAGCTAATTGAACAGATTGTTTTAATTCGTCCATTTTGCGTAAATGCTTTTTCCAAGCTTCATCAACAATAGATAATGTGATGTTCTTTTCAAAATCAGCTACTAATTGGTTTCCTTGTGTATCGTATGCTTTTTTCAAGTCAGTAACAACATTGAACATTTTTATTCCATCAGTAAAAGGAACTACAATACGTTCAAAACGGTTGTTTTTATCTTCATAAACATTCTGAATGATAGGGAAGGCTTCTCTAGCACTTCTCTCAGTTTTTTGAGTATAAAATTCAAGGGCTGCTTTGTACAATTTACCTGTAATTTCAATTTCTGTCAATTTAGAGAAATCCTCTTGTGAAACTGGTGAAGTGAATGAGAAATAACGAATAATTTCGAATTCAAAATCTTTAAAGCTGTTTTTGGCTTTATTGTCATCAACAATTAATTCGCAAGTGTCATAAAGCATATTAGCGATATCAAGTTTCAAACGCTCACCAAACAAGGCGTGACGACGACGTTTGTACACTACTTCACGTTGTGCGTTCATTACGTCATCATATTCTAATAAACGTTTACGAACACCAAAGTTATTTTCTTCTACTTTTTTCTGAGCACGTTCAATAGATTTAGTCATCATCGAATGCTGAATAACTTCACCTTCTTGTAATCCCATTCTATCCATTACTTTGGCTACTCTTTCAGAACCAAATAAACGCATCAAGTTATCTTCAAGAGAAACATAAAATTGTGAACTTCCTGGGTCTCCTTGACGACCAGCACGACCACGTAACTGACGGTCAACACGACGCGAATCGTGACGTTCTGTACCTACGATTGCTAAACCACCAGCAGCTTTTACTTCTGGAGTCAATTTAATATCGGTACCACGACCTGCCATATTAGTTGCAATAGTTACTACACCAGGTTTTCCAGCTTCTTCTACGATTTGAGCTTCTTGCTTGTGCATTTTTGCATTCAATACGTTGTGAGTAACACCACGCATTTTCAACATTCTACTTAATAATTCTGAGATCTCAACAGAAGTTGTACCAATAAGAACTGGTCTTCCTGCTTTTGATAATTCAGTTACATCTTCGATTACTGCATTGAATTTTTCACGAGTTGTTTTGTAGATGAAATCTTCTTTGTCAAGACGAGAGATTCCTCTGTTAGTTGGGATTTCAACAACATCTAATTTGTAGATTTCCCAAAGCTCACCAGCTTCAGTTACAGCTGTTCCAGTCATACCACCTAATTTGTTGTACATTCTGAAATAGTTCTGTAATGTAACCGTTGCAAATGTTTGAGTAGCAGCTTCGATTTTTACATTTTCTTTAGCTTCAATCGCTTGGTGTAAACCGTCTGAATAACGTCGACCATCCATGATACGACCTGTTTGCTCATCTACGATCATGATTTTGTTGTCCATGATTACATATTCTACATCTTTTTCAAAAAGTGAATAGGCTTTTAAAAGTTGAGTCAAGGTGTGAATACGCTCGCTTTTTACTCCGAAATCTTGAAATAATCTTTCTTTTTCTTCCGCTTCCGCATCTTTGTCTAATTTTTTCTTTTCGATAGCAGCAATTTCAGTTCCAATGTCTGGAAGTACGAAAAAGTCTGCATCAGTATCTTTTGAAAGGAATGCTACCCCATTATCAGACAAACTTACTTGGTTGTTTTTTTCTTCAATAACAAAATACAACGCTTCGTCCACTTTTGGCATTTCGCGATTGTTATCTTGCATGTATGTGTTTTCAGTTTTTTGAAGCAATTGTTTGATTCCTTCTTCACTCAAAAATTTAATTAACGCTTTGTTTTTAGGTAAACTTCTGTAAGCTCTTAACAACAAGAAACCACCTTCTTTAGTATTTCCTTCTTTGATTAATTTTTTTGCTTCAGCAAGAAAACCATTTGCCAATTGACGTTGTAAGGCAACCAAATTTTCAATTTTTGGCTTCAACTCATTAAATTCATGACGATCTCCTTGAGGAACTGGACCTGAAATAATAAGTGGTGTACGAGCATCATCAATTAAAACTGAATCGACCTCATCGACGATTGCGTAATTATGTTTTCTTTGAACTAAATCTTCCGGAGAGTGAGACATGTTATCTCTTAGGTAGTCAAAACCAAATTCGTTGTTGGTACCGTAAGTAATGTCTGCATTGTAAGCATTTCTTCTTCCTTCTGTACTAGGTTGGTGATTGTCAATACAATCAACAGTCAATCCATGAAATTCAAATAAAGGAGCTTTCCAAGTACTATCACGTTTTGCCAAGTAGTCATTCACAGTTACTAAGTGAACTCCGTTTCCTGTCAAAGCATTTAAATATAATGGCAAAGTAGCCACTAATGTTTTTCCTTCACCTGTTTGCATTTCGGCAACTTTACCTTCATGCAAAACCATACCGCCAATTAATTGAACATCATAGTGAATCATGTCCCAAGTAATTTGCTTTCCAGCTGCATTCCAAGTGTTAGCCCAAACTGCATTATCGCCGTCAAGAGTAATATACGTTTTTGAAGCCGAAAGTTCTCTGTCTTTTGTAGTTGCAGTAACAGTAATCTCAGTATTATCTTTGAAACGTCTTGCAGTTTCTTTAACTACTGAAAAAGCTTCTGGAAGAATTTCTAATAAAGTTTTTTCAGAGATATCATAAGCTTCTTTTTCAAGAGCATCAATAGCAATATAAATATCTTCGCGTTTGTCAATATCTTCAATGCTTTCTACTTCTAACTTAAGAGAAGCGATTTTGGTATCTTTTTCAGCACGAGCTTGTTTTATTTTTTCTTTAAAAAAAGCAGTTCTCGCTCTTAATTCGTCATGTGACAAAGATTGTAAAGCGCTTTCAAAAGTCTTTATTTTATTTAAATACGGCTGTAAAGCTTTTACATCTTTCTCGGATTTATCTCCAACAAAGATTTTAATAATACTGTTTATGAAACTCATGATCTGTTTTTATTTCTATTTAATATATCTGCGTAAATTTAAACAAAAAAAAAGCCTCTTTTGAGACTTTTTCTTGGTTTACTTTTTAATATTCATCCTCGTTCCAAAGATAATCTTCGTCTGTTGGATAATCTGGCCAAATTTCTTCCATTGATTCATATATCTCGCCTTCATCTTCTATTGATTGAAGGTTTTCTACCACTTCTAATGGAGCTCCTGCTCTAATAGCGTAGTCAATAAGTTCGTCTTTGTTAGCAGGCCACGGTGCATCGCTTAAATATGATGCTAATTCTAATGTCCAATACATATCTATCGATTTAGTTTTGTGCAAAAATAAATTTTTTACTGAAAAAGACAAGTAAAAAACGATTTATTTTTTATAAAGTTAAGAACGTTTGTTTTTCGTGCTTCATAATCATTTTCAGAATGAAGTATCTTACTAAAAATGATCTCTGTAAATTAGCTGTTTAAAATTTAAAAAGGACACTATTTTCTAGGTATCCATTTTACTTCTTCAGCGTTTAAATCAAGTGACAACTTTCGTGCCAATACAAAAAGGTAGTCAGAAAGTCGGTTTAGGTATTTAATAGCTATTTCAGCAACAGGTTCATTATGACTCAAATGCACTGCTAAGCGCTCTGCACGGCGACAAATACATCTTGTAATATGACAATATGACACTGTTTGATGCCCTCCAGGTAAAACAAAATGAGTCATTGGTGGCAATTTTTCTTCCATAGCATCTATTTCATTTTCTAATAATTCGATATCAATTTCGGTTATTCCTAGTTTTTTTAATCGAAGTTCACCGTTTTTCATCACTTCTTTTTCGGGAGGAGTAGCTAGAATAGCACCAATAGTAAATAATCTATCTTGAATTTCAATAAGAATTTCTTTATAGTGATTGTTTATCTCTTGGTCACGAATAAGTCCAATGTAAGAATTCAATTCGTCTATAGTTCCATAACTTTCTATTCGTGCATGATCTTTTGGTACACGAGTTCCACCAAAAAGGGCGGTAGTTCCTCCATCTCCAGTTTTTGTATATACTTTCATTTTTTTTGATTTTAGAATTCTGATTTTAGATTAATATTCAATCTAAAATTTACAATCACAAATTATTTTGTAGTGTCACTTTCGATTATCCCATCTCTCAAACGAATAACTCTGTGCGCATAAGCCGCAATTTCTTCTTCGTGAGTTACAAGTATTACAGTGTTTCCGTTTGCATGAATATCACCAAAAAGTTTCATGATTTCTAGAGAGGTTTTACTGTCCAGATTTCCTGTTGGCTCATCCGCAAGTATAATAGAAGGTTTGTTTACTAATGCTCTAGCAATGGCCACACGTTGGCGCTGTCCTCCTGAAAGCTGATTAGGCTGGTGATCCATTCTGTCGCC